>NZ_CP011924.1:722500-1025833 GCF_000238315.3 Pseudoalteromonas piscicida
TATGTTAAGTGGGAAACGATGTGGGAAGGCTAAAACAGCTAGGAGGTTGGCTTAGAAGCAGCCACCCTTTAAAGAAAGCGTAATAGCTCACTAGTCGAGTCGGCCTGCGCGGAAGATGTAACGGGGCTAAACATACCACCGAAGCTACGGCTGCGTACGTAAGTATGCGGGGTAGGGGAGCGTTCTGTAAGTGGCTGAAGGTGTGCCGGGAGGCATGCTGGACATATCAGAAGTGCGAATGCTGACATGAGTAACGACAAGAGGAGTGAAAAACTCCTCCGCCGGAAGACCAAGGGTTCCTATCCCATGTTAATCAGGGTAGGGTGAGTCGACCCCTAAGGCGAGGCTGAAGAGCGTAGTCGATGGGAAACGGGTTAATATTCCCGTACTCGGTATGAATGCGATGGGGGGACGGAGCAGGCTAGGCAAGCATGGCGTTGGTTGTCCATGTGAAAGGCTGAAGGCTGGTGACTTAGGAAAATCCGGGTTGCTAAGGCTGAGAGTCGAGACGAGCCACTAAGGTGGTGAAGTTGTTGATGCCCTACTTCCAGGAAAAGCCTCTAAGCTTCAGTTCATACTGAATCGTACCCTAAACCGACACAGGTGGTCAGGTAGAGAATACTAAGGCGCTTGAGAGAACTCGGGTGAAGGAACTAGGCAAAATTGTACCGTAACTTCGGGAGAAGGTACGCTCTTGTTTGTGAAGGACTTGCTCTGTAAGCAAACGAGAGCCGCAGTGACCAGGTGGCTGGGACTGTTTATTAAAAACACAGCACTGTGCAAAATCGTAAGATGACGTATACGGTGTGACACCTGCCCGGTGCCGGAAGGTTAATTGATGGGGTTAGCTTAGGCGAAGCTCTTGATCGAAGCCCCGGTAAACGGCGGCCGTAACTATAACGGTCCTAAGGTAGCGAAATTCCTTGTCGGGTAAGTTCCGACCTGCACGAATGGTGTAACCATGGCCACGCTGTCTCCACCCGAGACTCAGTGAAATTGAAATCGCAGTGAAGATGCTGTGTACCCGCGGCTAGACGGAAAGACCCCGTGAACCTTTACTACAGCTTGGCACTGAGCATTGACCCTACATGTGTAGGATAGGTGGGAGGCTTTGAAGCAGAGACGCTAGTTTCTGTGGAGCCGACCTTGAAATACCACCCTTGTAGTGTTGATGTTCTAACTTAGGCCCCTGAATCGGGGTTGAGGACAGTGCCTGGTGGGTAGTTTGACTGGGGCGGTCTCCTCCCAAAGAGTAACGGAGGAGCACGAAGGTTTGCTAAGTACGGTCGGACATCGTACGGTTAGTGTAATGGTAGAAGCAAGCTTAACTGCGAGACAGACACGTCGAGCAGGTACGAAAGTAGGTCATAGTGATCCGGTGGTTCTGAATGGAAGGGCCATCGCTCAACGGATAAAAGGTACTCCGGGGGTAACAGGCTGATACCGCCCAAGAGTTCATATCGACGGCGGTGTTTGGCACCTCGATGTCGGCTCATCACATCCTGGGGCTGAAGTCGGTCCCAAGGGTATGGCTGTTCGCCATTTAAAGTGGTACGCGAGCTGGGTTTAGAACGTCGTGAGACAGTTCGGTCCCTATCTGCCGTGGGCGTTTGAGAATTGAGAGGGGCTGCTCCTAGTACGAGAGGACCGGAGTGGACGAACCGCTGGTGTTCGGGTTGTGATGCCAATTGCATTGCCCGGTAGCTACGTTCGGAACTGATAACCGCTGAAAGCATCTAAGCGGGAAGCAGGCCTCGAGATGAGTTCTCACTTTGACTTAGAGTCAACTGAAGGGCCGTTGAAGACTACAACGTTGATAGGCGAGATGTGGAAGTGCTGTGAGGCATTAAGCTAACTCGTACTAATTACCCGTGAGGCTTAACCATACAACGCCAAAGTGGTTTAAGTGACAGAAGTTAATAGACTAAAGTAGACAAAAGAATTTAATAGCTTTTTCCGGATTTACATTGATGAGGGAGACTTCATTGATGAACAGAATTTCCTGGTGACTATAGCGTTTTGGACCCACCTGACCCCATGCCGAACTCAGAAGTGAAACAAAACAGCGTCGATGATAGTGTGGATTACCCATGTGAAAGTAGAACATCGCCAGGGCCAAATAAGAGAAACCCGTTGCAGCAATGCGACGGGTTTTTTGCTGTTTGGGGTATAGAGATTTGAGAAACAGAAAACCTCGCAAGCAATTAAAACCTCGCGAGGTAAACTCGCTCCTACCAGATACACAGCGTTAATTCTCATTAAAGCTTTGTATTCTTTCTTTAATTTTAGTGCTTGAAATTCCTTGGGTATAAGGGATATAAACAACTCGAATATTTTGTGGTGCTAAAGCTATTTCCAATGCTTGCCAACGGGGCGTGTGTTGCCATTCATCACCGCAGATCACAAGGTTTACTCTTTGTTGTGCGATCCAGTGCGCTGCTCGCTCAGTATCGGCCATTGGTGCACCGACTAAAACCGCTTTATCTACGCATGCTAATGCCTCAATAATACTTAAGCGCTCGTCTTGATCCATTATTGGCGGTCGTCCCTTACTTTTTAACGCAAAAGCATCCGGTGCGACCCCAACAACTAAGTAGTCACCGTGTGATTTCGCTAACGACAAATACGTTAAGTGACCAGAGTGAAGCAGATCAAAAAAACCAAGCGCTAAAACACGGCACGGCTGTTGTGATTTCATCTGCTTTTGTACGAACTGCATAAGATTTTTTAAAAGACCGTCATGAGGTTTGAATTGTAATAGCACCTTAAGCATGGCATGCATTTTTTTGAAGTTGCCTTTTTTCCACTCAGTGTAGAGGTGAGAGTAGGCATAACAGTAATATAAGTAGGAATCTTGTATAATATTCGGGGCGCAGACGATGGTATCAAAATTTGCGTCAGGCATTTTCCAATCCAATCCATATAATGCTTGTAAGATTTGTTCTGGATACTGGGGATAACAAATTTCTCCGGCAGGTGAGCTGATGCTCACAACTTGAATAGCAGAGAAACGCGTCACTCTATTCCAAGTAAAAGGTACTTCTCGCATCCATAAACCTGATATGGTGTCTCCAGTGCTTTGCTCTGTGGCATAACCGCAAAGGTCAAGCACCAAGCCTGATTGGTGGCGAAAACACCGAGGGTTTATAAGTCCATAGGATTGCGCTTCTTCCTGCCAGCCAAGATGCTGTAAATGTTCGATTGCGCTTTCCATGTGAGACCAGTCGATACCAATATCAATATCTTTATCATTTTCTAAGAGTTGACCTTCACGCTCTAACCCAAGCAAACTACCAGCCGTAGGGAAAGCATAAAACCCCGCCTTTTTTAAGGATGACAACGTTTGTAGTAATAGGTGTAATGCGTTTTCAGGAGTTAGTTTAGTTGAGTTCGCGCTTTCATGTATTGGTACTTCGGATGATTGAACTTTTGCAATGTTTGTCAGTGCGTCATGCTGCAAGCGCCATCCTAGCGCTTGATAAAAGGTTTGAGCGGCGAGTGGTAGTTGTCTGTTTTGTTGATAACTACGAGCGAGAATATAATAGCTATCTGGTACATCTGGGTGTTTATGTAGCAGTGCTTCAAGTTGTTCAATCCATTCACTCCCGGCTTGTCTTCGTTGTGCCAATTGTGCGAGATATAAAATGACCTGCTGGGTGGGCTGCTGTTGATATAGCTGCTGAAATGCTTGTTCTGCTGCTTGGTCTTGGCCCGAAGTAAAATACTCGATAGCCTGTGTCATCTTTTTATTAAGCTGTGACTGTTGAATTGCTGTATCTTTCTGCATCGATTAAATACCTAGTTGGCTACTTTTAGTTTTTGTAGTCACAGAGTCCATATTTTGATGACCCACTTTAATGGATTTGATGTGTTTAATGTGAAGTCGCTAGCAGTTTTATGCTTCTGCACGCTCGGGCATTTTGCCAACCAGCGGAAGCTCCACTATGATTACTTTAAATCAGGAAATCGGAGAGCGAAAGTGCTACCAGTTTTAATTATTGTTTCTTCTCTGACAGTACTCGCCCCTGATGAATTGTTTAAGACATTACAGGTTATTCAAGATTTAAACACCTCTAATCCAACACAAGCAACTCGGGTATATGAAGCAGCGCTGCTCAAACTGCCAACACAACCCTCTAAAGGCATCTATGAGATACATCGTGCCGGTTTAGAAGCTGCAATTAAAACAAACGATACGGTCAGAATACATGAAATAGTAGCGCTATTTTCTGAAAATGCTGAGTGGCTTGCGTATTTGCAGTCCGAAAAGGGGCAAATTGCAAATTACCTCGCGATTTACTATCGCCGAATAGGTAAGCCTGCGCTTGCGCAAAAAAACTATGAATGTGCACTTAAGTACTCAACTCACGAGCAAAGGCCACTTATAGTTAATAATCTTGCCGTTTTATATCGAACAACAGGGCAGTTAGAAGAAGCTGTCGATATTTTAGCGCCGACATTGTCTGAGGTGAAGGATGAACAACTGGAAGCGGCACTTAACAATAACTTAGCTAATGTTTATTTCGATATGAGTAAGTATCAGCATGCTGCAAGACTATATAGGCAAGCTTTCCTCTATCATCAAAAAGCAGAGCAAGCTTACGAGGCGAGCTATACGGGGTTAAATTTATTAAATGTTTATTTGCTTGCCAATCAGTGGAAAAACTATAGACGCTATATGAATACAGTGAAAACTCAGCTAAGTGCGTTAGAGGATAAAGAATTATCTATTGTGTTTACTTGGCAGGAGCTAATTTTTCAAAAAAGTAGAAATGGCATACAGCCAAAAACAGATCAAGTAGAGTTTCTTATTTCGACTTTACCCGTATTGCTCCAAAGTGATTACGGCAGCAATATGGAGAAATATGTTTATACATTGCAGCTCCCAGAGTTGATAGCATTTTATAATACGTTGTTGTCTGAGCAGCAACAAGTGGCAGCCAGTGTATCGACGAACGCTTCGCTATTGGAAGTTGCGCTATCTTGGTGTGAGCACTAATCTATCAAAAAAAGCTCTGATCACAGTAGAGCACAACACCGTTTTTTATACGTTGAATGGTAGATGTAGTCAGGTAGGGGCTGATAAATAATGAGTACCTTTGACTTAACCATCACAGAGTAATACCAATTTACTTAATTAAGTGGTCTATTTTGAGGCAAAAAAATCTTGTCGATAGCCCGGCAAAAATTTTGCTATTTAGTTGTTCTAAATGATAAATTTTTAACACAGCTAGCGTCAGATTTAATTCCTCAAATTGAGCAAGTATTAAGTCAAATTGGTATAAAATCAAAGGTCAAAAGCGAGTTCAGAGTTAGAAAGTCCACGCTAGATGTAGCTGGGGAACAGATTCATTGGTATCTGTGCCAAGTTTGTTACGCCAATATTGCCATTCAACACCTAACATTAACTGATTGTCAGGCATACCTACCGCGTTGCCTAGATCCCATTGTAGAATTGGCTGCGCGAGCAACCAGCCTTTTACGTCATTACCCAACTCGTTCTCTCGCTCGCCAATATACTCTACGTGACCTGTGAGATAGAACTTTTGCTCGCCTATTGTAAAGGGGTAACCCCAAGCGAGATCTATCATCCAGCTATCACTTTCTTTAGGCGCACCGCCATGACTAATACCTTGGCTATCGTCTTGATAAAGTGTGAAGGTAGAAGAGAAAAAATTGAACCCTTCAAAATTCCAATTTACTTTGACACCAGGCAAGTATTTCATCACCTTAGCGTCTGCGGCTGCATTGAAACCCATTGTTAAGCTAACGTCAGCTATGGCGTTGAAAGAAGACTTAAAGCCTGCAATCTTTGACATCGATAAGCTCGAATACCACTCTCCATAAAAGTCACCGTCTTGGTAACCATCACTAAGGTCATCTTTGCTGTAATCGATAAAGAAGAAATTATCGCCGTAGCGATATCCAGACGCATGTTGTAATGAGTAAATCGTTGCCGTTGCTTCGCTTCTGCTAAACGGGTTTTTGAAATCACCGTGGTTTATATGTAGTTGTGTTGTACTCCAATCAGCAGCATAACCAAATGTGCTAAAAGCGAGTGAGGAGGAAATGATGAGTGTGTTGATTTTCATTTATTAATTCGGATAGCGTTAAAAATGAAAGTATAACAAAAGCGCCCAAAGTTGGGCGCGTAAACCGAATAAATTATGCTTTATCTCTTCTTAGGCAGATAACGGTAATGGCGGTGAAAGCCAAAATGAAACAGTAATAAGAAGAACTAGATACGTCCCAAGGGCTGATTTTAAACGTGGCCCCGAGTAGCAGTGCTTGTGCACCATAGGGTAAAGAGCCTTGCATAACACAAGCAAAAATATCTAATAAGCTTGCCGAACGCTTAGCTGAGATCTTTCCATCTTCAGCCAGTTTTTTAGCAACAGGGCCTGCAACTATGATACTTACTGTGTTATTTGCGATACACAAGTTACTTGTTAACACGAGTGCTGCAATACCCAGTTGATCAGCTACTTGACGGTGCCATTTCGCGATAATGCTGGTAATTTTTTGGATCTGTTTGGCTAAAAAATCTAGGCCGCCATTGATACGAATAAATTCAGATAAACCACCAATAAACATCGACAGCAAGAAAATCTCCTGCATATCACTAAAGCCTTTATAGATATCGTTTAAGAATGCAGCGCCTTGATAGTCACCGACAAAACCCATACAGCCGGCAAACACAATACCACTAAAGAGCACAACAAAGACATTGATACCAATCACCGCCAAGACCAAAATAAATACGTATGGTAAAACTAATAACCAATCAAACGGCTTGGTTTCTACAACCTGCGGCTCTGGGGTTAAAAACACCAATAGTAAAACAGTCAGCAGTGCCGCTGGTAGGGCTATTTTAAGATTCTCTCTAAATTTATCTTTCATTTCACAACCTTGCGTTCGTGTTGCCGCGATTGTGGTATCAGAAATAATAGATAAGTTATCGCCAAACATTGCGCCCGAAACGATGGTGCCAGCCATTAGTGCTGGATCAATTCCGGTTTTCATCGCGACGGCAACAGCAATAGGTCCAATTGCACCAATTGTGCCCATGGAGGTTCCCATTGCGGTAGAGACGACAGCAGAAATAAGGAACAAGCCGGGTAATAAAAATGCCGGAGGAATAAGTGATAAACCGGCGTTAACCACAGCGTCAACACCGCCAGTGGCACTTGCAACCGCAGAAAAAGCTCCTGCTAATAAATAGATGAGGCACATGGTGATAATATTGCTGTGTCCTGCGCCTTGAATAAAAGTTTCGACGCTGCGGTTGATGGTATCTTTATTAAGTAAAAAAGCGAGAACGATGGCTGGTAGAATCGCGACAGGAGCTTTTAATTGATAAAACGCATAATCAACGCCTTGCGATTGCAAATACAATCCTGCGCCAAGAAAAATCCCTACAAAGGTCAACAGCGGCAATAATGATAATTTTGCCTTTGTTTGATTGTAATTTGGTTGCATAGCACTCCCCAACAATAAAGCACAGCCAATAGTCAGCTGTAAAACCGCACAACACACCTAATACCAATTGTATTAATTCTCCAACCAATTTGAACGGGGAATTAGCATATTAGCGTCGTTAAAAATTTCTCATTTAGAACAACTAAATAGCAAAATTTTTGCCTAGCATAGGGTAAAGAGCCTTGCATAACACAAGCAAAAATATCTAATAAGCTTGCCGAACGCTTAGCTGAGATCTTTCCATCTTCAGCCAGTTTTTTAGCAACAGGGCCTGCAACTATGATACTTACTGTGTTATTTGCGATACACAAGTTACTTGTTAACACGAGTGCTGCAATACCCAGTTGATCAGCTACTTGACGGTGCCATTTCGCGATAATGCTGGTAATTTTTTGGATCTGTTTGGCTAAAAAATCTAGGCCGCCATTGATACGAATAAATTCAGATAAACCACCAATAAACATCGACAGCAAGAAAATCTCCTGCATATCACTAAAGCCTTTATAGATATCGTTTAAGAATGCAGCGCCTTGATAGTCACCGACAAAACCCATACAGCCGGCAAACACAATACCACTAAAGAGCACAACAAAGACATTGATACCAATCACCGCCAAGACCAAAATAAATACGTATGGTAAAACTAATAACCAATCAAACGGCTTGGTTTCTACAACCTGCGGCTCTGGGGTTAAAAACACCAATAGTAAAACAGTCAGCAGTGCCGCTGGTAGGGCTATTTTAAGATTCTCTCTAAATTTATCTTTCATTTCACAACCTTGCGTTCGTGTTGCCGCGATTGTGGTATCAGAAATAATAGATAAGTTATCGCCAAACATTGCGCCCGAAACGATGGTGCCAGCCATTAGTGCTGGATCAATTCCGGTTTTCATCGCGACGGCAACAGCAATAGGTCCAATTGCACCAATTGTGCCCATGGAGGTTCCCATTGCGGTAGAGACGACAGCAGAAATAAGGAACAAGCCGGGTAATAAAAATGCCGGAGGAATAAGTGATAAACCGGCGTTAACCACAGCGTCAACACCGCCAGTGGCACTTGCAACCGCAGAAAAAGCTCCTGCTAATAAATAGATGAGGCACATGGTGATAATATTGCTGTGTCCTGCGCCTTGAATAAAAGTTTCGACGCTGCGGTTGATGGTATCTTTATTAAGTAAAAAAGCGAGAACGATGGCTGGTAGAATCGCGACAGGAGCTTTTAATTGATAAAACGCATAATCAACGCCTTGCGATTGCAAATACAATCCTGCGCCAAGAAAAATCCCTACAAAGGTCAACAGCGGCAATAATGATAATTTTGCCTTTGTTTGATTGTAATTTGGTTGCATAGCACTCCCCAACAATAAAGCACAGCCAATAGTCAGCTGTAAAACCGCACAACACACCTAATACCAATTGTATTAATTCTCCAACCAATTTGAACGGGGAATTAGCATATTAGCGTCGTTAAAAATTTCTCATTTAGAACAACTAAATAGCAAAATTTTTGCCTAGCTACTAAAGCTATTTTCCGCTTCAAAGTAGCCCATTTACTTAATGCAATTGGTATAAGATGAAAATCTCTCAACTTCAATAGGTGAGTGAGCGCGGCAGTTTATATGTTTAGACGTCTAAAGTCTAATATTTTATTATTTTCAACTTAACTGACTATGACACACAGATACGGTAAACTCTACTCCCGCAAAAACACATTTCTATTATCCGGTTAGCCATCGTTGCTGCCTTTTGGATAATCAACATCGCAAATAAAAAAGGGTAACGTATGACAAGAATAGGTATTTACGGTGCGAATGGCAGAATGGGGTTAGCATTGATTGAAGCCTGTTATTTGTCGCAACAAGTAGAGCTGGCCAACGCTTTTGTACGAGATAATTCACAATATCTTGATAAAGCAGTTAATCAATTGCAGCCTCAAGCAGACGCAAATATCTGTTTTAGCTCCGAGCAAAGTAAGCTTGAAAATGTTGACGTATTAATAGACTTCACTTTGCCAGAGGGCATGAAGCAGCATTTATCAGCTGCAATTGCCGCTAAAAAACCGATGGTGATCGGTACTACTGGACTGACTGCAAACGAAATGGCGCTGTTGGTGGAAGCCGCAAAAGATATCCCAATTGTGTTTTCTCGCAACTATAGCGTTGGCATTAACCTGCTACTGAACCTAGTACAAACAGCCGCACAAAAGCTGGCTGACGACATGGATATTGAAATTTTCGAAGCGCACCATCGCAACAAAATCGACGCGCCCTCAGGAACTGCGCTCGCTATCGGAGAGGCGATTGCAGAAGCAAAAGGCTGGCAACATGATGAGGTTGCGGTTTACGACCGAAGTCAAAGCCATGAAGCGAAATCTCAACAAGAAATCGGTTATTCAGTCCTCAGAGCGGGAGATATAGTAGGTGAACATACGGCTTACTTCTCGACAATGGGGGAAAGGCTTGAATTAACACATAAAGCAGCGTCGAGATTGACCTTTGCATCAGGTGCTGTAAGGGCTGCGCAGTGGCTAAAAGATAAACCAGTAGGCCTTTATGATATGCAAGATGTGCTAGATTTAAAGAAGTAAGTATAACATTTTGAGGCTTTAAAGCAAAAAAAGAGTTTAATGGCTTATTTTTATAAATTTTGTGATTTATATTAGACGAAAAGGCATTCATGCTGTAGACTATAACGAATTTGCCAAAATTTTAATAACTGCGTGTTACCAAGCGCTTTGTAGACGGGATGTTGAGCGTTTTGCTTTCGCCCGTTTTTTACTATTAGGAGGTTAACTTGACTAAATCCGCTCTGTTAGTCCTTGAAGACGGCACGGTGTTTCGCGGTACTGCTATCGGTGCTGACGGTATGTCAGTCGGTGAGGTGGTATTCAATACGTCAATGACGGGGTATCAAGAGATCTTAACGGATCCTTCATACGCGGAACAAATCGTTACGCTTACTTACCCACATATCGGCAACACCGGTACTAACAGCGAAGATGAGGAAGCGGACAAGATCTGGGCAAAAGGCCTAGTGATCCGTGACTTACCACTGCTTGCGAGTAATTTCCGTAACGAACAATCATTGAGTGATTACTTGAAAGAACGCAATATCTTAGGGATCGCAGATATTGATACTCGTAAACTAACTCGCATTTTACGTGATAAAGGCGCCCAAAACGGCTGTATCATCGCAGGCGACGAAGTCGACGAGCAAAAAGCGCTAGAAGCGGCGCAAGCATTCCCTGGCTTGAAAGGGATGGATTTAGCAAAAGTAGTAACAACAGAATCTCAGTTTGAATGGCGTGAATCAAGCTGGACTCTAGGCGAGGGCTTTAAAACGCTTTCTGCTGAAGAAGAAAAATTCCATGTTGTTGCGTACGATTTTGGTGTGAAAAAGAACATTCTTAGAATGTTAGTTGATAGAGGCTGTAAGTTAACCGTTGTTCCAGCAGAAACCTCCGCTGCTGACGTACTTGCATTAAACCCTGATGGTATCTTCCTATCAAATGGCCCTGGCGACCCTGAGCCATGTACTTATGCCATTGAAGCAATCAAAGCATTTTTAGAAACAGATACACCTATTTTTGGTATTTGTTTAGGCCATCAGTTATTAGCACTCGCTTCTGGTGCGAAAACAGTAAAAATGAAGTTTGGTCACCATGGTGGTAACCACCCGGTTAAAGACTTAGATCGTGATGTCGTGATGATCACTGCACAAAACCACGGTTTTGCTGCTGACGAAGCAACGCTTCCAGATACGCTACGTGCAACGCACAAGTCACTGTTCGATGGCACACTGCAAGGTATTCACCGTACTGATAAGCCAGCGTTTAGCTTCCAAGGTCACCCTGAAGCAAGTCCTGGTCCACATGATGCGGCACCGCTATTCGACCATTTCATTGAATTAATGCAATCTCGCAACGCTTAATTAGACCGGAGTAATAATGCCAAAACGTACCGACATAAAAAGCATTCTGATTTTGGGCGCAGGCCCAATCGTTATCGGCCAAGCATGTGAATTCGATTACTCTGGTGCTCAGGCCTGTAAAGCGCTTAGAGAAGAAGGCTATAGAGTTATTCTTGTTAACTCTAACCCTGCGACTATCATGACTGACCCTGAAATGGCGGATGCAACTTACATCGAGCCTATTCACTGGGAAGTGGTAGAAAAGATCATTGAAAAAGAAAAGCCTGATGCAGTGCTGCCGACTATGGGTGGCCAAACAGCACTTAACTGTGCGCTAGACCTAGATAAGCACGGTGTGCTTGCTAAACATGGCGTTGAGCTAATTGGTGCGACTGCAGATGCAATCGATAAAGCGGAAAACCGTGAGCGTTTTGACGCGGCGATGAAAAATATCGGCTTAGAATGTCCTCGTGCTGAAATTGCACACTCAATGGATGAAGCGCACGATATCTTAACTCGCATCGGGTTCCCATGTATTATTCGTCCTTCATTCACGATGGGCGGCACCGGTGGTGGTGTTGCGTATAACATGGAAGAGTTTGACGAGATCTGTACTCGTGGTCTTGACCTGTCACCAACAAATGAGCTGCTTATCGATGAAAGCCTATTAGGCTGGAAAGAATATGAGATGGAAGTGGTTCGTGACAAAAACGACAACTGTATCATCGTATGTTCAATCGAAAACTTCGACCCAATGGGCGTACACACTGGTGATTCAATCACAGTTGCACCAGCACAAACGCTAACTGATAAAGAATATCAAATCATGCGTAACGCCTCGATGGCGGTACTTCGTGAAATTGGTGTTGAAACTGGTGGTTCAAACGTTCAGTTTGGTGTCAATCCTGTTGATGGCCGTATGGTTATCATCGAGATGAACCCACGTGTATCACGCTCTTCTGCACTTGCGTCGAAGGCTACGGGCTTCCCGATCGCTAAAATCGCAGCCAAGCTTGCAGTAGGTTACACGCTTGATGAGCTTCAAAACGACATCACAGGTGGTGCAACTCCAGCATCATTTGAGCCGTCAATCGACTACGTAGTGACTAAGATCCCTCGTTTTAACTTCGAAAAATTCGCAGGTTCAAATGACCGTCTAACTACGCAAATGAAGTCGGTTGGTGAGGTAATGGCAATTGGTCGTAACCAACAAGAGTCATTACAAAAAGCACTACGAGGTTTAGAAGTAGGTGCAACGGGTCTGAACCCAATCGTTGCACTAGACGCGCCAAACGCAAAAGAAACGATCATCCGCGAATTACGCGAGCCAGGTGCTGAGCGTATTTGGTATATTGCTGATGCGATGCGTCACGGCATGTCTGTTGAAGAGGTATTTGAACTCACTAAAGTTGACCCTTGGTACCTAGTGCAAATCGAAGACATCTTAAAAGATGAAGCGACAATCGCTGAAGTGGGCATGGCAGGTCTAAACAAAGACTTCCTACGCCGCTTGAAGCGTAAAGGTTTCTCAGATGCTCGCATTGCCGAAATTGCAGGCGTATCAGAAAAAGAAATTCGCAAGAAGCGTCACCAGCTTGAAATTCTACCAGTTTACAAGCGCGTAGACACATGTGCTGCAGAATTTAGCTCAGACACTGCTTACATGTACTCAACGTATGATGAAGAATGCGAAGCGAATCCTTCTGACAAAGACAAAATCATGGTTATCGGTGGCGGTCCTAACCGTATCGGTCAAGGTATCGAATTCGATTACTGCTGTGTACACGCAGCCCTTGCGATGCGTGAAGATGGCTATGAAACTATCATGGTTAACTGCAACCCAGAGACGGTTTCAACAGACTACGATACGTCTGATCGCTTATTCTTCGAGCTAATTACACTTGAAGACGTGCTAGAAATTGTCCGTGTTGAAAAGCCAAAAGGCGTAATTGTTCAGTACGGTGGTCAAACTCCACTTAAACTGGCACGAGATCTTGAAGCGAATGGTGTGCCAGTGATTGGTACTTCTCCTGACGCTATCGACCGCGCAGAAGACCGTGAGCGCTTCCAACAGCTTGTAGAGCGTCTAAACCTACTACAACCAGAAAATGCAACGGTAACCTCACTAGAAGAAGCAGTTGCTAAATCACAAGAAATTGGCTTCCCACTGGTTGTTCGTCCATCATACGTACTTGGTGGTCGTGCAATGGAAATCGTGTACGATGAAGACGACTTACGTCGCTACATGACAGAAGCGGTGTCTGTTTCTAATGAAGCTCCAGTACTACTTGACCGTTTTTTAGACGATGCAATTGAAGTAGACGTAGATGCTATCTGTGACGGCGAGAATGTTATCATCGGCGGTATTATGGAGCACATCGAGCAAGCAGGTGTTCACTCGGGTGACTCGGCTTGTTCATTGCCTGCACACACGTTGCCACAAGATATTCAAGACGTGATGCGTAAGCAAGTCCGTGATATGGCGCTGGAGCTGGGTGTTGTTGGCCTGATGAATACCCAGTTCGCGGTGAAAGACGGCCAAGTTTACTTGATTGAAGTTAACCCACGTGCTGCTCGTACAGTACCATTCGTTTCAAAAGCAACAGGCGTTGCACTTGCAAAGGTTGCTGCACGTTGTATGGTTGGCCAGTCTCTTGAAAGCCAAGGTGTAACGAAGGAAGTTATCCCTCCATATTACAGTGTAAAAGAAGTGGTATTGCCATTCGCTAAGTTCCCAGGTGTTGACCCAATGCGTGGTCCAGAGATGCGCTCTACGGGTGAAGTGATGGGGGTTGGTGAAAACTTCGCCGAAGCATTCGCAAAAGCCCAATTAGGTGCATCAAACACTTTACCACGTGGCGGCCGCGCGCTACTATCTGTGCGCAATGGTGATAAGGCACGCGTAGTTGAACTAGCTAAGACAATGAAAGCAATTGGTTTTGAGTTAGATGCAACGAATGGTACGGCGAAAGCGCTTGAAGAAGCGGGTATTGAAGTACGTCGCGTAAACAAAGTATTCGAAGGCCGTCCTCATATTCTTGACCGTATCAAGAATGGTGAGTACAGCTATATCGTTAATACTACCGAAGGTCGCCAAGCTATTGAGGACTCGAAGGTGTTACGTCGTGGTGCACTTCAGCATAAGACTAACTACACCACTACGCTAAATGCAGCGTTTGCAAACTGTACAGCGAATGAAGCTGACGACAGAAGTTCTGTAAACTCTGTTCAAGAACTACACCAGCGTTTGAACTAAAAAGAACAAGGCCAGAGCGTCAGCTCTGGCCAATGAGTGAGATACTTATGCAATCAATTCCGATGACAGTACGAGGCGAAGAATTGCTTCGTGATGAACTGAATCATTTAAAAAAAGTTGTTCGCCCGAAAATCGTTGCAGATATTGCAGAAGCGCGTGAACACGGTGATTTGAAAGAAAATGCTGAATACCATGCTGCACGTGAACAGCAAGGTTTTTGTGAAGGCCGAATTCAAGAAATTGAAGCTAAGCTTTCGACAGCACAAATCATCGACGTGACTAAAATGCAGAACAACGGCAAGGTTATTTTTGGTAGTACTGTGACTATTGTGAATGTAGATACAGACAAAGAAGTAACTTATCGTATCGTTGGTGACGACGAGGCCGATCTTAAGAACAACTTGATTTCTGTTAATTCACCGATTGCGCGTGGATTAATCGGAAAAGAACTAGATGATACGGTGAATATTCAAACGCCAAATGGTGCTGTTGAATATGAAATCATTGAAGTTGAATACAAGTAATCCTTTCTTTTAAAGCCCGCATCCGCGGGCTTTTTACTATAATAATCATTTCTACTTTTGCTGCTGTAATGCCGTGTAATTGCCATTTCTCTATATTCTTATAGCTTTGTTTGATGCCTATGTATTTTTGGAACAAACATTTTTAGGAGAAATGGATGTCATTTGAAGTCGATCAATTCAAAACACAAGGGTTTGAATTGTTTATGTCGAGTTGGAAATCTAGCTTGGCAGGTGCTGGCGCGCGGGATCTCTCCCAGAATCAACATTGTTTTTGGCGTACCATGCGTAGTCGATGTGCGATCGACCTTAGTAAGCAGAGTGAGCTTTTGCAAGGTGTGAGTTTAGCAAGATACGATACCTATCTTATTCTTACTGCTTTGTTGTATACCAATAGCTTGTATGCAAGCTCTGATTTAATCATTGGTTATAATCTACCAGATCACTTCTTTACCAATAATAGTTCAGAAGCTCGACAAAGCTTCTCTCGTGAGTTACTTGATTCGCTTAAGCTCACTCAGCCCTTATTCTTAGTTGATGAATATTTTGAAAATTTCGAGTTCAATACGATTGCTTATGACAAGCTCAATGAGGCTAATCCCGTTTGGCACGATATAAGCAGCGAATTAGGTACTTTACCCAGCTTAGTAAATACCACTCGCTCAGAGCATCAGCTTTCCTTGAATCTATTACACTTTGTACCGAAGCTATTCTCCGGTAAGCAACTTGCTGAGCAAGTAAACTATTTAGTTGAGATTGAATAGGATTATAGACATCTGACATAGTTTGAAACGAATTTGCTTTAGACTTTTAGTGCGAGCTTGTTACACTCGGATTGTTCCCAAAACCAATTAGACACCGGTTCATAAGTGATATGTTAGTATGAATCGGTATCTTTATCAGGAGAATAACCATGAGTTTATTAAAAAGCGCATTGTTTAAGACGTTGAAAAATAAGTCTACTCAGCAAGTCGCTTCAGTGGTTTTGGATAAGGCACTGAAGCAGGGAAAAGAATACCTAGATTCAAGAAACACCAGCAGTGGTAACGATACAGATGAGTTGCTGTTAGGGCTACAGCATTTATTAGCACAAAAACCAAATGACGGTGTTTATTCAATCACGCTATCCACTTATCGAGTGAGAGTAAAAATCACTTCTGGCGCTATTTCCCATATTGATAAGATCTAATTTATTCCACTCACTATAAATTTTTATTCCTTCTTTTCGTCAATTGGTTGGATTTTTAATCATAAAGATCAACCAATTGGGTGTATGTATAAGCTACAACCTTCACCTTTGGATACTCGTTTTTAAGATTATGGTGGCTTTTCAGTCGAGCCACTATTCCATAAAGTTATATAAAATATATTGTATACATTGTAATTTTAGTGTTAAAAACCTATAACCCAATCGGGTTTGGATACACAACAGGAAAGGTAAATGATGAAAATTACAAAACTCACTTTGGCGCTATCTGCGCTTACAGCGATAAATTCAGCCAACGCATATCAAGAATCACAGCGACTCTTTAAGCCGCTCGATGCACCGGTTCAAGTGGAAACGAACATTTCCCATGGCCATGAGCACAAAGATTTGCATGACAGAGCACCCGTTGCACACACACCAACAAGAAGCATGCCGCTGCTATCTGCTAAACACACGCCATTATTGCAAGCGATGGACGTAAGCCAAAGTGAAGCGATTGCTGCGTGTGATTTAAACAGCTTAGCAAATGCGAGCAGTAGCCAAATTGTTACTGAAATAAAGCAACAGGGCACGAGCTGTATCAATGCTTTGTTTTCCGCTGACAGCAGCATCCAAACACAAGTATTCACTTCAGATAAAATGTATGCTGCGGCGCAAAATGCCAAGTCGCTTTCGCAAAGCTATTCAGGCAACGGCAGTGCCGACCTAGAAGCGCTTTATCTATTTATTCGCGCTGGCTTTTACGTTGAGTTTTACAATGACCAGGTGACTTTTGCTACTTGGGTTAAGCCTGCTGTTAAAGATGCGTTGGATGCTTTTGTTAGCAATAGCCATTTCTACGACGACAATGATGCCCATGGTAAAGTACTTGGTGAGGCTATCACTACAATGGACTCATCGGAACTACAAGGGCACTATCTGCCAGTTGTAAAAGCATGGCTATCCAAATGGAATGAAAGCTACGCTCAAAAGTGGAATATGCGCAGTGCGGTAAACGGCATTTTCACTATCTTATATCGTGGTCAGTGGAATGATAACTTTGTCGCTTTGGTTAAAAACGATCAACAATTGGTGAGTTTACTAGGGAGCTTCACCGAACAAACTTGGATGGTAAGTTCAGACTCTGAATATCTAATCATCAATGCTGCGAGCGAATTGGCTCGACTTAAATTATACAATGGTGCAGCTATTCAAGAGTCAGTCGACACGCAATTAACCGCTTTATTCTCGCGTTATAACAGTTATGGCTTTGGCGATGGTGTCTGGTTAGCTGCGGCTGATGTCGCGACCTATTATGCTGATTGTAGCCAGTTTGGCATTTGTAATTTTGATAAAGAACTTGAGACCAAAGTACTTTCTCAACAACATAGTTGTAGCGATACAATAAAGATTAGAGCACAAGCGCTCACCGCTCAGCAATTGACTTCAGCGTGTCAAACCATGGAAGCGGAAGAAGGGCGATTCCACACCATGTTGGAAACTGGCCGCCTACCGGTTGCCGATGATAACAATGATTTTCTGCAAGTGAATATCTTTAATAGCAGTGCAGACTATAAAAAATATGCCAAAGCCATTTTTAAAATCAGCACCGACAACGGTGGTATGTATTTAGAGGGTAATCCTAGCGATGTGAATAACGTTGCTAATTTTGTTGCATACGAGGCCAGTTATGCAAAGCCGGATCATTACATCTGGAACTTAGAGCATGAATACGTACATTATCTTGATGGGCGTTTTGATCTTTATGGTGACTTCAATGCACCGACTAAGCCTATCGTCTGGTGGAGTGAAGGGGTGGCTGAGTACATTGCAAACCTCAATGATAATCAAGCCGCAATAGACACAATCAAAGATGGCTCAGTATATACGCTAGCCGAAATCTTCAGCACGACGTATGACGGTTTTGATCAAGATAGAATTTACCGTTGGGGTTATTTAGGTGTGAGATTCCTGTATGAAAAACACTTTGATGAAGTGCTCGCAATGCGACAGGAAACGCGACAAGCAAATTGGAATGCGTACCAAGCCCGTATGGACCGACTCGCATCACAGTATCAATCAGAGTTTGTTCAATGGTGTAACGAGCTTGCCGCTGGTGGTCAGAATAATGCACCCACTTCTGAGATTAATGGTCCATACTCTGCTGATGTTAATCAAGCGATACTATTTTCAAGCCAAGGTAGTGTCGACCCTGATGGTGACACGCTCACTTATCTGTGGCGTTTTGGTGATGGTAGTCAAAGTAACGAAGCCAATCCCACGCACAGTTATGTGCAAGCAGGCGAGTATCAAATTAGCTTAACAGTGAGCGATCCTAGCGGTTTGAATCACACTAGTAATACAGTGGCTACTGTAAGCGCAACGACATCAAACAAACTACAGTCTGGCGTACCTGTCACGGTTGCGGGCGAGCAAGATGAACAAGTTGCGTTTTCAATCGATGTCGCTGCTGGCACTGATAAATTAGTCATCAGCACGTCTGGAGGCACAGGAGATGCCGATCTTTACGTTAAGTTAGGCTCGGCGCCAACATTCAGCGAGTATGATTGCAGACCATACCAATCCGGTAACGAAGAGGTATGTGAAATTACTACACCTACCGCTGGCACCTATTACATTATGCTGCATGGTTATAATCGCTTTGAAAATGTGCAGTTGTTAGGAGAAATCGTAACAAGTTCAACAATAGAGGACGTATGTCAGTCGCAGGGTAGTGTCTCTAATGGTAGATTAGCTGCAGGTGAAACAATTTGCCTTGGAAGCCAAGAGCCGATGTGGTTTAGCCTTGAGAATGTAAGTGGTCAACAATCGGTGGTGATCAAAACAGCCCATGGTAGTGGCGATCTTGGTCTTGAATACAGCAATGCAGGATGGCCAAACGGCACTAATGTGGACGCAAGCTCGTTCAATCAAGGTAACCGAGAGTGCATTGAGATAAGTGCGCAATCTGAATATTGGGGATACTTGAAAGTGTCAGGCGCACCAACGGGGGCAGCGCTGAAGGTGTCTTATAATAAAGATGGTTGTCAGTAATTGCCTAATACTAAGGCAGAAATAATGGAAAGTAATTAAACGGGTGATACAGATCACAGTTATTACTTGTTCATAATTTGTTTTTGTTATATTTTTGTAAAATAAGGGGCCTTTGGTCCCTTTGCTCATTTAAAAACATGCAAAAGGAATTAACGGATGTGCCGAGAAGGAGCTAGGCTGTAGTTTTAGACTGTATTAAAAGTTTAGGTTAGACACGAGGCACTCAGTGTTAAAAAAGTACTTTATTGCCATTTCCATTTGGTTAATGGTGGCCTTTTCAGTGACAGCCGCTGAAACCCAAATTCTTTACGTATATCATCATAAGCCGCCCTATATTATTGATCTAGAAGCGCAAAAAGGTCTTTATTTTGATTTAGCAAAACTGATTAATGCCGTGCAAAAAGAGCTGCAGGTCGAAGTACGTTTCGTACCACGTAAACGCTTAGATAAGCAGCTCGAACAGCAAACGCTCAAAGGTTTTATTTTAGGAGTAAACCCGGCTTGGTTTGATGACCGCAAAAAACAAAAGTATTTGTGGAGCGGCCCGTTAATGTATGACACGGACGAATTCGTCTCGCATGTAGAGCAACCGTTTGAGTATTATCACCCTAGCTCATTGTACGGTAATCAAGTTGGCGCCATTGCAGGGTACTACTATCGCCACTTGGACCAAGGAGTGGAGCAAGCCAATATCCAGCGAGTGAACGTAAATTCCGAAGAAGCACTATTGGAGATGATCCTCAAAAGGCGGGTGAGTATTGCCATTGTCAGTCGCTCTACGACAGAATATCTTGTTGCTAAAAATGGTTGGAAGCGAGTGTTTCACTTTTCTCAAAATCCCCATGAAACCTATTTTAGAGCAATATTGGCGCCTAAAAATTCAGCATCGGATTTTGAGGCGCTACAACGGGTGTTAGATTCCAAGCCTTTCAAAAAGCAATTGGTGAAATTGCTTAAAAGCTACCATCTTGCTTATTAAAGTAAGGGGAAAAGGAGCAGTAGCTATTCTTATTTCAGGTTAGATACATCGCTCCGGTGCTTTCGTGATCACCAACTACCCGTGTTTTCCATTGACTGCCAAGGCTCAGCTGGAGGCAATGCATCACCTTGTTGGAGTAACTCGATAGAAATGCCATCTGGAGACTTAACAAATGCCATGTGACCACAGCGGGGTGGTCGGTTGATAGCCACACCGGCATCTTGCAGCTTTTGGCAAAGTGCATAAATGTTTTCTACGGCAAAGGCCAAGTGGCCAAAATTACGACCACGGCTATATTCTTCCGGATCCCAGTTATAGGTAAGTTCGATAGTAGGAGAAAAGCTTTGCTGAGCCTGCTCAACTTGATCAGGGGCGGCGAGATAAATTAAACTAAAGCGGCCTTGTTCACTGTCATAACGTTTCACTCCAACGAGACCTAAGAGGTCGCAATAAAACTTCATTGATTCGTCAAGATCACGTACACGTACCATGGTATGTAAGTATTTCATTATGTATTCCGTTTAGACTCTAGTCAGCAAAGTTTAAAGTGTTACACATCAGATTGAAAGGTCAACAGACCTCAGGCACCTAGATGACCGGATAAAAAAGTAATTGATTTCTGGTAATTTTTAGTACTGCTAGTTAAGCTTTTGTCAGATTGAGAATTAATGTATCACAAGGGCGCTCAATGATGGCAGAACTTCCTGAAGTAATAGATAGCATGACAGATATCGTTTCGTGCTTAAACACCAGCGAATCTTTGGAGCATTTCTTGTTGAATGTGCACTGTATTGTGCAAAAAATTAATTACGCGGACAATTTCTATGTGGTTTTGCAAAGACAAGATGGCGAGTTTGAATTTCCCTATTTCCATGATGTCAAAGACAGTATTTCGCTCGAGGAATTAAATAGTCTAACTAGCACAGAAATAGATAAAACGCTTACTAGTTATGCGCTGCGCTCTGACAGTGTAAAGAACTATTCTGAGCATGCTTTGATGGCATTGACCGAGAAAGGGGTTATTGAAATGTTAGGCAGTTTCCCCAAGCAATGGTTGTGCTTTCCGCTAATCAATCGCGACAAGCATTTAGGCGCGTTTGTGATCCAATCTTACCGTCGTAGCGATGAATATTCAGAAGCCATGGTGGATTTGTTGTATACCGTTAGTCATGTTATTGCCTCTGCGATGGATGCATTTGCAAACCAGCAAGCACTCATTGACGCGAATACAGCACTTAGAACCCATGAGCTTGAATTGGAAGCAATGGTAGAAAAACGCACCCGTGAACTTAGTGTGAGTTTAGAAGAGTTAAGAACAGAAGTCGAAAAGCGCAAATCACTTCAAGAAAAGCTAGAGTTTGATGCCTACCACGATAATCTTACGCAATTGGCGAATCGAAAATACCTTTTTAACGAGCTGAATAAAATGTCTGCTCGCTCGATGCGACAGCCGGTAAATGTATATTTAGGGTATCTAGATTTAGATAACTTCAAGCCGATTAATGATAATCATGGCCATCATAGTGGTGACGAGGTTTTGGTACACGTAGCAAGACGTCTACAAGAAGCGTTACGAGAGTATGATTTTGTTTGTCGTATTGGTGGAGATGAGTTTGTCTTTGTGATTAATGAAAAAATTGCCAGAGACTTGCTTGAAAGCTTAGCAAATCGCCTTTTGAGTGTGATAAATGAAGATATCTTGCTTACCAATGGTGAGTTGGTCAATGTCGGGTGTAGCATCGGCATGGCGGTTTCTGAGGGCATGGAATTCAGTGCGGAATCGTTATTAAAAGTAGCGGATCAAGCGCTTTATGAGTCGAAAGGAAAGGGCAAGAATCAGGTTTCATTTAGCTTCAAATAACACTGAATATAAGATTAATATTTTGTTATTTATCATGTTTTTATAAAATTTCATGATATTGCTCGTTGCCCTTTGCTTTAAGCAGATGATTGATTTAGGATCAGGCTTTATAGTCAGAAAAACATGGACATTATGATCATCAGGCTGATCCTTATTGCACTGTTTTGTTTTGCTATGACGGCAAAAGCAGTAGAAGTTCAAAATTTATATGAAGCCTCGCTGAGTGTTAGCGACAAATCTCGCGCAACGCGAGCGCAAGCGAGCCAACAGGCATTATTAAAAGTGTTGCAAAAGCTCACAGGTAAAGCCGATGATTTTTCTCACCCTTCTATCCAAGCGAGCCTTAAGCGCATCTCAGATTACATGCTGAGATATGAATATTATGATCGACAAGGCGTAACCAAAATAAAGGTGGAGTTTGAGCCTGGTAAGGTCGAAGATCTAGTCAGAGAAGCTGGTCTACCGCTTTGGGGTAACCGCCGTCCTATGGTCGCGATTTGGATGGTGATTGAAGATAATTTCCGCCGAGAGTTTGTTACGCAAGAAAGCTACCCTCAACTCGAACGCCTGATTTATGACACCGCAGACGAATGGGGCGTGCCAGTGGTTGTTCCTTTGATGGATCTTGAAGATCGCAGCAATGTGAGTATCGCAGAGGTATGGGGAAACTTTTCTAACGAAGTAGAGGAAGCGTCATTGCGTTATGAGGCGGAGCGCGTTATCACCGCACGCTTGTTCCAGCCTCCCCATACAAATTCTTGGCAGCTAGATTGGCGCTACACTGATGCCGAATATTTTGAGCCTGAGCAATATGTCGGTGACAAGCAGCAAGTTATTATTGATATGGTGAACCAGCTATCTAGCACCTTAGCTCAGAAATATGTTATCAATCCTAATCTCACTTTAGAAGCCCATCGAACTGAAATCGTTGTTGAGCAATTACAGTCATTTACGGATGTAGAAATGGCGAAGCGTCGTTTGCTATCTATGAGTACTGTAGTGGATGTCGATGTGATCTACCGTGCGAAAACAGCTGTGAAGTTTGCGATTGAACATACCTCAAGCGTATCAGATTTGCGTAAAACCATTGCATTGGAGCAAAGTTTTAAGGCGTACGAAGACCCGAGAGCCTATTATCAAATCGCAGACGAAGACAACCTTAAATATAATTGGGTGGGCAAATAGGATGGAATCGCCACGTCAAATGGCGTTGCCAGTGACACTGCCTGATGACGAAACCTTTGCCTCTTATTTTGGCGGTGAAGCGTCATTAGAGGTAAGCCACTTAAAAAATGGTCTTGCCCGTCGTTTAGCCGGATTTCAGTACACTTACCTGTGTGGATTGGCAGACTCTGGCAAGTCGCACTTGCTTTATGCCACGTGCATTGAAGCGCAAGAGCTTGGACTCTCGACTATTTTATTGTCGATGCGAGAAGTCTTGGATTTTGGCCCCTTGGTATTAGATGGGCTCGATGCATTGGATGTAGTTTGTATAGACGATGTACATTTGGTTGCAGGAGATGAAGCGTGGGAAAAAGCCTTATTTAACCTTTTCAATCGTTTTAATGAAAAAGGCAAATGCCTAGTGGTTACTGCCGATCTGTTGCCCAACATGCTGAATTTGTCACTACCAGACTTAGAATCGCGTCTAACCTGGGGAACGACTTTTCAGATCCGCTCGATGAGTGATGATGATAAAGCCGAAGCCTTAGTAAAAAGAGCACACATGCGTGGCCTTGAGCTCTCCGATGAATGTGCGCGATTTTTGCTCACGAGATTGAGTCGTGATATGCGCGCTTTACTTGATGTGTTGGATAAACTCGATCACGCATCCATGGCTGCGCAAAGAAAGTTAACAATTCCTTTTATAAAAGCCACTTTAAAGCTGTAACAGGGCTAGAATATCGCCTTGCAATTCAGTTATCATAAGAGATTAAATAACAGCAAATTACCTCAGCAAAGATCAGGTAGACAATGAATTTAGAAAATATTTTAGCGCAAGCGCTTGAAGCCGTTGAGCAGGCAAGCGAAATTGCGCACCTTGAGGAAGTTAGAGTTAACTACCTTGGTAAAAAAGGTGAGATCACAGGTCTTCTTAAAACGCTAGGCAAACTAGCACCAGAAGAGCGTAAAGATGCAGGTCAAGTGATTAACCAAGCTAAGACCCAAGTACAAGATGCGATTACGGTAAAACGTGAAGCGTTAGCCAATGCAGCACTTGAGCAGAAGCTAGCAGCTGAGACGATTGATGTGACGTTGCCGGGTCGTACAATGCCAGCTGGTGGCCTTCACCCAGTTACTCGCACCATTGAACGTATTGAGCAGTTTTTTGGTGAGCTAGGATTTGCTGTTAAATCTGGCCCTGAGGTTGAAGATGACTTTCATAACTTTGACGCGCTAAATATTCCAGAGTACCACCCAGCGCGTGCCGATCATGATACTTTCTATTTCAATCCTAAACTGGTACTACGTACACAAACCAGTGGCGTTCAGATCCGTACTATGGAAGCTGAGCAGCCGCCTTTGCGAATTATCTCGCCAGGTCGTGTATACCGTAACGATTACGATCAAACACATACGCCAATGTTCCATCAAGTTGAAGGCTTGATGGTCGACACTAACGTGAGCTTTACAGAACTTAAAGGAATTTTGCACGATTTCCTACGCAACTTCTTTGAAGAAGATATGGAAATTCGCTTCCGTCCTTCATACTTCCCGTTTACAGAACCTTCAGCTGAGGTGGACGTAAAAGGTAAAAATGGTAAATGGCTTGAAGTACTAGGCTGCGGCATGGTGCACCCGAACGTATTACGCTCGGTAGGCATTGACCCTGAAAAATACACTGGTTTCGCCTTTGGTATGGGGGTTGAGCGTTTGACGATGTTACGTTATGGCGTAACTGACTTAAGAGCTTTCTTCGAAAACGACTTAAAATTCCTAAACCAATTCAGATAAGAGCGACAAAAGTATGAAATTCAGTGAAAAGTGGTTACGCGAGTGGGTCAATCCAGCAATTGATACTGATGCGTTATCTGAGCAATTATCAATGGCTGGTTTAGAAGTTGATGGTGTAGACCCAGTTGCCGGTGACTTCCAAGGTGTGGTTATCGGTGAAGTGGTTGAATGTGGTCAACACCCAGATGCTGATAAACTTAGAGTAACAAAAGTAAACGTAGGCGAAGACGAACTACTAGATATTGTTTGTGGTGCCGCTAACTGCCGTGCCGGTTTAAAAGTGGCGGTTGCTAAAGTGGGCGCAACGCTTCCAGGCGATTTCAAAATTAAGAAAGCTAAACTTCGCGGTCAGCCGTCTCACGGTATGCTGTGTGCGTTTGAAGAGCTTGGTATGGCGGAAAGTTCAGACGGTATTTTAGAACTCCCTATGGATGCGCCAATCGGTCAAGATATTCGTGAATACTTCGGCTTGAACGATGTAACGATTGATGTCGATTTAACGGCTAATCGTAGCGACTGTTTGGGGATCAAAGGTCTGGCTCGTGAAGTTGGGGTACTAAACAGCATCGACGTAACCGAAGTTGCTATCACGCCCGTTACGCCAACGATTGATGATAAAATCTCTATTGAATTGGTAAACAGCGAAGCATGTCCACGCTACTTAGGTCGTGTGATCAAGGGCGTTAATGTTAAAGCAGAGACCCCGTTTTGGATGGTAGAGAAACTGCGCCGCTGCGGTGTACGCTCAATTGATCCAGTTGTTGATGTTACGAACTACGTGTTGCTTGAGCTAGGTCACCCAATGCACGCGTTCGATTTAAGCCAAATCGAAGGTGGAATTAAAGTACGTAATGCCTTTGAGAATGAAGAGCTAGTATTGTTAGACGGCAACACGGCGAAGCTTAATCCATCAACACTACTGATTGCTGATGATAATAAAGCACTTGCGATGGCAGGTATCTTTGGTGGTGAACAGTCGGGTGTTAGTGACGAGACAAAAGACATCTTGTTAGAAAGCGCGTTCTTTGCACCGCTTGCGATTGCAGGCCAGGCTCGCAGCTACGGTTTGCATACTGATGCATCGCACCGTTATGAGCGTGGTGTAGACCCGGTACTGCAGCGTGATGCGATGGAAAGAGCAACAGGCTTGCTACTTGAAATCGTTGGCGGTGAAGCAGGGCCGATTGTTGAAGCTGTGTCAGAAACTGATTTACCAAAAGAGCGTCAAGTGACTTTACGCCGTGAGCGTTTAGACCGCGTGATTGGTTACCATATCGAAGATGCTAAAGTATCAGATATCTTAACGCGTTTGGGCTTAGCGGTAACATTTGCAGACGGCCAGTGGCAAGCTCAAGTACCAAGCTATCGCTTCGACATTAGTATCGAAGAAGACTTAATTGAAGAAGTTGCGCGCGTATTTGGCTACAACAATATTCCAAATGTGGCGCCAACCGCTGCGTTAAAGATGACAGACCATCAAGAAGCACGTTTGCCAGTAGCACGCTTTAGAGATGAGTTAGTAAGCCGTGGTTATCAAGAAGCCATCACATATAGCTTCGTTGATCCAAAAGCACAACAGCAGCTACACCCAGAAGCAGATGCATTAATTCTTCCGCATCCAATTTCGGTTGAAATGTCAGCAATGCGTGTAAGCCTGATGACAGGATTGATCAATGCGGTTTCTTATAATCAAAATCGTCAACAATCGCGTATTCGCTTATTCGAAACGGGCCTTAAGTTTATCAAAGACGACAACGCAGAAAACGGCGTACGTCAAACCGCTGTGATCGGTGGTATCGCGTATGGTAATACGCACAGTGAACATTGGTCAGTGCCTTCACGTAAAGTGGATTTCTTTGATGTGAAAGGCGATGTAGAAGCATTACTTGCGCTTTGTAACGATAAAGCACGCTTTAGCTTTAAAGCAGAAGCGAGCGATGGTTTGCACCCTGGTCAATCAGCTGCAATTTATGCAGACGGTAAAAAGGTTGGTTTCATCGGTGCAGTTCACCCTCAGCTATTAAAGCCGTTAGAGCTTAAAGATACACCATATGTATTTGAAATCGACATGGCTGCTTTAGAAAATCGCTTGCTTCCAGAAGCAGTTAGTATCTCGAAATTCCCATCAAATAGAAGAGATATTGCTATTTTAGTTGCAGATGACGTAAAAATAGGCGATATTTTAGAGTGCATTGAGAAAGTTGGCGGAAATCAATTAGTTGACCTAAACTTATTCGATGTGTACAAAGGGCAAGGGGTTGAACCTGATCATAAGAGTTTAGCCATTGCTCTAACATTACAAGCGGTTGATAGAACGCTCGAAGAGAAAGACATCAACGCGGTTGTAGAAAACGTGGTGGCCGAACTGGCCAAACAATTCAATGCATCGTTGAGGGACTAGATATGGCGCTTACTAAAGCCGACATAGCTGAACACCTATTTGAAAAACTGGGGATCAATAAGAAAGATGCCAAAGACTTAGTTGAAGCGTTTTTTGAAGAAATCCGCTCAGCGCTAGAAAACGGCGAGCAAGTAAAGCTCTCTGGGTTTGGTAACTTTGACCTTCGCGACAAGAAGGAACGCCCAGGTAGGAACCCAAAAACTGGGGAAGATATTCCTATCTCTGCGCGACGCGTGGTAACTTTTAGGCCTGGCCAAAAGTTAAAAACCCGTGTTGAGGTCGGCACAAGCAAAAACTTGTAATATTAGAAAGCCTTGGTGGTGATACCAAGGCTTTTTTTATATTGAAATAGTTTTGTCACATATTCAAGCTACACTCTGCGCCTGTTTGCGTTCCGTGGAGTGAGGAGCTTATGCGAGGAGCACACTCCTTAAGCAAGTTGTTTAAGAATATCTTTATTGCTTGGTTGTCTTGCACCTTTGTATTTTCAATTGTGGCCGCCTTCACTTATGTGCATCAAAAAGAGACCGCTAAATCCAATCTTGTCACCGTAGCGAGTCGAATTGTATCTGACATCAACAAAGAGTTTGTCGTTGTAGACGATACCTTAAAACACGCCATCCACCTTTCTCCACATTGCGACCCTGACGGTCTACACTACATGCGTAGATTGGTTTTTGAAAACCCAGGCATGAGCGAAATAGGGATCGTAGATAGTAACGGGAAATTGGTCTGCAATTCTTTTGGGCAACTCACTCCACCTGTGAATACCAGTGCCCCAATAAAAAAGCCTGGACTTAGATACTATGGCCCAATCATTACCGACTATTTAGAACTTCCTGCTTTTGTTTTAGCGCGCACGAGAGACGATGGTTATGAGGTAAATGTGTTGATGCCGGATCATTGGCTAAAGAGTATGCTTGATATCTCGGCTCATCATAATACCGATTTTGCTGCCTTGGTGGACAATAGCACGGGTGTGCCGGTTTTTTTAAATGGTAAATATGCTTTGCCAATCCGCCAAAAACTATTTCCGACTGCTAATAGCCGCGCAGTAGAAGGACTCTTTGATGATGCAAAGGTAAAGTTTGCGTACGTTGCAGCTATTCCGAGTTTGCCGCAGATGAGCTTAATCATTGCAAAAAATGATGAGCAACTAGTGAGTCTAGGGTGGTTGTGGCTAGTACTTTGGAGTGTGTTGTATTGCGCCTCTTGGGTTGGCCTCACGTTGTTATTGATCAGTTATGACAAGCGCCAGCTAAGCAGTAAAACACAAATATTAAGAGCATTGGCAAATGATGAGTTATTTAATGTGTATCAGCCTCTTGTTAATGCAGAGTTGCCATCGATAGTGGGCGTGGAAGTACTCATTCGTTGGCGTCATCCACTTGAAGGTGTGCTCGGCCCCGCTTACTTTGTGCCAGAAGCTGAGCGTGATGGTACTATTTTAGATATCTCGATAGCACAAGTCGAAAACGCTGTGCGTGATTTGACGGACATCTTAGTTGCTCAGCCAGGCTTTAAGGTGTCTTTTAACGTTAATGGTTTACTTCTGGGCTCTAAACGCTATATCGACGCCTTACTTGCTGCAAAAAGCCAAATATCCTCGTTGACTATTGAATTAACTGAGCGTGATGTGCTGACGCAGGCTCAAACGAAAACGGTACTAACTGAGCTCAAACGGGCTGGAATAGAAATCGCGATTGATGACTTTGGCACGGGATATAGCGGTTTGCAATACTTACAAAGTTTTCCGATTGACCTGCTGAAAATAGATCAGAGCTTTGTTGCATCAATTGGCCTAGATACTTTGCAATCCCCGGTTTTATCGGCCGTGATTGATATGGCGGAAAAGCTGGATAAAAAACTGATTGCTGAAGGGGTAGAAACCCAAGCTCAAGCTCGTTATCTCAAAAGCCGGGGGGTGAATATTCATCAAGGTTGGCTTTATTTCAAAGCACTGGAACTGCCGCAACTACAGCGTGAGATGGATAAAGTGTTAGATAATAAAAGAGCGGCTTAACCGCTCTTATTTAATTACAAGGCCCAACTATGATAAAACTTCAGCGAAGTAGCAACCAAATGCACCAAGTGTTAGTACATTTGCGCTTGCCGTGCCACTTAGGTGCTTCAGCTCACACTGCCTTAATGCAACTTCAGGAAGTGTCGCGCTTTGCTGAGTAGCTGCTAAGTTGAATGCGCACAGCAATGTCTGGGTTTGTGTTTTACGGTAAAAAGCTAATACTGGCTCTGGGGTATCAATAAACTCAATGTCACCTGTTTTTAGTGCAGGTTGTGCATTTCGCCACTGTAGAAATGCTTGATAATAGCTGAGCGTTGAATTGCTATCTACAGCTTGTTCGTCTACTGCTCGTAGAGCATGTGCTTCAGAAACTGGTAACCAAGGCTTAGACTCTGAGAAGCCAGCATTGGTTTTTGCCTTCGTCCACGGAAGCGGCGTTCTACAGCCATCACGGCCTTTAAAGTTTGGCCAAAAGGTAATGCCATATGGGTCCTGCAACTCTTCGAAGGCAACGGCGGCTTCGCCAAGTCCTAGTTCTTCGCCTTGATACATACAGACGCTACCACGCAATGAACCGAGAAGGGCGGTGAGCATTTTGACTTGTGTATCGTTTACCTTGCCATCTATACTCCAGCGACTTGCTACCCGTTCTACATCGTGATTTGCAAATGCCCAACATGGCCAACCTTCGGTCATGACTGACTCTAGGCGAGAAACCGTTTCTCGGATGTACTTTGCACTATAGTCGTTAGTTAGGAGCTCAAAGCTATAACCCATGTGTAGCTTGTTACCATCGGCCGTATACTCTGCCATTGTTTGCAAAGAGTCTTCTGAACTTATCTCACCTAAGCTAACTGTGCCTGGGTATCTATCTAATAAGGCACGGATCTCTTCCATGAATAGTAAGTTTTCAGGTTGCGTATTGTTGTAATAATGGTACTGAAAGGCATAAGGGTTGTCTTCGCTAAAGCCACGACCTTGACGAAGCTCAATAGGCTTAGCTGGATTATCCCTAAGCTGCTTATCGTGAAAACAGAAGTTGATAGCATCTAGTCTAAATCCATCAACGCCTTTTTTAAGCCAAAATTCGACGTTGTCTAGTACGGCTTTACGTACTTCAGGATGATGAAAGTTCAGATCCGGCTGCTCAGTTAGGAAGTTATGCAGGTAATATTGGCAACGTCTAGGCTCCCACTGCCAGGCAACACCACCAAAAATGGATAGCCAATTGTTTGGTGGACTGCCGTCTGGATTGGCATCGGCCCATACATACCAATCTGCTTTGTCGTTTGTTTTGTCTTCACGACTTTCGACAAACCACGGGTGTTGATTTGAGGTATGACTAAGTACCTGATCAATAATGATCTTAATATCACGATTATGTGCTTCGCTGATAAGCGTGTCAAAATCGTCGAGTGTACCAAACATAGGATCGATATCGCGATAGTCGCTAATGTCATAACCAAAGTCTTTCATCGGTGACTTAAAAAATGGTGAAATCCATACAGCATCAACACCAAGCGATTTAATATAATCTAGTCGCTGAATAATACCCTGTAAGTCGCCAATACCATCTGCATTACTGTCCTGAAAGCTACGCGGATATATTTGATAGATAACCGCGCCTTTCCACCATTCATTATTTGCCATGCACTTTCTCCAGGCTATGTGCGTGTTTGTTCTTTGGCAGTGCTGAGTATCAAGTAAATACTATGCTAGGCACTTTCACCACTAATTTTGCCAAAGAATACGTCATGCACATGGGGCTGTAAAAAACCTGCATACGTATGCAGGTTTTGTTGGGTAAATTTATGATAAGTCATTTACATAATTTTATTTTATAAAATAAATTTACCAATATTGGCCTTTAAAAAGGAATAACCAGATAAATAAAGCTTTTCGAGAGAGAGTTTTTGGTAAGACCAATTCAACTTGGGTATGACTAGTGATGACATGTTGAGGATATTTTGATGCTCAGTCGACAATAATAGCCCATGAAAGTTAAGATTTAGTGAAATTAAAGCAGGAAAATAAATGCGGTCGGTCTTATGACCTTAACTAATAAAAATATATATTTATCATAAGGTTGGGTTTTATTCCTGTAAAAAGCCTGTAAATTTCGTTGAAATGCACTAGCTTTGAATACGTATGCATAAAGTTGTTTACAAATTTAATCAGCCGCTAGTATTTGACTGACAACAACTGTGCTCGTTTGTTTTTTCATCAGTTTGCACGCCTGATGAACAAATCGCACAATATAATATGGTTAATTGGGATAAAACATTATGTCTAAGTTCAAACCGAGTATGCTAACGCTTGCGCTGATTGCTGCGGGTGTGAGCCATGCTGCTCCTGTTGAAGATAACACTGCTAATAATGAAGAAAATAACGTTGAGGTGATCGAAGTTCGAGGTATCTCGCGCAGTATCATCGCCTCAATCGATAAAAAAAGATTTAGCGACACCATTGCAGAAGTAGTTGATGCTGGAGACTTAGCTTCCTTACCTGACGTGTCAATCGCTGACTCGCTAAGCCGTCTACCAGGGATCACCGCGGTAAGAGCAAGTGGGCAATCTTCGCAACTTAATATTCGCGGGATGAACGGCGACTTTATTCAAACCACATTAAATGGACGTGAACAGGCGAGCACCAGTGGGTATACCGCAGGTAGTCGCTGGATTTCATTCGACCAATATCCGTCAGAATTAATTAATCAAGCCGCAGTGTATAAATCACCAAAGGCATCGCTGATTGAAGGCGGTGTTGCGGCTACGGTTGAGCTTAAAACAGCAAACCCTCTCGATGCTGAAAAAGAACATAATTTTAATTCTTCGGTAAGATATTCCTACAATGATGCAGCGTCAGATGTAGGCGCGGATTCAACAGGCGAACGTATTAGTTTTTCATACCGAGGTAAATTCCTAAATGAGACACTTGGATTTGCTATTGGTGGGGCGTATCTAAACCAACCAAATAACGCAATTGATATCTCAGCGCATGCTCCTACACGCTCTCAAGATTTTGATGGTGATGGTACTGAAGAGCGCTCGGTCAATGGCTTTCAATATCGCTCAGCCAAAGGCAGCGATGAAAGACTTGGCCTGTTAAGCACCTTGGTGTATCAGCCAACAGACGCATTCAAAGTCCAATTTGATTATTTCCATTCTAAGTTTGAATCGGAAGATAAAAAGAGCGGCTTAAATATTGAAGGATTCTCAAAAGATATTAACTCGTTGTATACGGTTGACAATGCAGTTGTTAAAGATGGTTTTCTAGTCGCTGGGGATGTAACTATTACGGATCCCAATGGCCCATGGGTTGAGATGCGCTCTGAAGACCAATCAACGGACTCAACCACCGACAGCTTTGGCTTAAACTTGCAATATACGACAGATTCGTGGGAATTAAAGTTCGACTGGGCTCATAGTGAAGGGGAAAAAACGCGTAGAGATATGATTGCTTCAATGCATGCATACGAATACGGTACCTCTACACTGGAAGATGGAACATTAGTTAACACCTGGCAAGAATTAAGAAATCAAACGTTTTCTTTTGAACAAAGAGAGAAAGACTCACCACTGTTAACACTTGGTAATGGGTATACCGACCTATCTAATATGCGACTGGGTGACTGGGAACAATTCCCTCACAAGTACACAGATGAGTTAGATAGCGTTAAAGTTGATTTTAAATATTTTATTGAGAACAGCTTTATTTCTTCGATTGAAGTTGGTGCGCGTTGGTCTGATCGTGAATTTACTGATCAACGCTCGACATTTAGATGGGGCGCACGCGAAGGTCAAAACGGTTATCAGTTACCGGATGGCACTATCGTCACGAACAAAGGCTGTGAATTTAATGATCAGAACCACCCGTGTATTCCTCACGATTTGACGGGATATGTTTCGGTTAGAGATACTCGAGGCTTCCAATACTTGGAATTAGACCTTGAAGGTATCGCTAACGAAGTATTTGGTCCGGGTAATTATGAGGCGCAACAAACTTGGGGCCACAATTGGACGCTCATTGAAAGTGGAGCTGTTCGAGAAGAAGTATTAGCCGGTTATATTATGGCAAATATAGATACTGAAATTGCCGACATACCAGTGACGGGTAATTTTGGCGTTCGTGTAGTAAGAACTGATACGAAATCAATAGGCATTCAACAGATCCAAGGCGATGAAGTTGGTGACTCAATCATCGATGACAATGGCGTTGAAAGAACCGATTATCGTCATGTTAATTATGGTCCTGAGTATACAGACACATTGCCTTCACTAAACCTCAATTTCAGAGTGAGTGACACAGACCAAATTAGGTTCGCAGCTGCAGAAGTTATTGGCCGTCCACCTGTCTACCAGCTTAGAGGTGGTGCAGGTTCTTGGGCTGACACCGCAAATGATGGTACTAGTCCTCGTTATAATGTGTGGTCCAAAGGTAACCCAAATTTAGACCCGTTTAGAGCGACTCAAATTGATTTATCTTATGAGCGTTACTTTGAAGATGGTGGTGCTTTTGTTGCCGCTATATTCTGGAAAGATATTGAATCTTTGATTGAAAGTATCACTTATCAAGAAGGTGAAGTTGACTGGGCTGATATTGGCCTAGAGGTTCCTGATGGGTTCGTTGCAGGTCAATACCAAACGACTCAGAACAATGATCAAGGTGGATACATTAGAGGTATCGAGCTTGCCTATACCACGATGTTTGATAATTTACCGGGCGTCTTTTCAGGCTTAGGTTTTAACGCTAACTATTCATATACCGAGAGCGAAACAACGGTAGATGGCGGTGGTAACTTCCCTGATCAGCAATTGCCACTCCCGGGTCTATCAAAAAATGTTTGGAGTGCGACGGTATTTTGGAACATAGACTCGTTCACAACACACCTGAATATCCGTTACCGTGATGAGTATGTGTATGAAGGGGCTTCACCTGGTGGCTCTTCTCTAGCTTGGGCTGATGAATATACTGTGGTTGATTGGCAGGCATCGTACAACTTTGAGAATGGTTTGGAAGCCGTCTTACAGGTTAATAACCTAACTGATGAGCCAAATACCACTAACTATGGTACTGCACTTGCCACTGGTGAGTACAAAGAGTTTGGTCGCCAGTATTATTTAGGGTTTAACTATAGCTTCTAATTAGTTGCAAGCATCCATGGCCACCAAAGTAACACCTGCTTTGGTGGCTTTTTTATAATCGCTCAAAGCGCAATGAGTGGTTATCATCAATTATCTAAATTGATATGTTTGTTTCACTTTCAATACGTGGTTTTTAATAGGTTTAAGGTGCGAAGGCGATGAAAAATCAGAAAATAGTGATTTTAGGTGGTGGAACTGCAGGTTGGATGGCCGCGAATATGATGGCAAAAAGCTGGGCAGATAAAGCGATAGAAATCACTGTGGTTGAATCTTCTAGCATCGGGACTATTGGTGTTGGTGAAGGGTCTACTCCGCAGTTCAAAGGATTTATGGACTATTTAGGTATCTCGGAAGCCGAGTGGATGCCGGCTTGTAATGCGACCTATAAAAATGGCATACGGTTTATAGATTGGTCGACAAAACCTGGGTTTTCTAGCTATTTTCACCCCTTTCCTGCACAACCTGATGACTACAGTGCACCGGCTTTTTTTCATAACAGCTTTGTTCGGCGTAAGGCGATTGACGTAGAGGGCCACCCAGACCACTTTTTTTTAGCGACTCACTTGGCTGATTTAAATAAATCCCCAATTGCTGCAGAAAGCTTCCCATTCGAAATTAATTATGGTTATCACTTTGACTCTGCTTTGCTAGGCCAGTTGTTGGCTCGCAAAGCGGCTGAGTTTAATGTAAAACACATTGATGCCACAATTACCGACGTTCGAAAACACCTTGATGGTGATATTGCGGCACTGATAACGTCTGATGGTACAGAAATCTCTGGTGATATCTTTATTGACTGCTCGGGCTTCAAAAGTTTACTGCTACAACACACTTTAGGTGTAGGTTTTGAGTCATTCGAGTCCAATTTATTTAACGACGCTGCGGTCGTTATACCTACCAAGCAACTTGATACAATTCGCTCCGAAACACAATCTGTTGCGCGTCAATTTGGGTGGTCTTGGCACATTCCACTGACTAACCGTATCGGTAATGGTTATGTTTATAGTCAGCATTACTGCGATGCGGATCAAGCCGAAACCGAGCTAAGGGCTGCTTTGGGTTTGTTGGACTCAGAAGTAGAAGCTCGACATATAAAAATGAAAGTCGGGCAAGTTAAAGCGCACTGGAGTAAAAACTGCATAGCGATTGGTTTATCTCAGGGCTTCATAGAGCCATTAGAAGCAACCGCTTTGCATATAGTCCAAGAAACCGTTCAAAGTTTCATTGAATGCTACCAAGATGCGGGTTTTACCGATGGTAACAGAGATAAACACAACCGCGCTTTGAGCGAACGGTATCAGGCTATTCGAGACTATATCGTCGCTCATTATCGTGTGAATAGTCGCACTGACACCAACTACTGGCTTGATAATGCCAACAATAACCACTTATCGCGGTCACTCTATCAAATTTTACAGACTTGGGTTTCTGGTAACAACTTATCGGATGAATTAGTTCGCCAAAACGTTGAGCAATATTACCCTTCAGTCAGCTGGCATTGTTTATTGGCAGGTTATGGTATCTACCCAGAACAAGCTCAGCTTAAGTCAGGCAATGCCCTAGCAAACCAACATAACATTGAAAAAGTGAATGACTTCATCAGACGATGTGGATTGAATTTTAAAGATCACCGAATGGAGCTAGAAAGCTTTGTGGCAAATGTTCACAAGTAACTTGGTATTTATCGTTATAAATAAAATCTAATTAAGGGTCTCGCTGAATACATATGTAATGGGTTCAGTACGTTCGTTTACGCAAGTAGACTCTTTTAAAACAGCATTATGACAACACTATGAAAAATAAATCTCTACTATTGGCTGTGTCAGCGCTTTTGGGTGGTGCAGTAAGTTTAAGCGGCTGTGGCCCCAAGCCAGTTGATAAAAAAACCGAACAAATGACATTGCAATCGGAAGTGGCACCAGTGAGCAAACCCGTTGTTTATCAAGTCTTCACAAGGCTCTTTGGCAACACCAAGGCAGTGAACAAACCTTGGGGAACGCTAGAGGAAAACGGAGTAGGTAAGTTTTCTGATTTTACTCCTACGGCATTACAACAAATCAAGGCGATGGGTGTGACCCATGTTTGGTATACCGGCGTGCTCCATCACGCAGTAGTGACGGATTATAGCAAGTATGGGATCAGCCAAGATGATCCTGATGTTGTAAAAGGCAGAGCGGGTTCACCTTATGCAATAAAAGATTACTACAACGTTAACCCTGATCTTGCGAACGATCCTTCTGCGCGACTGGCTGAATTTGAAGCCTTAATCAAACGTACACATGACGCCGGCTTAAAAGTGATCATTGATATTGTGCCAAACCATGTCGCTCGTAACTATGAGTCACTCGGTGCGCCTAAAGGAACTGTTGATTTTGGCACCAATGATGACACGCAAGTTGTATATGCTCGGGACAATAATTTTTATTATGTGGTTGGTGAGGAGTTTACCGTACCAACGAGTGAAGGCTATCAGGTGTTAGGTGGTGGATCTCATCCATTGGCGGATGGCAAATTTGCAGAAAATCCAGCAAAGTGGACCGGTAACGGTGCTCGTGCGGCAAAGCCTGATATTAATGATTGGTATGAAACCGTCAAAGTGAATTACGGTGTGAAGCCTGACGGTAGTTACGACTTCGACCGCTTGCCAGATGACTATGCTCAGCAAGATTATCGTGCGCACTTTGAATTTTGGCAACACAAGCAATTGCCAGATAGTTGGTACAAATTCCAAGCCATTACCCACTTTTGGTTAGAAAAGGGTGTAGACGGTTTCCGTTACGATATGGCGGAAATGGTGCCAGTAGAGTTTTGGAGCTTCCTAAACTCGTCGATTAAAACAAAAAACCCTGAAGCTTTCTTGCTTGCAGAAGTCTATAACCCCGCTTTATATCGCCCGTATATCAAGCAAGGTAAGATGGATTACCTCTACGACAAAGTGGGTTTCTACGACACCTTGAAGGCGTTAATGCAAGGCAAAGGTAGTGCCCAAGCTGTGTTGGATAGTCATCAATCGGTAGCCGATATTGCTCCACATATGTTGCACTTTTTAGAAAATCATGATGAGCAGCGTATCGCAAGCCCTGAATTTGTAGGCGATCCGCTAAAAGGTAAACCCGCTATGGTGGTTAGTCACCTGATAAGCACAGCACCATCAATGATCTATTTTGGACAAACATTAGGGGAAGACGGCTCTGAGCAGGCGGGGTTCGGCAGTCCAAGCAGAACCAGTATCTTTGACTATATTGGTGTACCCGAACATCAAAAATGGATGAATGACGGGAAATTTGATGGCGCGCTACTTTCAAATGAGCAAAAGGCACTTCGTAATTACTACGTCAAATTACTCAACCTTGCAAAACAGCCGGCAATTGCGGCTGGTGAATACCAGCAAGTCGCTCTGATTGCTGAGATGCCAAGCAATGCTGAAACAGTTATGGCATTTGGCCGTAAATTAGGTCAACAAAAGCTGTTGGTCGTGAGCAACTTTAATGCAGAACAAGAACAAATAGTCACCGTAAATCTGCCTAAAGAGTGGGATGGTGTTTATAACGATATTTTAGAGTCACACCCGACTTTACAATTACAACCAACAACTGATGGCGAGCACGCCAACGCAACGATTACGCTAGCACCGCTTGCCAGCGTGGTTTATCAATTAGAGAAGTAACCTATGCAACAAGAACAACAAAAACCACAACTCAGTTTTTGGCAGATATGGAATATGTGCTTTGGGTTTCTTGGGATCCAATTTGGTTTTGCACTGCAAAACGGCAATGTGAGTCGTATTTTTCAAACCCTCGGTGCTAAGGTCGATGACATCCCTATTTTGTGGGTTGCAGCGCCCTTAACAGGTTTAATCGTGCAGCCAATTATCGGCTACTGGAGTGATAGGACATGGGGAAAACTTGGCCGTAGAAGACCATTTTTCTTGTGGGGAGCTATCCTTACCACGCTATCGCTTTTCATCATGCCCAATTCTCCAACACTATGGATTGCGGCGGGCATGCTGTGGATAATGGATGCGTCTATCAACGTCACGATGGAGCCGTTTAGAGCATTAGTAGGTGATAATCTGAATGAAAAGCAACGTGCTACAGGGTATGCGATGCAAAGCTTTTTCATTGGTGTTGGTGCCGTGGTCGCGTCTGCGCTGCCTTGGATGATGACCAATTGGTTTGAGGTGAGTAACACAGCTCCTGCAGGACAAATCCCTGACTCGGTAAAATACGCATTTTACTGGGGGGGAGCTATCTTGTTCATCTCCGTATTGTGGACGATTCTAAAAACGAAAGAATATAGCCCTGAGCAACTCGCAGCCTTTGAACAAGCGCAAATGAATACGCAAAGCGCAACACTGTCAGACTTACCTGTGAACTTTTTAAAAGGCAGTGCGGTGAGCGGTTTCATTGGTGTTATCGTGTTGTTTGCCGTTGCATTTCTTGGCCTTGAAAAAGAGCTGTATTTGCTTAGTGGGCTGCTAATCGCTTTTGCAATTGTATTTGTCATTGCGCATGTGATGCAGCAAAAACAGCGCGTAAGTAATGGTTTTTATCATGTTATTTTTGACTTATTTACGATGCCAAAGACCATGCAGCAGCTTGCTGTGGTGCAGTTTTTTAGCTGGTTTTCGCTATTTGCCATGTGGATCTACACCACCTCAGCGGTAACGAGCCATCACTATGGTACGTCAGATGTAACGAGCAAGCTTTATAACGACGGTGCTGATTGGGTCGGGGTGTTATTTGCAGCCTACAATGGCTTTGCTGCTATTGCTGCGATGGTGATCCCATTCATGGTTAAGCGCATTGGTCTCAAAGGGGCGCATGCAGCTAACTTGTTTTTTGGCGCCGTGTCTTTAATTAGCTTCAAATTTATCGCTGACCCCACATTACTTTGGTTGCCAATGCTGGGCATTGGCTTTGCTTGGGCATCTATTTTGTCATTACCTTACGCGATGTTAAGTAACGCTTTGCCAAGCAACAAAATGGGTGTATTTATGGGGATCTTTAACTTTTTTATCGTGATCCCACAATTACTCGCCGCCAGTATTCTAGGTCTAATTCTACGTCATGGTTTTGATAACCAACCGATATTCGCACTCGTCATCGGAGGCGTGTCATTTTTACTCGCTGCATTAGCTGTTTCAAGAGTCACGATAAAGGCTCAATAAGGAGAACGAGATGATTAAACTATCAACAATCGCACTAGCCTTGGTAAGTGCAGGCCTCATGGGTTGCGGATCACAGCAATCTGGCAATGAAACCCTGACGGCACCAAGTGCACCTGGCGTTAAACCTTATTGGTCATACTCTGGAAAAACGGGGATTGGTACGTCGTACGAAGCGTACGAAGACGGCAAGTACAGTGATTCTACGGCTACAAAAACAGTTTCAAAGGTATGGTTTTCTGTTGCAAAAGGGATGATCACAGAGACCATGTTTGGACTTATTCACCAAGCGCAGATCAAAGACATGCAATTTATCATCGTGGGTGACGGCTTTGCAGTGAAAGAATCTGATACTGACGCTCTAGATGTCACGATTGACTATCTTTATAAAGATGCTAGTGGAAGACCGTTATCGCTTGCTTACAAAATTTTAAGCAAGGACAAACAAGGTCGCTTTACTCTTGAAAAGCATATTTTCACCGACCCTGATGGACAAACCTTGTTTGTAAGAGCAAAAGTAGATACTGATCTCAAAGATGTACAGGCTTTTGTGAACGTTAACCCATACGTGAATAACAATGGCTTAAACGATTTTGCAAAAGTGACAGAGCAAGGTTTGCTAGCATGGGAAGGTAAGAACTATCTCTCATTGCAGAGCAAAACCGGCTTTGTCGAAGCATCTGTCGGTTTTACTGGCACCAGCGATAATTTAGCGTCACTTGAGTCTACAGGACATATAGCCCAAGCTTATGCGTCTACAGGCAAAGAGAGTGGCAACGTTAACTGGTTGGCAAACTTGGGGCAAGTAAAGGGCAGCAGCACCTTTGACCTTTCCTTGAGTTTTGGTCACTCTCAGCAGCAAAGCTTTGCTGAAGGGGAAGCCACATTAGCCAAAGGTTACGATAAGGTACTGGCTGACTATAATGGTCAAGGTGAAGCGACAGGCTGGCAAGATTATCTCGAAAGTTTAGCGCCACTAAAGTCCATGACGGCAAATACCGCAGATAACGGCAAGTTACTTTACACCAGTGCGCTTGTGCTTAAGGCGCAAGAAGATAAAACCCATGCCGGTGCGCTGATAGCATCGTTGTCAAATCCTTGGGGTGACACAGTGCCAGCAGAGCAAGGCCATACCGGTTATAAAGCAGTATGGGTGCGTGATTTTTATCAAGTAGCGATGGCATTTTTGGTGATGGGAGATACACAAACAGCACTTACTGCTTTTGAGTATCTAGAAAAAGTGCAAGTTACGGATAAAACACCGGGTAACCATGGCGATACTGGCTGGTTCTTACAAAAAACGCACGTAGATGGCGAGCTTGAGTGGGTTGGTGTCCAACTTGACCAAACGGCAATGCCGATTATGCTGGCATGGAAACTATGGCAAGCGGGTGTGCTAAGCGATGATAGATTGGTTTATTGGTACAACAAGATGTTAAAGCCTGCAGCTAACTTCTTAGTTGAAGGGGGACTGGCTAAAATATTGTGGAATGACACGCAAATCACACCGCCTGCGACGCAACAAGAGCGTTGGGAAGAGCAAAATGGCTATTCACCATCGACTACCGCGGCAATCATTGCAGGCCTTGTGACGGCGAGCGACATTGCTAAATTGGCCGGTGATAAAGCGGGACAAGAGAAATTCCTCGCGACGGCGCAGCAGTACAATCGTGATGTTGAGTCATTCATGTTCACAACCAAAGGGAATCTGCAAAGCAAACACAGTGACGGTCAATACTTCTTCCGTATTGGACAAGACGAAAACCCTAATTCCAGTACGACCTTAAATGCCAATAATGGCCGCAGCGGAATGGATAAGAAGCAGATCATCGACGGTGGCTTCTTAGAACTTGTGCGATACGGGGTTAGAGGGGCTGACGCTCCGAGCATCGTGGCTACTATACCTGAATACGATGATGAATCGATAGCTGAAAACTTAAGAGTAAAATATAGCTTTAAATTTGACGGCGATGTTAATAGTTATCCAGGGTACCGCCGTTACGGTAACGACGGTTATGGTGAAGATGAGAAGCGCGGTATCAACTATGCCGAAAATGGTCAGAATACCGATGGCCAACGCGGTCGAGTGTGGCCTTTCTTTACCGGAGAGCGTGGTCACTATGATATTGCGCTGGCGCTGCTTGATGGTGAGTTAAGTGCGGATGAACAGAGCAAAATACAAAATACTTATGTGAAGGGGATGGAGCACTTTGCTAATGAAGGCATGATGTTACCTGAGCAAGTATGGGATGGTGTGGGTAAAAATACCTTTGGCTATCAACTTGGCGAAGGAACGAACTCGGCGACGCCTTTGGCCTGGACACATGCTGAATACGTAAAGTTAGTACGTTCTCTTAATGAAAAACAAGTGTGGGATCACTACCCAATCGTAGAAAGTAAACTGAAATAACAAACAGTAAGTAAACACATAAAAAATGCCGAAGATGGGTTCGGCATTTTTTATTCGATTCCGCTGAAGATCTAGCTATCGCGAAGATTGTCTAATAATAAGTTTGGGCGGTAAGAGGGTAGAGGCTACCGCTTCACCTCGGATAAGCGTAAGTAAGTTATCGACCAGCATTTGTCCTGCCAATGTGGTGTTTTGCTGCACAGTAGTTAAAGAGGGAGAAACATAACCCGCTGCGGCAATGTTATCGAAGCCAACGACATGGACATCATGAGGGACGCGAACACCTGCTTCTTGAAGCGCCTTAATCGCGCCAATAGCAATGAGATCGCTAGCTGCGAAAAGCGCGTTAAATTTAACATTGTTGGCGATTAAGGAGCGAGTTGCATGATACCCAGAGTCTTCTGTGGAAATCGCATTTGCCATCTTACGGTCGCTCACCTCAATACCTTTTGCTTTAAGGGTGTCTCTAAAGCCTTTAAAGCGCGCAAAAAATTCTGGGCTGTGATCCGAAGCATCGCCAATAAAAGCACAATCTGTTCTGACCATGTCGATTAAATGCTTTGCAGCCAATACACCACCACCGTAATTGTCGCAGCTCACAGTGAGGTCTGGACGGTTATCAACCGTTGCCCCCCAACAAACAAACTTTGTGTGGTTGTCGAGTAGAGTTTGTAACTTTGACTGGTAATCGATGTAATCACCATAGCCTAGTAAAATTAACCCGTCAGCACGGTGACTATCCTCATAATCGGCATGCCAATCACTGCTCGTCGATTGGAACGATACTAAAAGGTCATAGCCTTCTTTTGCACACGCTCGGGTAATACTGCCAAGCATACTTAAAAAGAAAGGATTAATTTGCGACTCATCTTCTGTGGGGTCTTCAAATAACAGCAAAGCTAATGTACTGCTTTGCTGAGTGCGCAGATTACTCGCGTTTTTATCGACCTTATAGTTAAGCTTTTTAGCAATCTCATGAACGCGACGACGAGTTTCTTCGTTAACCAAAGGGCTATTTCTTAGGGCGCGCGACACCGTAGATTGCGAAACGCCAGCATAATGGGCGATATCAAATGAAGTTGCTTTACCTTTCATGTTCTTCTCAACGCTTAAGACAATGACATTGTCAGCCATTCAATTTTTTTTTCAACCAATTTCACCGAATTTGCAAATTTTTATTGATACAGTCTGACACCGGTGTCATAATGTCGATGTTTTATCATTTTGTTGTCAAAACGTATTTGGCTGCCCCATGCCAAGGGCAGCATTTTTTTACCAAATTAACAGAATAACAGGTAAGAACAAAAGCCAAGGCGTGCAAATTTTGGCGAGTTGAGACAATAAATTGCAGGACGTGTGCTGGCAGCCCTGATGTTAGCCCAAGCATAATCGCAGTGATAAAGAGATAATAATATGAGCCAGACAACAAGCCATTCATCCGTGCCGTTTGAGCCGATTGTCGTTGCCGACATCGGGGGAACAAACGCCAGATTTGCAATCGTGTCAGATTTCGATACGCGAACTAACCATTTTGTAATTACGCATCAAGCCACTTTTCCTAGTGCTGAATTCCAGTCTTTTGAATCCGCTATCCAAAAATATTTAACTGAGCTACCTGTAGCGCAGCCAAGCCGAGCTTGTCTCGCGGTTGCCGGTCCTATCAAATCTCAGCAAGTTCATTTAACTAATTTAGGTTGGCATTTTAATTCCGAAGACATCAAAGCCCAGTTCGATTTTACCGAACTTGCCGTGATCAACGACTTTGCTGCTTTTGCCTATGCGGCGCCCTACTTAGCACTAGAGAAAAACCTAGTGATTAAGCAAGGTCAGCCTGAGCTAGGCGCAAATATCGGTGTAATGGGTCCTGGTACTGGATTTGGTGCGGCTTGTCTTGCTAGAGATATTAATGGCAGCGCGGTGATGAGCTGTGAAGCGGGACATATCTCGCTCGCACCGGTTACCGCCTTAGACAAAGAACTGTTAACGGTGCTGCGCGCAAGTATTCAACATGTCTCAGTCGAGACGGTGTTTTCAGGCCCAGGTATTGCGAGACTCTACAAAGCCATGGCAGAAGTGCGTGGTGAGCAAGCAAAAGATCTTAATGCGGCGCAGATCAGTGCGCTCGCGAAAGAGTGCAAAGTGTGCGATGCAACATTGAGTCACTTCTGTGACTGGATGGGTAGTGTGGCTGGCGATTTAGCACTGACTTTTGGTGCCTTAGGTGGTGTTTATATAGGTGGTGGGATCTTGCCGCGGATGAAAGAGCGATTACAAGCAAGTAGCTTTGTTGAACGCTTTACCGAAAAAGGCATGATGTCACAGTACACAAGCCAAATTCCAGTTACTTTGGTGGTACAAGATAATATCCCACTGATTGGCGCAGCAGCATGTATCCATGAGCGACGCCGAGCTTAAGGGAAAATCGATGAAAAAAGTAACTATTAATAGCGTTGCCGAATATGCCGGAGTGTCTAAAAAGACAGTATCTCGGGTATTAAATAACGAGCCAAATGTTAGTCCTGCAACACGGGAAAAAGTCCTGAAGGTCTTTGAAGAGCTGAATTATAAGCCTAACCCTATTGCACGAGGTTTGGCACAAAATCGTAGCTTTATCATCGGTTGTTTATACGACAACCCATCAAAAAGCTATATCACGCGAGTGCAAAGCGGTGCGCTGGAAGCGTGTCAGAAACATAGTTACAATTTATTGATACATCCTTGTGAGCTGCGCGGCCAAGACCTTATCGACAATGTTGATCAGCTGCTTACCACATCGAGACTTGATGGTATTGTGCTTACTCCGCCATTTTCAGACTCCAACGAGCTTATTGCTTTTTTAAAGCAGCGTAATATTCCCTATGCACGCGTTGCTTCAGCCATTGAAGGCGATGATTCGATTTCAATTCGCAGTAATGATGAGCAGGGTGCTTTTGAGTTAACTGAGCATTTGATTAATTTAGGTCATACCGAAATTGCCTTTATTAAAGGTCACCCTGATCACAGTGCCACGGAAAATCGTTTCTCTGGTTACCAAAAAGCACTAGCAAAGCATGGTATTGAATATCGAGAGCGGTTAGTTGCAGAAGGTAACTTTAGTTATCACTCAGGTGCAGACAGTGCAAAAGCCATATTGGACTTAGAGCCAAGACCAACGGCTGTATTTGCATCGAACGACTACATGGCTGCGGCCGTGTTAAAACTTGCTACGCAGCGAGAGATCAAAGTACCCGAGCAGCTATCTATTGCTGGGTTTGATAACGCACCTATCGCAAGGCATATTTGGCCGGGTCTGACGACGATAGCACAGCCTGTGGAAGAAATGACTCGGATAGCGGTAGAAGAGCTGATTAAGCATATATCTCAGCCGCAAGAAGCACCGTTTCAGCAAGTTTTAGAAGCTAAACTCATTACTCGAGAGTCGACGAAAGCGCGCTCGAATTCATAACTTTTTCAATTTTTATACTTGCCCCAAAGCTCAACGCTTAGCCGTTGGGCTTTTTATTTTCGCAGCTACTAGGGAAAACGTTGCGGACTAGATAAATGCGCAGATTTATGTCGTGATTATCAGGCTCGCTTGTCCATCGATTAAAGGTCATGTTGCCAAGTTTAGGCTCATTGATAACTTCACTATCAAATAATGACTTCGCTCAATCATTAATATTAATCTTTTTGTCATAATAATTACTAATAAAATCAGTTAGGTAATGATTTTAATACCGCAGATACCGGTAAAGTTTTAAGTGGTTATAATTTGGTCATTTTAAAAAGTTAGACTAAATTTATAAGAAGGGTTGACACCGGTGTCAGCTTTATGCGTAAATATAGTGACACCGGTGTCAGGTTGGGGTGAGAGACAACCTGATAGCGTACCTTTGAACGGGTAAATCAAAGCAGCTCTGTACAAGGATTACCACGAATGCTGGTAATCGTGCAGAGCCTTTTTCCTCTAACACTAGAGAGTCAGTAATATGTTGCATCCACGAATTCAGGAAGTCACCGAACGCGTCATTGAGCGAAGCAAAGCAACACGTCAAGCCTATTTAGCTCGAATCCAACAAGCAAAAAAACAAACGCGCGTACGAGCAGGACTGGGCTGTGGAAACCTAGCACACGTAATGGCTGCTTGCTCAAGCAGTGACAAAGCACGTCTGAAAGAAGACGAGCAACCGAACCTAGCAATTATCAATTCGTACAATGACATGTTGTCTGCGCACGAACCTTATAAAGAATATCCAGATTTAATTAAAGCAGTGGCAAACAAGTTTGACGCGACTGCGCAAGTAGCGGGTGGTGTACCTGCTATGTGTGACGGGGTTACCCAAGGCCGCGATGGCATGGAACTGTCGTTGTTCTCTCGTGACGTAATTGCCATGTCAACTGCGGTGGCATTATCACACGATGTCTTCGATGGGGTTTTCTGTCTTGGTGTATGTGACAAAATCGTCCCAGGATTATTAATCGGTGCCTTATCTTTTGGCTATTTGCCCATTTTCTTTTTACCAGCAGGTCCAATGCAATCAGGGATCCCGAACAAAGAAAAGGCACGCATTCGTCAAAAGTTTGCACAGGGCTTAGTCAGCCGAGAAGAGTTACTGGAAGCTGAGAGTGCTTCATATCACAGTGCAGGTACTTGTACTTTCTACGGTACGGCGAACTCGAACCAGATGTTAATGGAGATCATGGGTCTTCATTTACCTGGTAGCTCATTTATCAATCCATACACAGAATTAAGAGATGGCTTAACGGCGAGTGCGGTTGAGACCATGCTAACTCAGCTACTTGACGGTAAAAGCGGCAATGCACTTGCGGATATCGTGAGTGAAAAAACCGTGATCAATGGCTTGGTCGGTCTGTTGTCTACTGGTGGTTCTACCAATCATGCCATTCACTTAGTCGCAATGGCAAAAGCAGCTGGCGTGCAAATCACTTGGAAAGACATGGCGGATTTGTCTGAAGTAGTGCCGTTGTTAACACGTATTTATCCAAATGGTCATGCCGATGTAAACCACTTCCAAGCAGCTGGTGGCATGGGCTTCTTAATGCGTGAATTAAGAGATGGCGGCTTCTTACACAATGACGTAAAAACGATTGTGGGTGAAGGGCTTGATGCTTATACGATGGAACCATTACTGGATATCAACAGCAATGTTATCATCAGCGATAATCAAGGTCCTGCCAAAGTGAAGTGGGTACCAGTACCTGAGAATTCACTGGATGAAGAAGTGCTTCGCCCAGTAGCAAATCCATTTAACAAGCAAGGCGGCTTGCAACTACTTAATGGTAATTTGGGTAAAGCGGTGATTAAAGTGTCTGCGGTACAAGAGCAGCACCAAACGGTGACTGCACCGGCGAAAGTATTCAGCTCTCAAAGCGAATTACAAGAAGCCTTTACTGCTGGCAAGCTTAACCAAGACTTTATTGCCGTGATTAAAGAGCAAGGCCCTAAAGCGAAAGGTATGCCTGAGTTACATAAACTGACGCCTGTCATGGCTACATTACAAGACCAAGGTTTTAAAGTGGCGATTGTGACTGATGGTCGTATGTCTGGTGCGTCGGGTAAAGTACCTGCGGCGATCCACCTTGCACCGGAAGCGGTTGAAGGTGGTGCAATTGCAAAAGTGCACGAAGGTGATTTGATCACCTTAAATGCACCAAAAGGCGAATTAGTGCTACATGTTTCTGATGAAGAAATGGCACAGCGCGAATTACAGCTTTCACCGCAATCTCAAACATTTGGAACAGGTCGAGAGCTATTCTCAGGATTTAGACACGTAGTGAGCAGTGCAGATCAAGGCGCATGCTCATTTGGCATCGAAGAATAATAACAGTGGGAATGAGGGTGAGCATGAGTATTAAAGAGATATTGTCAGCAGCACCAGTGGTTCCGGTTATCGTTATTGATAACCTAGAAGACGCGGTGCCGCTTGCCACGGCATTGTTTAATGGTGGCTTAAAAGCACTTGAAGTTACACTTCGTACTCCGGTGGCAGCGCAAGCGGTAAAAGACATTAAAGCGGCTTTACCTGACGCCTATGTTGGTACTGGTACGGTAGTGGATAAGGCAACCTTTAATGCCTCAGTAGAAGCCGGCGCTGACTTCATGGTAAGTCCAGGTGTCAATGACGAATTATTGGAACTGGCTAAGTCGTCAAGTATTCCATTTCTTCCTGGTGCTGCAACGCCAAGCGAAGTGATGAAGCTTGCGAGTCATGGTTTTGAATTCTTAAAGTTTTTCCCAGCAGAAGCTGCAGGTGGTGCACCAATGCTTAAATCCATTGGCGGGCCAATTCCACAAGTAAAATTCTGTCCAACGGGTGGTATTTCGTTGGCAACTGCACCTAAGTATCTTGCACTCGACAATGTGGTATGTGTGGGCGGTACTTGGATGCTTGATAAAGCACTTATCGCAAACAAAGACTGGCAAGCCATTGAGGCGCTTGCGAAACAAGCAAGTGAAGTAAAATAGATTAGGGGACAGTTATCATGATTAATATCGCAATTAATGGCTATGGACGTATCGGTCGTAACGTACTTCGTGCACTGTACGAGTCAGGTCAGAATAAAGACATCAAAGTCGTTGCCATCAACGACCTCGCACCTGCAAACGTAAACGCGCATTTGACTCAATTTGACTCTGTACATGGTCGCTTTCAAGAGCAGGTTGTTCTTAACGACAACACTCTCGTTATCGGTGGTGACGAAATCACGCTAACGCAAGAGCGTGATCCTGCAAATCTTCCTTGGAAAGCGCTAAACGTTGATATCGTGCTTGAATGTACTGGGTTGTTCACTTCTCGTGAAGCTGCGGCTAAACACATTGAAGCCGGTGCGAAAAAAGTGATTGTATCTGCGCCGGGCACAGATATGGATGCAACGGTTGTTCATGGCGTTAACAGCGAAGTGCTAAATGCTGAATCAACCATTATCTCTAACGCATCTTGTACCACAAACTGTCTTGCGCCTATTGCAAAAGTATTGAATGATACGATTGGTATTGATCAAGGTAGCATGACAACCATTCATGCCTACACCAACGATCAGAATCTATCAGACGTTTACCACCCTGATTTATATCGTGCGCGTAGTGCCACTCAGTCTATGATCCCGACGAAAACGGGCGCGGCAAAGGCAGTTGGCTTAGTGCTTCCTGAACTTGCTGGCAAATTAGATGGTATGGCGGTTCGTGTGCCAACTATCAACGTATCACTGGTTGATTTAACGTTTGTTGCCAAGCGTGACACTTCAAAAGAAGAAGTGAATGCAGCAATCAAAGCGGCCGCTGAGGGCGCGATGAGTGCAATCCTTGAGTACAATGAATTACCTTTGGTTTCTATCGATTTCAACCACAATCCAGCTTCTTCAGTGTTTGACTCAACACAAACCAAAGTAGATGGAAAGCTGGTAAAAGTGATGGCTTGGTATGATAACGAATGGGGCTTCTCTTGCCGCATGCTAGACCAAGTTAAAGCACTAGGTGCATTTTTATAATCAGGATTAATTTCTAACCAAAAGCTCTGCAGATCGCGGAGCTTTTTTGTTTTTGACGGAAAAATTGCCATTCTTCCTTATCAATTAGTATAAGTTCCTTGAGGATCGGCAGCGTATATGGAAAAATTCACCACACAAATACCAATAACTCCAAACGAGGATTCAATTATGCGCATCATCTTGCTAGGCGCGCCGGGTGCAGGTAAAGGTACTCAAGCTCAATTTCTAATGGACAAATATGGGATCCCTCAGATCTCGACAGGCGACATGTTACGTGCTGCTATCAAAGAAGGGACTCCGCTGGGTCTTGAAGCGAAAAAAGTCATGGATGCAGGTCAACTAGTATCTGATGAAATCATTATCGGCTTGGTAAAAGAGCGGATCGCAAAAGAAGATTGTGCAAATGGCTTCTTGCTTGATGGCTTCCCACGCACAATTCCACAAGCAGACGCAATGAAAGAAAATGGCATCAAAGTTGACCATGTTATCGAATTTGATGTGGCAGATGAGATCATCGTTGAGCGTATGAGCGGTCGTCGTGTACACCCAGGTTCTGGTCGTGTTTACCATATCGTTTACAATCCGCCTAAAGTAGAAGGCAAAGATGACGTAACGGGTGAAGACCTAATCATTCGTGATGACGACACTGAAGAGACAGTCCGTAAACGTCTAGCGATTTACCATGAGCAAACTAAACCACTAGTAGACTACTACAGTGCAGAAGCGGATGCTGGTAACACGCAATATCACAAACTAGATGGTACACAAGCTGTTGATGCGGTGAGCAAGCAGTTAGGTGAACTATTGGGTTAATAATTAAGCGTTCGCTTGGTTAACATGTAGGAGTCCAAAGAGACTCCTACATTATTTCTAAACTAGCTAAATCGTTTTAATAAGTGCTGTAGTGGAAAGTAATACTTTCTTTTCGACTTGGCTCTGCATAATGGAAGTTGCCTGTGGCTTCTACTCTATGAACGATAGAGGCTGAAATACCCGCTTTAAATGCCTCACCATTAAACGTAGTTGTATTCCCTGAATCGTTAGGATTAATTTCAATACACTTGAAAGGTGTCGTGCTGTATGCACGACTGAAACAAAGCTCCACCGTTTCATTGCCAGGATCGGCGTAACCCGCTGAAGTATAGCTAACTCCAGTGATAGTACCCGTTTTACTTCCATATGGGATATCACTTAAATCGATGTTTAATACAGAAAACTCTGTGGTTGAAAGACCGCCTGCTGAGCTTAATACTAGCATCCGACTAGGTTGTTTTTCTTTCGTGATCATAAAGTTGTCAGCAATTGCTTGACCACTTAGCGCGAGTGAAGAAATGAAGAGGGCGGTAAGAGACATCTTTTTCATTAACAATTCCTTATTGTATAGTCTAATTCAAGCTACGCAGTGCAACTGCATAACGGCGTGATTGTAATGAAGGGAGAATGTTTAGGTCAACCTTGGAATTGTAAGTTAATGCAACTAAATCAGTGGGTTATGGTTTTGTTTTGATGAGTCTTATGAGTAAGGGGCTGATGCCCCTTACCAGTTTTACGCTTTTGCGATAAATATAGCACGGAGCGGAGCGGGGTAGCCTTCAATGGTTTTGCTGGTGTCATTTGGATCTAAGAAATCAGCAAGCGACTCTGTTTCCATCCAAGGAGTTTGGCGCTGCTCGTCTAACGACGTAACGTCTTTGTTTACCACTTTGATGTCTTTAAAGCCCACGCGCTCAAGCCACAATGTTAATGCATCACAGCTTGGAATAAACCATACATTGCGCATCTTGGCGTAGCGATCGGTCGGCACCAATACTGTATTTACATCGCCTTCAATGGCGAGTGTTTCTAGCACCAATTCTCCACCTTTTCTTAGCTGAGACTTTAGCTGCGCTAAAAAATCGATTGGTGAACGACGGTGATATAGCACGCCCATTGAAAACACAGTATCAAATGCTTTTAACTCCGGCAATTGCTCTACACCTAGTGGTAGTAAATGCACGTTTGGATCGGGGTTAAAGTGTTTAATAGTTTGGAATTGGCATAAAAATAGATCGGAAGGGTCAATGCCAACAACAAGCTCTGCGCCTTCACCGCGCATACGCCACAAGTGATAACCAGAACCACAGCCGATATCCAAGACATTACGGCCATGAAGGTCACTGATATGGGGGAGCAGTCGGTCCCATTTCCAGTCGCTGCGCCACTCAGTATCAATATGGACGCCATGTAAATGAAATGGTCCCTTACGCCATGGCATCATGCGTTTTAGTAAATGTGTTAACTGCTTTTGATGACCTTCATTGACGTCTTCGCCAGTACCTATCTCAACCTTGGTTTTTATATCAACATGGGTGGTTGAGATCTCAGGTAGATTTTTAATGACTTTTTCCCATTTCGGCCAGTCGCCATGTTGGGCTTCTTTTTGCCAATGGCTAAGCTGCGCAGGCAACGTTTCTAGCCAATGGCTCAAAGGGGTTTTCGCAATGGTTGCATAAAAGTCGGTAAACCAATGATTCATAATTGCCTCTATTTTATTGCTACCATTGAGCAGAAGTTAAAGCACTGATACCACACTTGAGTTTGATTAAAGCCAATATCCTCTAATCTTGTCATATGGGTACTTAATGAGTCCGTGCGCATCACGTTTTCAATCGCGGTGCGTTTTTGGCTGATCTCTAATTCTGAGTAGCCATTGTGGCGTTTAAAGTCGTGGTGAAGGTCGATAAGTAAGTTGTCTTTAGTACCGTTTTCACCGCGGATTTTTTCACTTAATAGCAGTACGCCACCAGGTTTTAAACCCTGATATATTTTTTCGAGAACCGCTTTGCGGTTTTCTGGTGGGATAAACTGTAGGGTGAAGTTCATCGCAACGACAGATGCATTGCTAATCTCTATTTCATTGATATCACCTAAAGTGACCGAGACTGGGACGTCAGATTTAAAGCCTTTTAAATGCAGTTGGCAACGCTCTACCATAGGCTGTGAATTATCCACGGCAATGATATGACAGTTTTCTTTATCTATATTTCTACGCATGCTTAGCGTGACCGCGCCTAAAGAGCAGCCTAAGTCATATAAGTTTGAGTTACTTTGCGCGTAAGTACCCGCAAGTTTGCCCATTGTGCTTACTATTGTCGCGTAGCCCGGCACTGAGCGCTGGATCATATCTGGAAACACTTCGACGACATTGGCGTCGAAAGTGAAATCTTTTACTGCTTGCTCAGTGGCATAAATACTGTCTTTGCCCGTCACATTGAATCTCTCTTTGAAAATAATCTCGCTATTTTAGCATTTTATGCTGGATAGTCAGTGATAAATTCAGTAGCTTGGCTACTATTAATAATAAGAAGTAAATATGAGACCAAAAATGGCGAAAAGCAAAGTGATTAGCACAGAAGACATTCTCTCAACGCTATGCCACTCAGTAACAGAAGTTCTGTCGTCGGCAAGCGGCAACCAAATTAACTATTCCGCGATGGTACAAAAGATCACTCGTACCTGTATGAGGCCTGACATCGGCTGTTTCGTATTGTTTGATGGCGGCTTTACCGGTTTAGTCGTAACTAATTTTACCGCGCAAGCAGCAATGGAGGTGTATACCGATTACATGCGCAACATGGGCATGCCTGAAGAAGAAATTGCGCATAGTCATTTATCCGATGACGTTGCCAATGTATTGGGTGAGTTGATGAACCAGATTGTTGGTGATTTCACCAACAAAGTACGTGAGCAGCTACATACCTCTATCACGCAAAACCAACCTAAGATGATGGCTATCAACAAACAGGTGCAGATCTCGGTAGACACAACAATGGATCGCCCGCAGGCAAGACGCGTTACCTTTACCACTCAAGGCCAGAATATTTTCTATCTTGAATTGGCAATGGATAAAACTGAATTTATTAAGCTACATGACTTTGATATTGCAGAGTCGGTAGACCCAGATGACATTATTGCAAGTCAGGCTGAGAAGAAAAAGCCAGCGAAGCCGCAGGAAGAAGATGTTGTAGATGACGACTTTATGGATCAGTTAGGACTGTAAAACCGTATTTAGAGCACCTAGCAGAAAGGCCACAGATGTGGCCTTTCTGCTAGGTAAAAATCTTCATTTCGCCCTCGGATAAAATATATAGTAATGGCACTAATGCAGTGCGCCTTTTCCTGCATTAAGCTCAGGTGCTTCTTCTACATGCTTAATGGATGTTAGCATCATAAAGGCTTCATTGAACTCAAAGCGGGCGATGGCAGTTTTTAATTTCTGCAGTTCTGGTTCCGTCAAATAGCTACTTACTGAAATTGAGTCTACTAGCTCTGTGGCTTGAGTATCATAATCTCTTAACGCACACGCAAGCTGGATGAGTTCCTCTAATTGAATATTGCCACCTTTTTCTTCGTTGTTTTTCGTTACATTTTTTACCTGCTGAGACGCTTCTTTTTTACGGCGCTTTTGGCATTGTTCTAATGCATATCTAACGTATTTAATCAGCTCGTCAATTTCGCTTGCATTAGGTGGGCGGACATTAAGAGAAGCCTCAATGTGCTTAAACTCTTCAGTCAGCCTAACAATCGAAAGGTTAGCGCTAGCGCCTTTTAATGCATGTAACATGCTATGTGCAAGTTCAAAATTCTCAATGGCTAACGCCTGTTTTAAATTGATCAGCTCTTCAATCTGCTGGGATAGGAACTTTTCTAAGATATCGAAGTAAACCTTTTGGTTGCCCGCGGCTCGAGCAATACCCTCGGCAATATCAATGCCTTCAAATTCAATGACCTCATCAACTTCCTCTACCTCTGCTGTGACTTCTGTTGGGTTTGCTACTGGCGTTGCTAAAAGGTTACTGGTCTCAGCGCTTGCATATTTCAAAATGCTTTTAACGAGTTGCTCTACGTCGATGGGTTTGGTGACATGGTCATTCATACCAGCATCGATGCAAGTCTGGATGTCTTCTTCCATGGCATTGGCGGTCATCGCGAGAATAGGAAGTGTATTTTTATCGAACTCTATACGAAGGTTTTGCGTCGCGGTAATGCCATCCATCACTGGCATTTGCATATCCATTAAAACAATATCTATATGTTTGCTATGAACTTGCTCAATGGCTTCTTGCCCATTATCAGCGACCGCCACTTGAGCTCCGAAGCTAGATAAGATCTCCACTGCGATCTCCTGGTTAACAGGTTGATCCTCCGCAACCAAAATCGATAAACCATTTAGTGCTTGTTTACTAATCGTTTGTTCTTTTTTGGTGATAGTGGTTCTTACTTCTGGTGAGTCAAATACGGCATTTTGAATAACGTCCACAAGGTTTGACGGATTAATCGGCTTTAAAAGTACACCATCGACTAAACTGGCTTGGCTGTCGCTCAGGTTTAACTCCCGACCATAAGCTGTGACTAAAATAAACTTACTTTGTGACACATCGACTTGCGATTGCAGCTTAGTGATCATCTCGATGCCATCTAATTTTGGCATATGCCAATCGACGAAAATAAGATCGGGTAAATCTTGTGTTAGGACGAATTGATTTAATGCTTTATGAGGGTCCAAATAAGAACAAACTTGCATACCAAAGTTTGTTAGCATACCACTTAACACGTCCAATGCATGTTGGTTATCGTCAATAATTGTTGCTGATAGCTCTGATAAGTGGGTCGACGCCATTTTCGCCTGACTCAGCTCGTCACTGACTTCCATTTCTAATGTGAAATAAAACTCCGAACCGACGTTTTCCTCACTCTCAACATATATTTCTCCCCCCATAAGCTTGACCAGTTGCTGCGAAATTGTGAGGCCAAGCCCAGTACCGCCATATTTTCGGGTGATTGAATTGTCTGCTTGAGAAAAAGATTGAAATAGGTTTTTTTGCTGGCGTTTATTCATGCCAATACCGGAGTCTTTGACGCTAAACTTAATTTTCGCTAACCCTTTTTCGACATTGACGAGGGCAACACGAATAACAACCTCACCGGTTTCTGTGAATTTAACCGCGTTACCCGCTAAATTGATGAGTACTTGGCTTATTCTAAACTGATCGCCAATCACGCAGTAGGGCACTTGTGAGTCAATATCAAAGACTAACTCTAGTTGTTTTTCTTGGGCTTTTACACTGACGATGGTGGCGACATTGTCGAGTAGTTTTTCTGTTGAAAAGGCCTGATATTCTAACTCGATTTTGCCAGCTTCGATTTTTGAAAAATCGAGTATATCGTTAATCAATCTCAGTAATTGCTTTGCCGCAGTATCTATTTTTGATACGTAGTCGTGCTGTTTTGCATTTAATTCGGTCGCAAGTGCGAGATGAGACATACCAATAATCGCGTTCATTGGGGTTCTAATTTCATGGCTCATGTTGGCGAGGAATTCGCTTTTCGCTTTTGCCGAGTTTTGGGCCAAGTCTTTCGCTTCTATGAGCTCGCGTTGTAGTTGGTTCCTCTCCGACACGTCAAGGTACATACCAACAATCCCAGCTACAGCGCCATTTTCATTAAAAAATGGCGCTTCGTATACAATCAGTTCCCGAGCTTGCTCTTGGCCATCGAGTAATAGTACTTCGTAGGTTTGCTCTTGGGTTGTGGTGATAATTTCGTGGGCTTTGGACTCAAATAGACTGGCTATTCCTAAATCAAAAATCTCGTCTAGTTTGGCGCCAATCACGTCTACTTCAAATTGATCTAACAGTGCCAAGAAGGACTTGTTTACCCCCATAAATACCCCGTCAGTAGATCGATAGTATGTAGGGTTTGGGATAGCATTGATAATGTGGTGGGTAAGTTCAAGTTGTTCGCTTAAGGCCGACTCTGTCTTTTGTTGTTTTTCGATATTTTCATTAATAGCAAGCGCGAGACTTAAGTCCTTACACAAGTACTCAAGCGCTTCAAATTGGCTGTCTATCAACGCCTGTGCACTACCGACTAGTAGCACATAAACTACATGATTACCGATGGCTAGTGGAAAGCAATAACGGCTTTGTAACTTCACTTCAACTTCTTGTTCTTTGAGCCACAACGGTTCTTGTTGTACTTGCGGTTCATTATTTGTTGCGCAAAGCGCTATCGTGGACGCAATAATTGATTGGCTTGGTGTCACTCCGTGGCTTTTCACTAACGACAAGGTGTCGTCTTCTGAATTGGCATAGAGGCAAACACTCGGTGCATTGAACTCATTGGAAATAAACTCTAGTGCGTGGCGGACGATAGGCTCGGAACCAGTGATGGATTTTAGTTCGCGATTATAGTTTTCGATAATTGCGGCTGACGCCAACTTTTGGCTTTGAGAGGTGGTGGCAGCATGGATAGCTTGTGTGAGGCGTTTTACATCTGCGTCACTGTTTGTGGGGGTTACTGAAAGAGGGGCGCCGTTTAACGCTTGTTCACGTAACGTATTGACGATGCGATAGAGTGGGGAGAAATGTTTAGTGCGCATAAACCAAACATAAAAGCTTAAAAATAGTGTTAACACCGCGAAAGCAAGGCCAGTAATCAACAGTATTTTAAGTTGTTGATTAGTATGTGTTTCGAGTTCAGCGTTTGCGATGAGAGGCAGCTGTGAGATGGCGTTTTGATAACTTTGAGGTAAATAGACCTGTTCAACCGTGTTTGCTAAAAATTGAGATTTTAATCTTGCTTGGGTTTCATAAATTTGTTGTAGCGGTAGTGGTAATGAGTGACTTGGTGCAGGTTTGATATCATTGAGCCATTGGGCGTTTTTATCTTTGCTATATATCTCAAGTGAGAGGTGGTTGTGATAAGCGGTATTAACGTCGGTCGCGAGTGTGCTATGAGTGGTTGTTGAGTAGTAGATAAGCGTTGCGCTTCCTAAGGCTGCCATCAAGGCGAAAAGTGCGATCCAACTTAGTAATGCTTTTGAGGACATAAGTTATTATTTACGCGTGAATTTATATATAAACATAGTCGCGATATACAATTTCTCAAGCTATGCTGTAAAAAGTGTCTACCTTAAGGACTTGAGTAACGTTACATGTCAGACATTTTAATTGTTGACGATATGCCGGAAAACCTCCAAGTATTGCAGCTCATACTAAGAAAGGAAGGATATAAAGTATTGGCGGCACGAGGCGGGGACATTGCATTAGGTATCGTTAAAAAGCATCAGCCTGAATTAATTATTACTGATATAAAAATGCCAAACATGTCGGGGATTGAACTATGTAAAGTGCTTAAGTCCGACAACTCGACTGCGGCCATTCCCGTTATTTTTGTGAGTGCTTATGAAGACAGCGAGAGCTTGGTACAAGCATTCGAGGTTGGTGGTGTTGATTACATTACCAAACCCTATAAACCCGCTGAAATCATAGCCAGAGTAAACACCCAATTTAAGTTAATTGAAGCGCAAAAGTTAGCGGTAAAACAGCAGCTATCTAAAGCCATAAACCAAATGGTGATGGGGATTGCACACGAAATCAATACCCCGCTTGGTACCAGTATTACATCAAACACCTTTTTAGAAGGCGTCATGCAAGAGCTTCAAAGTGCACTTACCGCAGGTACGCTTACGCAGGATGGGCTGGTTACGGGGTTTGAACAGATCAAAGACAGCAGTGCGCTGTGCAGCCGTAATCTAGAAAAAGTGGCTAAGTTTGTCAGCTTATTGAAATCGGTCTCTCAGTCTGAGCGAGATAGCAGCTGTGCTGACGTTAAATTACAAGAAATAGAAACAAGACTGAAAAAAGATTTTTCAAAGCAAGACGTACAAATTCAGTTTGTTGGTAACACAACAACAGAGATTTATGTGGATGGACAAGCTCTGGTTGAGGTATTGAGCAACTTAGTTGAAAATTCCATTGCGCATGCTTGGATTGACCATGATCATCTTGCCACTATCACCTTTACGCACTCGGGTAACAATTTACATGTGAATTATACTGACAATGGAATAGGGCTTAGAGGAATTAGTACACAAGAGTTATTAAAACCATTTGTTACAACAAAAAGAGGTAATGCAGGTCATGTTGGGCTCAGCGCAAATTTAACTGCCAACTTGGTTTCAGGGGCACTCAATGGAGAGTTTAGTGTGAAAAATACACCGCAAGGATTGGAGTGGGATATCCAAATACCGATAGATGCCCCCGATAATGCTTGATCTGCATCAAAAGTCTCAGGTCCTATACATAAAAGCGGACATAAGTCCTTATATCATTTGTCCTAATTCAATAAGCTCGCTCGCTGTTAAAACGTAATCTTTAAAAAGTACTCTGCTAACCATGTAATTAGCTACACTTTTTTAAGAATTATCGACAACACGATCGTATAAGGGCTTTTTAGCCTTTGCTGTTGCTGTTTTGAGCGAGTCTTGTCAAATACAAGTTTACTGCTTAAAAACAACCCCCTAGGTTAACAGACCCGATAACATACGCCTTACCTTCTACTAGGTACGCAGTGTTGAGATGACACGGGAAGTGCGTTATTTACTCCAATGTGCAATTGAGTAAATAACCATGAATTACTAATAATTTTGGTGGAACCATTATGCAACAGTTACCTACCGTAGACTATCAATCGCCAAATGCTGCGAAAGAATTTGTAGAATCTTTAAGAAACACGGGTTTCGGTGTACTAAAAAATCACCCAATCCCACAAGAGTTGGTTGAATCAATCTACAAACATTGGCAAGAATTTTTTAATTCAGAAGAAAAACACGAATTCCTTTTCAATAAAGAAACCCAAGATGGTTACTTTCCACCAGAAGTCTCTGAAGTTGCGAAAGGTTTTACAGTAAAAGACATTAAAGAGTACTTTCACATTTATCCAAAAGGTCGCGTACCGGCTCAATTAGAAGCAGAGATTCGTGAATATTACCGTTTAGCGAGCGAGTTTGCTCAAGAGTTGCTAAGCTGGGTACAAGAGGAAGCGCCTGCAGATGTGAGTGCGAGATTCTCTATCGACCTTAAAGATATGATCAAAGAATCAGAGCAGACATTACTGCGTATTCTTCATTACCCACCAATGACAGGTGATGAAGAACCAGGTGCAATTCGCGCCGCAGCTCATGGTGATATCAATCTACTTACTGTATTGCCAGCGGCAAATGAGCCTGGCCTACAAGTGCAAAGACAAGATGGCAGCTGGTTAGACGTACCATGCGACTTTGGTTCGCTAATTATTAACATTGGTGACATGCTGCAAGAGGCGTCGGGTGATTACTTCCCATCGACAATTCACCGTGTGATTAACCCAACAGGCAAAGCGTCGACGAAATCTCGTATTTCATTGCCGCTATTCTTACATCCAAGACCGGATGTTGTGTTGTCAGAGCGTTACACTGCAGATAGCTATTTGCAAGAGCGTTTAAGAGAACTTGGGGTTAAGTAATCTGCGAATAACCTGAACGATAAGGTTAAATCGATAAAGCGACTTGATGTAATATTGAGTCGCTTTTTTATTATGTGTCTAACAATCCCTAATCTCTGTTAGTCCTTGTAATTTGACGATTATTGCAATTTTTCACTGACAATCCTCACAATCTGTGCAATATTAGTTTTTTTCAAAATGAAGAAATTTCTTGAAAAATTTAATGACAACGCTGTCATTTGTTGTGTAACATCAATTCAACATGAATGAAAAACCGTGTCCAACGAAAACAATAACGCGGTCTAATCCAGAACAAAGTAGGGGTCTTTACATGATGGCTAAACAGGTTAACCAAGACCAACTATACATCGGCGTCGATGGTGGTGGAACAAAATGCCGCGCTACAATTTATTCTCTTCAACATGGCGTTTTGGGTACGGGTCTAGGCGGTCCTGCGAATCCCTTACATGGTTTAGAGCGTACGCTTGAATCCATCATGGTGTCGACACAAATGGCGTTACAAGACGCGGGTCTTCGTGTTGAACAAGTACATGAGCTAAATGCAGGTCTTGGCCTTGCTGGTGTTAACTTACCCGCGCTCTATGACAAAATCATGCAATGGGAGCATCCCTTTAAACAAATGTTCCTTACCACAGACTTACACACCGCGTGTATTGGTGCTCATGAAGGTAGCGATGGTGCCGTGATTATTACGGGCACCGGCTCCTGTGGTTTTGCCTTGGTTGATGGTAAAACAGTGAACTATGGTGGTCATGGCTTTGCTCAAGGCGATATGGGCAGTGGCGCATGGATGGGATTAGAGGCGGTAAAAGCTGCATTGCTCGATCTTGATGGTCTTGGTGAAAAAACGTCATTGAGCCAAGTATTGCTAGAGCACTTCAGTGCGAAAGGGGCAATGGGTATTGCAGAACAAATGGCGGGGCAGCCGTCTAGTGGGTATGCAAAGCTGGCTCGTTATGTGTTAGAGCAAGCAAAACTAAATGATGAAATTGCCCTTTCTATCGTAAAGTCTGGTGCGGAATACATTAGTCGTTTAGCGAAGCGTTTACTTGAACTAAACCCGCCTAGACTCTCTATGATCGGCGGATTATCAGAGCCGCTACAACCTTGGCTCGACCCAGAAGTTGCAAAGCAAGTCCAATTACCGAAACAACCTCCTGAAATGGGGGCAATTTACTTTGCAATTCAAAGTGCAGGTCAAGAATTAAAAAAGGCGAACTAATGACGACTCAATGTTATTTTGCTCCAGAATTTTTTGATGGTGAAAGTTTTAGAAAAGACGTTTACTTCGAAGTAAACAACGGCCAAATTGGTTATATCTACGAGTCGCAAGCGACCAATGTATCTAAGTTATCGGGACTAGTTGCACCAGGTTTTATTGACGTACAAGTTAATGGTGGTGGCGGTGCATTTTTTAACGCCAAGCAATCGACGGCATGCTTGGCGACTATGGTTAAAGCACATGGCCAATTTGGTTCAACGGGATTAATGCCAACCCTTATCACTGACAAAATTGAAGTAATGCAACAAGCGGCAGATGCAACAGCAGAAGCGATTGCTACTAATCAGCCCGGAGTGCTTGGGATCCATTTTGAGGGCCCACACTTATCTCATCCTAAAAAGGGTACGCATAGCGAAAAGTTCATCAGGCCAATCTCAGAGCAAGAGTTTGCGGTATACGCGCGTCAAGATTTAGGCATCAAAATGGTGACTTTAGCACCTGAAACTGTGCCGCTTAGCGATATAGAGCGCTTGATTTCATTGGGTGTTAAAGTGTGTATCGGTCATTCAAACGCGGACTATGACACCGCCAGCGCCGCACTAAACGTTGGCGTGGATGGCTTTACGCACCTATTTAATGCAATGTCTGCGTTTACTTCCCGTGAGCCGGGCGTTGTCGGCGCGGCGCTTTGGAATGACAATAGTTGGTGTGGTTTGATTGTTGATGGCCACCACGTTCATCCATTGTCGGCGCAGCTTGCGATTCGTACTAAGCAGCGCGGCAAAATGATGCTAGTGACGGATGCCATGCCTCCGGTTGGGACTGATGATACGGAGTTTGACTTTTTTGATGGCAGAAAAGTTATTCGTACCGGTGATCGGTTAAATTCAACGACTGGTGAGCTTGCTGGCAGTGTATTGGATATGGCAAGTGCGGTGCGGAACACCGTTAATACGCTTAACGTGAGTCTAGCGGAGAGTTTACGCATGGCTTCTTTGTACCCTGCGCAATATCTTGGCCTGTCTCAAAAGGGGCATCTAAGATCGGGGGCTGATGCTGATTTCGTGGTGCTCGATAGCGATTTGATTGTGAAGCAAACCTATATTGGTGGTCAGTTGTTATAACTGATTTGCAATTGAATAGTGGACGGAAACGGCCGCTTAAGTTTCCCTGATAAAACCCCGCAGCAGTACCGCGGGGCTTTGTTTTTTAAGCTTAGTTAGGGCCTGTTGACCTTTGCTGTTTGATTTTTGTTCTTCTGAGTGTGTTTTGGTCGCGACGCTTGACGTACAAGTTAATGGTGGTGGCGGTGCATTTTTTAACGCCAAGCAATCGACGGCATGCTTGGCGACTATGGTTAAAGCACATGGCCAATTTGGTTCAACGGGATTAATGCCAACCCTTATCACTGACAAAATTGAAGTAATGCAACAAGCGGCAGATGCAACAGCAGAAGCGATTGCTACTAATCAGCCCGGAGTGCTTGGGATCCATTTTGAGGGCCCACACTTATCTCATCCTAAAAAGGGTACGCATAGCGAAAAGTTCATCAGGCCAATCTCAGAGCAAGAGTTTGCGGTATACGCGCGTCAAGATTTAGGCATCAAAATGGTGACTTTAGCACCTGAAACTGTGCCGCTTAGCGATATAGAGCGCTTGATTTCATTGGGTGTTAAAGTGTGTATCGGTCATTCAAACGCGGACTATGACACCGCCAGCGCCGCACTAAACGTTGGCGTGGATGGCTTTACGCACCTATTTAATGCAATGTCTGCGTTTACTTCCCGTGAGCCGGGCGTTGTCGGCGCGGCGCTTTGGAATGACAATAGTTGGTGTGGTTTGATTGTTGATGGCCACCACGTTCATCCATTGTCGGCGCAGCTTGCGATTCGTACTAAGCAGCGCGGCAAAATGATGCTAGTGACGGATGCCATGCCTCCGGTTGGGACTGATGATACGGAGTTTGACTTTTTTGATGGCAGAAAAGTTATTCGTACCGGTGATCGGTTAAATTCAACGACTGGTGAGCTTGCTGGCAGTGTATTGGATATGGCAAGTGCGGTGCGGAACACCGTTAATACGCTTAACGTGAGTCTAGCGGAGAGTTTACGCATGGCTTCTTTGTACCCTGCGCAATATCTTGGCCTGTCTCAAAAGGGGCATCTAAGATCGGGGGCTGATGCTGATTTCGTGGTGCTCGATAGCGATTTGATTGTGAAGCAAACCTATATTGGTGGTCAGTTGTTATAACTGATTTGCAATTGAATAGTGGACGGAAACGGCCGCTTAAGTTTCCCTGATAAAACCCCGCAGCAGTACCGCGGGGCTTTGTTTTTTAAGCTTAGTTAGGGCCTGTTGACCTTTGCTGTTTGATTTTTGTTCTTCTGAGTGTGTTTTGGTCGCGACGCTCGACTTGCCGCCTAGTAATCTAGGCAAAAGTTGAGCAACAATGAACAAAGCGCACTCAGGTGAACCCGAAGGGCTGCGCTTGATTGGCATTTCTACTGTGTTATCGCCTGACTTACATAGAATAACTATGCTACGCAGGCTCTGCCTAGTATAAATGGCAATCAAACTGCTGCAAAAACAAACTTGAAAGGTCAACAGGTCCTAGTATTTGGTTAAGCATGGGTGGATCGACAACTCAGGAAGTTATTGTCGTGTGCGTAATGATAGAGTCATGATTGCAACGCGCATCAAAACTAACCTTGAGGCAAATGGATTTGCTTGATTGAGCGATCCATAGTTAATGTTTTCACGCGGATAAATAACAATGACAACGAATAATAAGCCAAAGCGACTTGCGTCTTTAGATGCCTTACGCGGCATGGATATGTTCTGGATCTTAGGTGGCCAGTCTATTTTTGCGGCACTGTTTGTATTGACCGGATGGCAAGGGTGGAAGGCTTTTGAAGCGCACACGCTGCACAGTCCTTGGCATGGTTTTACTTTTTACGATCTTATCTTTCCACTGTTTATCTTTTTATCGGGTGTGGCGATGGGCTTGTCGCCTAAACGTATCGACCATCTGCCCTTTAATGAACGTAAACCGTTTTATCTCAAAGCACTGAAGCGCCTTTTGTTACTGTGTGCTTTTGGCGTGTTATACAACCATGGTTGGGGAACTGGGATCCCAATGGATCCTGACGGTATTCGCTACGCCAGTGTATTAGGTCGCATCGCGTTTGCTTGGTTCTTTTGTGCTTTACTGGTTTGGCATACGAGTTTGCGAACCTTGGCCCATGTGGGTGTAGGCATATTGTTATTTTATTGGTTACTGCTTTGCTTTATCCCGGTTCCTGGTGGGCAAGCGGGGGACTTAAGTGCAAATGGTGTTGGTAGTTGGAATGCGTTCATTGATACGTATTTACTACCTGGGATCAGTTATCAAAACCGTCCGGTTGACCCAGAAGGTGTGCTGTCAAGCTTACCTGCCATTGTAAATGCTATCGCAGGTGTATTTGCTGGTCGTGCGATTGCCAATGCCCAAACGCAAGGAGAGTGGAAAACCGTTGGTATTTTGGCAGGCTCCGGTGTACTTGTCCTAGCACTAGGTTGGCTTTGGGACATGCAATTTCCAGTTAATAAAGAATTGTGGACAAGCTCATTTGTGCTAGTAACCGTCGGCTGGAGCGCAATTCTACTTGCGGTATTTTACGCGATAGTAGATGTACTCAGCTTTCAACGTTGGGCGTATTCATTTGTTATTATAGGAGCCAATTCCATTATCATTTATTTGGCGTCAAGCTTAGTGAATTGGACCTTTATTAGTAAAAGCGTATTCGGTGGCGTGATTGCCGCTGTGCCAACTGCGTGGCAACCATTAATTGCTGTTTTTGCGCTACTGGCGGTACAGCTTTTAGTGCTGCATTGGATGTATAAACGCCGTATTTTTGTAAGTGTATAATATTCGCAAGCCTCCTTTCAAAAAGCCCACCGTTGTGGGCTTTTTAACACCTTTCGATTGCATAGAGTAAAAAATATCCATTTTTTTTTTCACTTTTGCTTTACAAGCGAATTATTTCTGATAATAATGACAGCGTTGTCATAATGGTAATAACCTAATGTTGTGTATCCCAATTAGGTTCGATCTGACCTTGCTTTGATTGCACGCGAGGCAAGGCTCAGATCCCATTTTATTCTAATCATCTCAACATTTGGTTAATCGTATGCAAGTAGTCATTTTAAAAGACGCTGCCGAAGTGGCAGCATATGGTGCAGACATTTTTACAACGCAATTAAAGCGTAAAGCTAACTCTGTGTTGGGATTAGCGACGGGTTCAACACCGGTTGCTTTGTATCAAGAATTAATTAAGCGTAACCAAGCGAACGATATCAGTTTTGCTGAAGTTACCAGCTTTAACCTAGATGAATATTTAGGTTTAGATGGCTCGCACCCACAAAGTTATCGTTACTTTATGCAGCAGCAGCTGTTTGACCATATCAACATTGATAAAAGTAACACGCACGTACCGCCGGGTGATGCAAAAAATCCAATTACGGCGTGCGGCGAGTATGAAGCGCGTATTAAATCTGCTGGTGGTATAGATGTACAACTGTTAGGCATTGGCAGAAATGGCCATATTGGCTTTAACGAGCCATCTTCTGGCTTAACGTCACGCACTCGGGTTAAAACCCTAACGAAAGCGACGATTGATGATAATGCTCGTTTTTTTAAAGCTGATGAGTACCAACCTCACTTGTCAATCACTATGGGTATTGGCACGATTTTAGATGCTAAAAAAGTCGTGTTATTAGCGACTGGTGAAAATAAAGCTGATGCCGTTGTTGCTATGGTGGAAGGCCCGTTGACTGCGGCGTGTCCAGCTTCGGCACTACAAATGCATCGTGATGCTGTAATCGTCATCGATGAAGCTGCGGCATCTAAGCTAAAAGATATTGAATTCTATAAGCATATTGAAAACGAAAATCAAAAGTTGCTGGACTATCTTGCCTCTCTGTAGTGTGAAATCACACTGTAGTTTTCAAAAGCCCATTTATGGGCTTTTTTTTTGCCTGTACCTTTGTGCTATGGTAGTTTTAAGGTCTCGCCGAGGTGGATAAAATGTTCCAGAACACGAAGGAATAGGGGCTTGCTGTATTACACTCAAATGACGTTAGACAGAGCGTCTAACGAAAGAAAAGATCAAAACTGGTTATTATCTCAAATGGGTGACAATAGTCGCTGGTTATTAATTCAAGACGACGCTAATCTAGTGCGTGCCCGAGATAATGAATTACATTATCTTTCTCGCACAGAAGTCGCTGATTTAGCGCTCCAAGACGCGATATTCTTAGGTCGTGACGAAGCGCACAGCTATTTTGCGCTTGATGTCTCCAAACAACGAGACAAGCTTTCTTTTATTGACTCCGAGTCAGAATTCATCGATATGCGCCAAGTGGGTCGTAACTTACCAAAGCAACAGGGCTCAATTGGTGTGCTTGCACGAGGATTATGTTACTGGCATAAAACCCATTGTTTTTGCGGACGTTGTGGGCAACCCAATAAAATGGTTGAAGCAGGCCATGCAAGACGTTGTGTTAACCCTGAATGTCGCCATATGACGTTTCCACGTACAGATCCAGCCGTTATCATGCTTATCACTCATGTTTTCCCTGATGGCGTTGAACGCTGTTTGTTGGGCCGTCAGGCTGTTTGGCCAGAAGGTGTATTTTCGACGCTGGCTGGATTTGTTGACCCCGGCGAGTCGCTAGAGCAAGCCGTGATAAGGGAAGTGATGGAAGAGGCGGGTGTTGAAGCATACGACGCCACTTATATTGCCTCACAGCCTTGGCCGTTCCCGTCTTCACTTATGCTTGGATTTATCGCGAAGGCAAAAACCACAGAGATTTTTGTTGAGCAAGATGAGCTTGAGCAAGCTAAATGGTTTTCACGGGCGGAGCTTAATACATTTTCAGAGTGGGGTGATACAAAGCCCGGCTATAAACTCACCAGAGAAGACTCTATTTCCAGATATTTAGTTGAATACTGGCGTGCACAATCAGAAGAGTAATTATGAAAAAGCATACTAAAATCGTTGCTGCTGGAAGAAAAGCAGAATATACCAAAGGGGTAGTAAACCCAGTTGTTCAGCGCGCCTCTACTGTAGTTTTTGAGAGCGTTGCCGAAATGCAAGAAGCGATAAAAGGCCGTGGACATCGCACACTGTTTTACGGCCGCCGTGGTACCAATACCCATTTCGCCTTGCAAGATGCCATTACTGAGCTTGAAAATGGTGCAGGTTGCGCTTTGTATCCGTCTGGTGCTGCTGCTATCGCACAGTCACTACTGTCATTTTTAAAAGCAGGCGATCACTTGCTGATGGTGGATACTGCGTATGAGCCAACCAGAGATTTGTGCGATAAGCTGTTAAAAGGCTATGGTATCGAAACCACTTATTATGACCCTATGGTTGGCGCAGGTATTGACGCGTTAATTCAAGACAATACCAAAGTGTTGTTCTTAGAGTCTCCAGGTTCAATCACCATGGAAGTTCAAGATGTGCCAGCGATGGTTGAAGTTGCAAAGCGCCGTGGCGTTATCACTATGCTTGATAATACGTGGGGCAATGGCTGGCAGTTTCGTCCGCTCGATCATGGTGTTGATATCAGCATTCAAGCGGCAACCAAGTATATTGTTGGGCATTCGGATGTCATGATGGGGGTTGCCGTTGCAAATGAGCGTTATTGGCCTGAGCTTAGAGAGCACTCGTATTTACTGGGTCAATGTACCTCTGCAGATGATGCTTATTTAGCACTACGTGGGTTACGTACTATGCCTGCGAGGTTAAAACAACACGAACAGTCGGCAATGATAGTGGCGAAATGGCTCGAAGCGCACCCGCTCGTGGACCACATTAGACATCCCGCTTTTGAGACTTGTCCCGGTCATGAATTCTTCAAGCGAGACTTTGATGGCAGTAATGGTTTATTTTCAATCGTAATGAAAGAAGGTAGCCAAAAGGCGATTAACCGTTTCTTAGATGCCTTATCCCATTTTAAAATGGGTTTCTCATGGGGCGGCTATGAAAGTTTAGTTACAGCCAATAAAACCATGGAGCATTTGCGATCAACTACAGGTTGGACACTTGGCCCCGTGATCCGCCTTCACATCGGTCTTGAAGATGTAGAAGACTTGATAGAAGATTTAGAACACGCACTTAAAGTCTACGAACAAAACCTCGGTAAATCTTAAAATTTCGGTTCGACTTATTGGTATGGGGTGCTTCTTTTTAAATGAGGTACCTCGGACTTATTTATACCATTTTGAAGGTCGCATGTTTTTCATCACCTTGACCCAAGTAGTGCCATTACCTAATACTTCCATTTCATAATTGTCCAAAATCTGTAGACACAGATCATATAAAGCTAGTTTTATGGCGTTGAAAGGAGTAACTTTATTTACGTATTTTTGCCAGCTTTACATAAAATAATACATAGGAAGTTTCAAGGAGAATTATATGATGGAAGTAATGTGGAGTAGTATCAGCGTCATAAGTGCGCTTGTTTACATCGGTTTTATTTTTTTGTGTATACCAATTCCCCTCTTTATTTACCTTATTTCAAAACGAGTCAAAGAAATGAGAGATTTAGCGGTGGAATCAAGAATGGAAATTAAAGAGATCAATGCCAGTTTGAAGTACTTTAAACGTAAGTACAGGGAATCTATTGAGGAAGGTAATATTTAAGACTTACGTCACAAGAATATTACAACCCAAATTCAAGGAAAAGTGATGAAATTAAGTTTATTGATTATGTTACCGATAGTCTCACTCAGTGCTTGTGTGGTAATGCCCGTTAAGGATACTGCCCACATCAACAAGTGTGAGATTTCATCGGATAGAAAAACCCTAAAAATAGTCGATGTTGCAGATGAAACCAATACGTATTATTCCGTGAGTGGAATTATATTAACGCCGATACTCGTTCCTACTACTGCTATTATTTCGGGAACTTATGTGTTGGCAAATAATGCCTATCGTCTTGGGGAAGAGACGATAAAATGCGAAAATAAATCTTAAAACTAACTACAAACTTATTTAATTGTTGCGTCGTGTTTTGGTTTAAGCACAGCGCAACGCTCCAAAACCACTTGTGCTAGCTCCCGGAGGGATTCGGCACATCAGTTTTAAACAACAAGATGGCAGTTGGGGACGTGCTATCAACATGGGGGACAAGGTAAATTCAGACAAATGGGATGCTTACGCTACGGTTACTTCGGATGGTAAATACATATTGTTTAATCGGGGGATGGATAACGAGAATTCCAATGTGGATATCTACTTGGTGGAAGCAAAGATAATTAATGAGTTAAAAACGAAAAATGGCTATTCTAAACCAAAAAGCCAAGGTGACTTGCCAAGAGAGCAAGTGCGCGGTATTTCGCTTTCCGCACCATTTGTAGAGTTCTTTCGGCCTATGACGAACGGTTTGATAGCATGCTCTGCACGACCATAGTCTATCTTTAGATGTCTGTCATCTAGGTAGCGAACGAGTTTTGACCATTATCTGAGTGTGTTGTGGACGGCTTTGCCCTCGCTTCGATTTTGGTAGCATCGTTTGCGCTGATTTATCTAACCGGTAAGAGAAAACAAATCGCTGACAAATCGCTGACACCCACCACGAAAACAAATCGCTGACACCCACAAAACAAATCGCTGACACCCACTACTAATTTGCACCTTCCTAAGATACCGCCTACGCTTTAATTCTGCACTCAAAGGATTGAGGAAAACAAACTATGGCTACTGCCCGTAAAAAACAAATCAGTTTAACTGACACCAAATACTATCACTGTATCTCCCGTTGCGTAAGGCGCGCCTTTCTGTGCGGTGAAGATAAACTTACTGGCAAATCATACGAGTACCGCCGTGATTGGGTTGAAGAAAAGCTCTTGATGTTGGGCTCTGTGTTTTGTATTGATGTCTGTGCTTATGCCGTGATGAGTAATCACACTCACATAGTTTTATATGTTGATGATAAAAAGGCTAAGCGTCTGTCGGATAAAGCGATTGTGATACGATGGCACAAGTTATTTAAAGGTAATTGGATAAGCCGTAAATTTACTGAAGGTGAGCCTCTCAATGAGTCGGAGCAATTGATACTCAATGAGCTGGTTGATAAGTACAGGGAAAGACTAGCCGATATTAGCTGGTTTATGCGAGTACTCAACGAAGATATCGCCCGTAGAGCAAATAAAGAAGATAATTGTAGAGGCCGATTTTGGGAAGGACGATTCAAATCCCAAGCATTACTGGACGAGGCAGCACTGGCTGCTTGTTTGGCATATGTAGACCTAAACCCTATTAGAGCCAAAATCGCCGCAACGCCTGAAACCTCAGACTACACCAGCATCAAAAAGCGAATTGACCATGCGAAATTAGGTAAACAGCCAAAAAGCCTATTACGCTTTGCTGGCAGCCCAAGAAAACATATGCCGAAAGGACTGCCTTTTGAGCTCAAATCCTATATTGAGTTGGTTGAACTCACAGTAGCATGCTCTGCACGACCATAGTCTATCTTTAGATGTCTGTCATCTAGGTAGCGAACGAGTTTTGACCATTATCTGAGTGTGTTGTGGACGGCTTTGCCCTCGCTTCGATTTTGGTAGCATCGTTTGCGCTGATTTATCTAACCGGTAAGAGAAAACAAATCGCTGACAAATCGCTGACACCCACCACGAAAACAAATCGCTGACACCCACAAAACAAATCGCTGACACCCACTACTAATTTGCACCTTCCTAAGATACCGCCTACGCTTTAATTCTGCACTCAAAGGATTGAGGAAAACAAACTATGGCTACTGCCCGTAAAAAACAAATCAGTTTAACTGACACCAAATACTATCACTGTATCTCCCGTTGCGTAAGGCGCGCCTTTCTGTGCGGTGAAGATAAACTTACTGGCAAATCATACGAGTACCGCCGTGATTGGGTTGAAGAAAAGCTCTTGATGTTGGGCTCTGTGTTTTGTATTGATGTCTGTGCTTATGCCGTGATGAGTAATCACACTCACATAGTTTTATATGTTGATGATAAAAAGGCTAAGCGTCTGTCGGATAAAGCGATTGTGATACGATGGCACAAGTTATTTAAAGGTAATTGGATAAGCCGTAAATTTACTGAAGGTGAGCCTCTCAATGAGTCGGAGCAATTGATACTCAATGAGCTGGTTGATAAGTACAGGGAAAGACTAGCCGATATTAGCTGGTTTATGCGAGTACTCAACGAAGATATCGCCCGTAGAGCAAATAAAGAAGATAATTGTAGAGGCCGATTTTGGGAAGGACGATTCAAATCCCAAGCATTACTGGACGAGGCAGCACTGGCTGCTTGTTTGGCATATGTAGACCTAAACCCTATTAGAGCCAAAATCGCCGCAACGCCTGAAACCTCAGACTACACCAGCATCAAAAAGCGAATTGACCATGCGAAATTAGGTAAACAGCCAAAAAGCCTATTACGCTTTGCTGGCAGCCCAAGAAAACATATGCCGAAAGGACTGCCTTTTGAGCTCAAATCCTATATTGAGTTGGTTGAACTCACAGGCCAATGTATTCGCGCCGACAAGCGAGGTCATATCTTTGAGTCACAAACCATTCTTACTCGACTAAATATCGAACCGGAGAACTGGATAAAACTCACCACGCAATTTTCTCAGGTATTCCACGGTGCAGTTGGTCGAGAGCGGACAATAACCGCTTACTGTGAAACACTTCAAAAACGACGGCGGACGAATCTGACAAACTGCGAGCGCTTGTTGGCTTAGCAAAACTCACATTCTCAATTTTAGAATTTCTTACTTCCGTATTTACATCGCTTTGTCGTGCGTGATAACTCAGCTTTGGTGTAGAGATATGCTTGGGCGACAAGAATTGGCCTATCTAATAACGTTTTTGTACCTAGCGATTAAAGTATTTTTATACTTTTTTACTTTACTTCCTCAGCTTGGATGCGAGTAGTGGTGCTAGTAGTGGTGGGTGTCACTTGTTTTAACAACTGATTTAAACCTTTATTGAGTTACTTGCGTCTCAAGGAGCATAATTATAAAAAATTGTATTTTTTAATAGCAAGATCGATTTGCTATACAATACCACGTGCTAAATTTTGACATTAGGGACAATTTTGATGCTTACTCGTTTTTCGTACTTTTGTACCATTTTATCCATAGTTACCACCTCATTTTCGACATTAGCTTCAGATGTTTTAGATTGTGTTATTGAGAGTTATAGTCAGCCAAATAGCCCGTTTACGGGTTTACCTAATCCTGCCGAACAGGGCGAACATAAATACACAGTGATGAACTATGGCGAACGACCATTTTTATTTGCTATATCAAAACCTGATGTAATTGCTCCAAATGTGAGCTTACCTAGCTTTCTTTCCGACTATTCTCGTAACCAAGGATATGAGGACAATGCCTACCACAAATTTAAAAGTAGTAATTTACCTTTGGAGGCTAAAGTTTGGCTTCCGTTGGGAGCCCAACCACTACCGTTAGTATTATTAGTCCATGGAAATTCTGCCCCGGGGTTTGATTATCTAGGTGAATTGCTCGCCAGCCGAGGTCACTTTGTTGTGCAAGTAAATCAAACTTATTTGAATGATTTATTGGGAGAAAATGGTGCCCGTGGTTGGATACTACTTGAACATATTAAGCTGCTGCAAAAATGGAATGCTGAGCAAGGTCACGCTTTTTATAACAAAATAGATTTAGAGAATATCGCTTTAATAGGGATGTCTAGAGGAGGGGAGGCTGTTGCTTTAGCTGCATCATTTAATCAATGGAAGACCTTACCAAATAGTAGTGAATCAACAGAGTTTGGTTTTAACATTAAATCCATTGTCGCTTTAGCCCCAATGGACGGGCAATATCAACATGCTGATGGTAGAAACATCCTGAAAAATGTTAACTATTTAGTGTTACAAGGAGGTCATGATGCGGATGTTTATCAGTTTCTTGGTAGCCAACAATGGCATCGAACTCACTTCGATGATGATAAAAACTACTTAAAGCAGTCCATTTATATCTATCGTGCTAACCAAATGTAGTGGCATAGTTAATTTGGCCACCCATTAAGAAAGAAATGTTATGCTATTTGCATACAAATTTGGGTGAAAAAATGACGAAATTAAAACGCGCAACCTATTCTGCGGCAATCAAATTAGAAACAGCTCAACTTGTAGTTGACCAAGGCTACACACAAGAAGATGCAGCTAAGGCTATGGGGGTTGGTAAATCAACTGTAAGTAAGTGGGTAACTCAATTGAAGCAAGAGCGGAATGGCCAGACCCCCACAGCGTCACCAATGACACCTGAACAAATTGAAATCCGCGAACTTAAAAAGCAAATCCAACGTATTGAATTAGAAAAGGATATATTAAAAAAGGCTACCGCTCTCTTGATGTCCGACTCCCTGAACAATTCTCGTTAATTGAGAAATTAAATCAACGAGAGCGTTACCCAATTAGCGTGTTGTGTAGCGTATTCAATGTGCATCGCAGCAGCTATAAATATTGGGCCATACGGGATACAACGCCTACACCAGAGCAAATAAGGCTAGAAGCTGAAGTTAAAGCCATACATGCAATGAGCGGCGGTTCAGCTGGGGCACGGACAATCGCAGCAATCGCAACGAATAACGATTTTGAATTAAGCCGTTATCGCGCCGCTAAGCTAATGGTTAAACTAAAACTAGAGAGCTGCCAAGTACCACAACATCAATATAAAAGGGGTGGTAATGAGCATCTTGAAATCCCAAATTTGCTAGACAGGCAGTTTGATGTTGTTGAGCCGAATACGGTGTGGTGCGGTGATGTGACGTATATTTGGACAGGCAATCGCTGGGCCTATTTAGCGGTCGTTGTTGATTTATTTGCACGTAAAGTCGTTGGTTGGGCAATGTCGTTGTCGCCAGATACTAGCTTAACGCTAAAAGCGCTTGAACTCGCGTATGAAAGCAGAGGTAAACCAAGTGGATTGATGTTTCACTCAGACCAAGGAAGCCATTATACAAGCTTGAAGTACCGCCAACGTTTATGGCGCTATAAAATTACACAAAGTATGAGCAGGCGCGGAAATTGTTGGGATAATGCGCCAATGGAGCGATTTTTTAGAAGCTTTAAAACGGAGTGGATGCCAAAGGTTGGATACGAAAACTTTAAAGATGCTAAATATGGTGTGAGTGATTATATCAACGGATATTATAACAACGTTAGGCCTCATCATTATAATGCTGGTTTAGCGCCAAATGAATCTGAGGTTAGATACCAAGATTCTAAAACTGTGGCCAAAATTAGTTGACCACTACAATATAAACTTTAATCAAGATATGTCTGATGATTTCCATTGGGGAAGCAGCAAAGATTTTTATTCTAAGCTATTAACACCCAAACAACAGGAGAATTTAACTAAAGTGTATGTTTCTGCTTTTTTGGAAGCTACATTGGCGAACGCAAAAGAGTATCGAAAAATTTTTAGACAACCTGTGGCTGGTGAGTTTGGTCTTCCTGACGATATTTATATCAGTCGCCATATGGCATCTGATTTCAAAGTTATAGAAGATTTTGAAAATGTAGCTAAAAAGGAAAGTACCGTTAAAGTCCTATCCGATAAAACGTTAACAGAAGTGCCAATCAATATAGACTCAGAGCGCCTAAGAAACGGAACTAAAACTTCTAATAATGTATTAAAGGTTCAACTTAAGAAACAAGTTGAAACACGGTTGAGCATTAAGCTTTCAGAAGCTGAGTTGTTACATAAAAATCACAAAGGAAAATCCTACCTAAGTTTCTCACTGGCTCGCGCTGATTCAGGAGAAAGCGAAGGGTGTGGAGCATACAATTTGTTATCTGATACGAGGGTAGAGCTACTTGATAAGTCTGGTGTAGTATTTAAAAAAAGTATTGGCGTATCTGGCAGTGTCTCCCCTTTATTAATTTCTGACTTCTCTGAATTGGAAAAAGGTGATATGAAATATGCGCCGACAGAGCCAGTATTGCAAACCTTTACGCTCCCTATTGAATTGAATAAGACAATCAGTGCCGAAAGCGAATTAGAGCTTGTCTTGATTTTTGCACCGAAGCGAGATGTATCTATCATCGTGGATGATATTGGGATAACTAGTTCTATATAGCCCATCAGCTTTCTTTTAAAGAAGCTAGTCATTAGCGCATTAGGAAAGTTAGTTTGCCTTAAGATGAGGCATAAAATCGTTCTTAACGGCGGCTATTGGCACTGGGTCGACATTCGGTTCTAAATTGTTTTTGTCCCAATACAAGTTGAGTGAGCATCCGTTATCGCAATTGGATTTAAGATATGAAATTGCTGTTGAACGGCTGAGTTTGGCACTTACATTTGCTTAAGCCCTAACAATCAAGCTTTGCAGATAAAGTTAAGGCTTATGCATCTTAAGACTGTTCACCTTCAAAATAAAGATGAAGAATTCGGATCAAGCCAAGGCTTGATCCGGTTTTCGCTTAGTGTTGTGGCTGTGGTGGGAAGTTAGCCAGCAACTCCGAAATGGTTTTGTTAATTGACGCTGTTCTTTGGTCTGGTGATTGGTTGCTACGTAAGCGACCTTCTTTTGCTCCGCGCCAAACTAGCTGGTTAGACGCTTTGTCTATCATATCGAGTACAAGCGTGCCCACTTCATATTCACGTGTTGTGGTCTGTGTTTGCCAGCCAATACCCCAGTAATTCCAACGCGCACCATAAGTGGTGTGAAGCGAGTCAGATTCAATTTTTGTATCAACTGATGCGTGATAGTTAACCAGTAAGTCGGCCGATTGCGGATCGGTGAGGGTGAAACCTTGTTTGCTCATTTCGTTTTGAATTGCACTGCGGATCCGCTTTTCCATTAAGTCATTAACTTGGTATTCACGACCATTATTTTTTAGGTCCGCTTCGGGTGACCAAGCATAGGTTTTATAGTTAGCGAATTGTACAGACTTATCATAATCCCAATCAGGGGTTTTGGCGCAGGCCGCTAACATCAGCACCAAAGTGGCGATAACAATATTCTTAAACATGTGTCTTTACTCCTTAGTCGGATGTTTGCTCTACCTTAACGTGTTAAGGCGTTAAATGGTAGAGACAAGCATCCTTTAATAATTGTGTCTAAGACATTAACTTGGGATTAATGTTCCACTTCTATCCAGTCTTTTTCATCCACCCAGTTTTGGCTACCTTGTGCAACACTACGGATCGGCACCAAGTAGTCACAGCTGATCTGTGGTTTCACCGATGCAAAAATTGGCACAAACCCAAAGCTTAGTGCGGTTTCGATAATAGCCTTTTGGTTTTGTGGGTCGATATCCGCGGCTTCATCGATGTAAATTGGGATACGATACATTGCTTGCTCTTGATCAGATAGCAGATAGCGAATAAATAGCATGCCACATAAAAGCTTGATGGTGATCCGCGTACCGTTTGAACCGGCCGAGTCAATTTTATCAAAGTGCTCAGTGTCACCTGCGCGGTTGACCACTTCAAAGCGAATATCAAAGAGATCGGTTAACGTCAATCCCGCTTTGTCACTTGCTAGTTTGATGATGTGATCTTTCGCCTCATTAACAGATTTCTCTGAGCTAGGCTGCTCGCTGAGTAGGTCTAAACTTTCGCCTTTTTCATATAAATCTGAAGTGCTAATAATGGTATCTATGCTATCAACTAGCATCTTACGAGGGATGACATTGATTTTGAATGCCTGCAAGTTAGAGATACGATGCTGGCTTATGCCTTTGTTAAAACTGTTCATCTCTCGGCGTAAGCGGTCTAAGTCTTGACGCAGTCCTTTAATGGTTGCGGCCACTTCGGTGAGCGCCACTCGCGCTTGTTTATCGACGGCATCTCGTTCGTTATCTAAGTTATGATACGCACTGATCAGCTTTTGGTACTTAATAGTAACGTCTGACTCGTTTTCAAACTTAGTGATCCCAGCATTGTAGATATGCAAGTAGGTATTACGCACATTAACGTCTAAGTTTCTAAGCTCATTACAATCTTTATTAAACTGGTGGATCACTTCAGAGAGGTTATCAAAATCTAGGTTAATTTCGATTTCGTACGGTGCCAGCTTACCCGAGTATAGGTCTAGTGTGTGGTCGATACGTTCTGACTTCACTTGCTTTAGGCGGTCGGCTTGGCGCACCAATAAGTCTTGCTTGCTTTTAATGATAGAGCGGCGGTCTGAAATCGAACCAGCATTACGTTGAATATCATGCAAATATTCATCAACTTGCTCTCGTTCCATCTCCAGTTGCTCTTTTAGTGCTTGTTGAGCATCAACAGATTGCAACATAGTTTGATATTGCTCAAAGCGCTTCATGGCCGCTTCGGTAGCCATGAGTTCATCATAAAGCGCATCACGCTCTTTTTGCTTTTCAGCGACGTTTGCGGCTGCTTCACGCTGTTGCTTTAAGTCGCTAAGTGATTGTTGTAATGACTCCAGCTGTGCTTGCAGTTGGGCTTTGTTCTCACCACTTTGCATTTGCACGGGACTTAGTTTTTTCAACTTAACGGTAGCGCCAGGCACCTTAAGCTCACCACCTTGAACTGACTTAGACAGCGACTCCAAAAATGCGCCAAAGGCATCTTCGTCAGTGATATCAATTTCACCTTGAGAGGTGGTTGAAAACGATAACAAATCTGGATTCAAGATCCGCGAGATCTCTTCCACTTCTTTTAAAGAAAGATCTTCACGCATACGAGTAAACAGGTTGAACTCAAGGTTCTTGAGTTGCAGTTTTAAACTCTTAATCTGCTTTTGTGTTTCGTTGATGCGAAAATCAAGGGTATGGAGACTTTGCCCCTGTGCACTATTAATAGAGAAGGAAAGCTGCTCATATTCCTTTTTTAACAGTGTTAAATTGGTTTTAAGCGTTGCATGATTAGTTAGTTCAAATTCACGTTTTAACGCGTGGAAGTCGGTAAACCATTGCTCGATTTGGGTTTGCTTACGCTCGATATCACGAGACTGTTGGACGTACAGCTGCTGCTTAGACTCAAATTCGCGCTTTTCGGCTTCTATGTCTTCTAGCTGTGTTGCCAGCTCTGCAATTTGCTCGTTGTGATAGTTATCATATTCAACCAAAGCTAAATCGAGTTTCGGGGCGTAAGCCGCTAATTTACCTTTTAATACCGCCTCATTTCCAAGCATTTTCTCAAGGGCTGAAATTGGCTCTTGCATCGACTCCAGCGCATTCAGCTCACGGCGCGCACGGTTGACCTTATCAAAAGCGCGACGCCAGACTTCATAAAAGTCGACTTTCGAGTTCGACATATGGCGTTCGAACACCTTGAGCATAAAGCGTTTTACGTCTTGCGCGCCGAGTTTATGCAGATTCAGAATACGACGGAATATTTCTTTGTATACAGGCGCATCTTGGACATTATTCAGTGGGATCATCTTCAGGTTGATATCACCATCAAATGGTGTGGCGCCACCTGTGAGTAGGGCATTAAGTTCTTGTGCTTTTAGCTCTACAGGCTTAAGTTGTTTTTCCTGTAAGTGATTAAAGAGCTTAGTGTACTTGATGATACTTTTACCTTGGGTGTAATCATCAAGATTCAGTTTGCCTTGATAGCAAAAAAACTGGTGCGCGTAACCGGCGATTTTACCCAGCCCCGCAACGCCAATGACCACATCGCCGTGGGGGAGGTTGGCTTCCAGCAAAATATAGGATTGATCAGAAGAGAAGTAAAACTTACGCGTTTCTTCTAAATCGTGACCATCCCATTCAGTCAGTCTTAAATCGTTGATAAGTGGAAACTGCAGCGCATTGATCACCGAGCTTTTACCAGTGTTATTCGGAGCGCAGATAGACGCGCTTTTATCCAGAGGAATGACACACTTAGCGTATCCGGCGGTATTTAATAATGCTAGTTTACTTAAGCCGTACAACTGCTCGCTCATAGCTCGTCCTCAATATCATATTGTTCTTCGTTTACTTCCATTAGCGCGTCTATGTAGCGATAAATCGGTGCAAGTAGCATAAAGCCTTGCTCAACCTCACGGGCAAGGCCCAGTCTCACCATACGTAAAAACACGTCTTTTCTGAGATCAGAGCCCGAAAATATTTCCAACTGATCAAAAAGATGCTTATTGAGCTGCACTATGGTTTGCATTAGCTCTAAATCGCAGCTTTCATCAAATAGTACGCGCAGCGGATCTTTACCTTGGTTGGCATAGTGCTCAATCAAAATATAAATGGTTAAGGCAATCGCGCGTGAAATTTTCCCCATATTTGGCGTACTTTCATCGCTTGCCAAATAATAAAAGCCACGGGCATCGTGCTGTAAGTCATGGCCTAAAGCTGAAAATAGCGCTTGATAGCTATCAATTTGCTGATCTAATTCTTGCCACAGGGTCGTGTCTTGCTCACTGATATGATACCCGCTCACCAGTTTTTTATTAATGGCTTGGAGTTCATTGAGCATGTCTAAGTTAATTGTCGTCATAATGCTAATCTTGTTTTGCTTTGGCACTAAATGGATATAAAGAGAAGGTATGCGATGCGATAGTGATCTTACTCTTTTGTTGCTCTTGGCTAAGTGCCAAGTCAGATTCGTTGATCAGCTTTTGATAAAGAAACAGCATTTCGTCTGCTTCAAGATCTGGGTAGCTATCGCTTAAAAAGCCCAATAGTGCCTGGCGCTTTTTACCGGTTTGTTGAAATCTCGTTTTTACCGAGTTGTAATCTGGAATGTTAGGACTTTGATAAGCTGGCACATCGTCGTGATCGGGCAGCTGATATTCTTCATGCTCAAACTCAACAAGACTTGCCATATAAGCGACCATGTGACGCTTTTGTCCGAGGTTAAAACGTTGAATGTCTGACACAAATTCTGGTTGAACTGGTGAGAGTAAACGGTCAACGCCGCGCTTTCTAATTTGTCCAAGGACTTTGGAGGCTTGGCGTGTAATGAGTGTATTGCGGCGTAGCTCTTCTCTTAACGGCATTAGGAGATCGGCACTGCGGCTTAAACTTTCTCTACCAATGAGGTGCATATCTAAAATGCGTGTTCTGAGTTGCTCCAACATACGTTTGTCTGCAGCGCCACGACCTAATTGTTCAATCTCGTCAATTTGCTCACTGACCTGAAGCTCTATTTGATCAAAGCAGCGTTGGAATGGGCCATGAATATCGACCATTTCCAGCATCGGTTCGATATATTCGTCAAACGCTTCCAATACGGCTTTATATCTCATGCCAAGAGAAAGCGTTGAGGTGTCAGATTTGGCTTGTTCAACCAAGTTCATGATAGCGCTTTCGTTATGTTCGAACAGCTTAACAATTTTACGAACGCGTTCGTCCATAATGCGGCTAAAACGGCGTAGCTCAGAGTAGTCAGCCTCTTCACCAGCTTGTGCGATGCGATTACCTAATCTTTCTAAGTCTTTTACCAGCACAGTGATCTCTTCTGCTAAACCAAGGCTCTCTTCTTGTAAAAGAAAGCTGGCGAAGTCAGCGATTGCACGGTTGATTTCTAACTGTGAAGATTTAGCTAAAGGGATAATAATTTCTTGTTGGAGTAATCGATTGGTTTCTTTATAAATTCGTTCACTCGACCAGCTAGGGTTTTTCTGTTTTAGGATGTTTTGTACATCTTTTAGACTGAAATCTGCGAGCTTAAATCGTTTAAAAAGTAGCTCGAGTACGCTCCAGTGTTCATTTATCATATTTAATAATTTTTTTGCTGGGATCATAACTTTCCAGTGTGTAGTAGTTAAGTTACATCACTACTTCATCAATTTGTCACAAAATGTTTATCGTACGTAGCATGGGGACTGTGATGGTGCTAGAATCCGCCGCGAAAACGAACCCACCCCTTGTTACATTTAATTACAGGTTGTTTACGCATTATGGTCACGCCCATTATTCTAACCCTGATCGCCATCGCTTTTATACTCATCGTTATAGAAGATATTATTCACGTAAACAAGGCCAAAACAACGCTTTTTTTTGGTACTTTATGTTGGATTATCGCCTTTATCTCTCCAATTCATGGTCAAAGCCCAGAAATTGTACAAATTGAGCTAGACCATAACATTTTGGAAATCGCGACACTTTGGCTGTTCTTAATGGCTGCAATGACGTTTGTGGCCTACTTGAACTCAAAAGGGTTTATCCAAAATATTGTTCACCGGATCATGCCAACCCATATTAGCGAACGCAAGCTAATGTTTTTGGTCGGTGCGTTTGCATTCGTATTTTCGTCAATATCGGATAACATCACCGCGACGCTTATTTCATTAGCTGTAGTCATGTCTTTGAAATTAGACCCGAAAAAGCTAATTAGATATGCGACGTTAATCATCTTTAGTGTTAACTCCGGTGGGGTATCATTGATCACCGGTGATGTAACCACCTTGATGATATTTCTAGCCGATAAAGTGACTATCCCTGATCTGCTTTTACTAATAGCTCCCTCTATTTTTAGCGTATTTATCTTAGCTGCGATGCTGTCAATCGGCATGAATGATAAGATCACCTTTGAAAAGGCTGAATTACGCAGAATTGAAAAGACCGATATCACCATTGCGCTCATCTTCTTATCAACCATTTTTGCCACGTTATTCTTAAGCGTGCAATACCATGTACCGCCGATGTTAACCTTCTTATTTGGCTTGTCTTTGATGTTCTTAATGGCGCAATTCTTGATGCGCAAGAAGGACGTAAATAAGAAAATCATCGACTATATCCGTGAAATTGAATACGACACTTTATTGTTCTTTGTGGGTGTGCTGTTATTAGTTGGTGCGTTGAAAGAAGTCGGTGTATTGTCTAAGTTTACCGATTTATATCTGCATCTTGCGCCGGAATACGCAAACTACTTGGTCGGTTTAATGAGTGCGGCGGTAGATAACGTGCCTTTGACGGCTGCGCTATTAAAAGCAGACATTACGATGACTCCAGCGCAATGGCTAACCTTTACTTATGCGACTGGCGTTGGTGGCTCTATGCTCATTATTGGCTCTGCAGCGGGGATCATTGCAATGAGTAAGGTTAAAGCTTTAACCTTCTCAAGCTATCTTAAAATGAGTATCTACCTGCTTATCGCATATACCATTGGATATAGTGGCGCGTATTTCGCGGGTCAGCTTATTTAAGACCAATGGATTTAATTTTTTACCGCTTTGGGATAAGTTTTTCATAAATAACTTGACACCTAGACGGCTAAAAGATAATTTTCTTACATCGCCCGCATTTATTGCGGGCTTTTATTTTGCTTTTATTCAGATTAACAAAGGCAAAATAAACAGAAGAGGCGCGATGCTTAGGTAGTTAGTGTGAGGTGACGAGACCAATGATCACTAGTGAGGGAAGTATTCGCCGAGGAGAAAAGTTGCTCGTCGCAACGATTCTTCGGTTTACGAGGCTGAATCCTCGGAACTGTCACCGTATTGGTGGAGAGCTTCTGGCAAAGGTCATTTCAAGCGTTCGTCTTTCTAGAAATCCCATGCCGAGTTCTCCTTATAAAATTTGACTGTGCCAACAGTCGAGAGGAGAGAAAATGAATTCGCAGTATGTTGTAGCCAAATTTGGTGGTACCAGTGTCGCTGACTTTGAAGCTATGTCTCGTTGTGCTCACATTGTTCGTGACAACCCAAATGTTCGAGTGGTCGTTGTTAGTGCATGTGCTGGCGTAACCAATCACCTTGTAACGCTAACCCAACAAAAGGAAGATGAAGCCGGGCGCAAAGCAGTTGTTGCAGCGGTTGAAAACATACAGCAAGCGATTATCGATCAAGTGTCTTTGGATGCTGATCTTGCTGAGGGTTACAAGCAAACGTTCAGTGAATTTGAAAGCCTTGCGAGTTTGCCTGCACTTAGCAGACAGCAATGCGATGAAATGCTGAGCTTTGGCGAACGTTTTTCTTCTTATTTGTTTACCCAAATATTACGTAATAACCAGGTTCAGGCGTCGCGCTTTGATGTGCGTAAAGTACTTAAAACAGATAATCAATTTGGTAAAGCGAATCCAAATGTCGCAGCTACGCGTGAAGCTGCGCAAACTAATTTGGTCGCGCTACTTGGCGACACAGTACAGGTGACACAAGGGTTTATTGGTAGTGACCAATACGGCCAGACGACTACGCTTGGCCGTGGTGGTTCTGACTATAGTGCTGCATTGTTAGCTGAGGCAATTGACGCGTCAAGTGTGCATATTTGGACTGATGTTGTTGGTATTTTCAGTACCGATCCGCGTTTGTGTGTAAAGGCTAGACCTATTCCTCGTTTGAGTTTTGATGAAGCGGCAGAAATGGCAACATTTGGTGCCAAGGTGTTACATCCCGCAACTATATTGCCAGCGAGTCGTAAGGGTATTTCAGTATTTGTTGGTTCAAGCCGTGATCCGCAATCGGGTGGCACTTGGATTGAAAAAGAGAAAACGGCGCAAGCAGGTATTCGTGCAGTGACACAACGCAAAAACCAAATACTATTGACACTAAAAAGCCCTGAAATGCTCCTTGCTAGCGGCTTTTTGGCTCGTATCTTCACCATTTTAAGCAATTACAATATATCGGTTGACTTGGTAACGACTTCGGAAATTAGTGTTGCACTTACGCTGGATAATGCGCCGAATGCTTCTCGACCAGAGCTAGAACAAGCTTGTTTGGATGAACTTGGCGAGTTTTGTCATGTGACCGTTGAAAATAATCTTACTTTGGTGGCCATGATAGGTTCTGAGATCCAGTTGAAGAAGTGCCAACTTAACCTGATGGATGTGTTGTCAGAGTTTAATATTCGATTGATATGCCATGGTGCGAGCAAGCACAATCTGTGCTTTTTAGTTGAGCAGCAGGAGTCAGATCAGGTTGTGCAATCAATTCATGCTAAATTACTAGAGGTTGCTTAAGTAAATTTATTGTAATTAGTCAACTAATAAAAAAGTTGCATTATTGAGTAATGGGTGGCACTTTGTTTATAACGGTTAGGGTCTGCTGACCTTCAAGTTTGTTTTTCCCTAGGAGTGCCATCATGAATTATAAAGACGTCTACGAATTCTGGTTTGTTGAATGCACTGAATCAGACTGGTGGAAGAAGTCTGCGGACTTTGATCGCATTATAAAAAATCGCTTCGGTATTTTGCACCAAATGGCGCACCAAGGTGAGCTTTCGAGTTGGAGAGCAACACCACTTGGCGCGCTGTGCGAAATCATTATATTAGATCAGTTTTCACGCAATATATTCAGAGACACTCCAGAGGCGTTTGCCTGTGATCCTTTGGCGCTAAGCCTCACCCAACACGCTATCGAAAAAGGCTATCACCGCCAGCTCAATGATACTGAATTGATGTTTTTATACCTACCCATGATGCATAGCGAAAGTCGCATCATCCACCGTGCCGCTGACCATTATTTTCGCGACCTGCCTAATTATGATTTTGAAGTCGCGCATAAAAAAATTATCGATAGATTTGGCCGTTATCCCCATCGAAACGAAATACTCAATCGCGATTCAACAGAAGAGGAAATGGACTTTCTAGAGACGCCCAACTCGAGTTTCTGAGGCACGGCTAGAACCTCTCGCATTTTCAGCGGAAGTACGTATAATCGGCCGTCTACAAAAATAATGATTGATTACAGACATGGCTCATACGCGCGATGGATTTCAAAGCCGACTTGGCTTTGTGTTAGCAGCAGCTGGTGCGGCTGTTGGACTTGGTAATATTTGGGGATTTCCCACACAAGCTGCAAACCACGGTGGCGGTGCATTTTTACTGGTTTATTTTGCGGTGATTTTTTTACTCGCATTACCTGCACTTTACACAGAATTGTATTTAGGCCATCAGGCACAAGCAAACCCAGTTAAAGCACTTAAGACAGCTTGGCGTGAAGGTAATCCGAAAATAGGAGCCGCTGCGGGGTATATCGGCCTTGCTGGTGCTATTGTGATGCTCAGCTTTTACTCCATCGTGGCTGGGTGGATGCTGTCTCATGCACTTGATCCTCTTGCGCAAATGGCTGAACTAGATGCTGCACATCAGTTTCTAAGCGGTGACTCAATGCTGAGAAACTTTATCTTTACCCCACTGATGTTAATTTTGACTGCGAGCATTATTCTTAAAGGCGTAAAATCAGGCATAGAAGCTTGGTCGCGCAGACTTATGCCGTTGTTACTGGTATTACTGCTTTGCCTTATTGGCTATATGGCGACGTTAGACGGCGCAGCAGAAGGGTTTAGAACGTATTTAGTTCCGGACTTTTCAAAAATTAGCGATCCTGACTTGATCATCGCGGCGATGGGGCAGGCGTTCTTTTCGTTGTCGTTAGGTGTGGGCTGCATGATGATTTATGGTTCATACTTAAAACCGAACGAAAATCTACCTAAGCTTACGTTTAGTGTTGCAATGCTAGACACCAGTGTCGCATTTTTGGCCGGTTTACTTATTATCCCTGCAATATTCGTTGCGCAGCAAAATGGTGTTCAAGTATTTCAAGACGGCAAATTAATCGGTGAAGGCCGGTTGATTTTTGCTATTTTACCCGAGCTATTTGCCAATATTGGGGAAATGGGATTATTAGTTAGCCTGACTTTCTTTGTGCTTATGTCTATTGCGTCGGTAACTTCTACCATTTCTTCAACAGAAATTCCGGTATCTTTCTTGGTGGAAAACCATGGCTTTAAACGTAAACAAGCGACTTGGTTGGTTACGCTAGTTATCTTTTTAGCATCGAGCACGATTATTCTAAACTTTGATTGGCTGTTCGAATTGGTGATCAGTCTATTCACGCAATATCAGCTACCATTGATGGGGCTGTTCTACTTTATTACTGTTGGTTGGGTTTGGAAGCGCGGTAATCAGCTCCACTTAGAATCCCGTGGTGCACATTACTGGTTTGCTCAGTACGTTAGATTTGTTTGCCCAATCTTAATGACCGCGGTATTTATTAACGTTGCACTGGCAAAATAGTGATCATTTTTTTTCAAAAACGGGAAGCATAGGCTTCCCGTTTTTATTTTGATAACAAGACTCAGAAATCACGAGGGGAAACGAACTCCCCAGCTTGAATGCTCTCGTAAGTTCGTTGCGCCAATGAATCTAAGTTGGCTAAATCTTTTCCCATTGAAGCCAGTTGGTTTGTCACTGGAATAATATCGATATCTTCAACCCCAGAAAGTTGAGCCACTCTGGCAAAAGTATATGCGTGCTTATACTTTTCGTGTTTGTAGAAAATACTGACTAAAGATGAATAGACTTCTGGGTTAGGGGTATGGCCTCTCTTGTTTAGCTCTAATACGCGGTAGAGAATATCAACGGTTTTATCATCGTCTACTTTGGCGTAAAACTCTGCGAGGAAAAGCTGAATTTCGGGATCGTTCTGAACTCTAGGGTCATCCTGCATGTTCAAAAGCTTGTTCATTGCTGTGCGATCACTGTCACGAGACCAATGATAATAAAGTAGACCTGGGTGGTTACTGCCTTTTGTTTCGTTATAAATACGTGTCATTTCTTTTAGTGCAGTGAGATGACCTTCCACTCGTGAAGTGGTTTTTTCCTTTAACTTGATGTGCTCAATTTTGGCGGCGCGAGAAACACATAGGTTGTAGCTTTCTAAATTCTGCAACAAGTCATATTTGTTTTCGTCCGTCGGTGACTTGTATTCGTGATAGCGCGCGTAGATAAGCGACGCACGTTCGTCTTTACAGTGACTGTCTTTATTTAAGTCTTCACAAAAACCAGGCGTTTCGCTACACACTTGGTTCAAGGTTAGGGTGTCGTCGCAACCAGCAAGTAGTAACGCTGCAAAAACTAGCGACTTTTTAAACGCCATAGTTTGACCTCAATGATTTTTTATAATTATAGGGGGTTACGCCCGAATAAACAGGGTAGAGCTAATAGTTTACTAGTTTAACGCAATGAATTGTTCGGTAACAGTGGAGAATCACGGCAGTTTAAATTAGAATAGCCGTGCCCATTCGGGCTATCCGTTCAAAGAAAATTGTTTATTAGGCAGAAAAAATGACCTTATCTCACGAGCAAGAATATCAAAACAGCTGGCAAGAGCGTCAAGATTATGCAGAAAGCATGCAACCCCTAATCGGTCGTCTATACCGTAACAAAGGCGTTGAAATCTCTGTATACGGTCGTCCTCTTGTGAGCGCAAGCACCATTGATGTTATCAAAGCACACAAAACAGTAGCACGTTTTGAAGAGCGTAAACTACGTCTTCGTGAAAGCTTTCCATTCTTAGAAGTGATCAGCAAAATGGAATTAGCACCAGGTCGTGTTGACCTTGGTAAGCTAGCTTATGCCTACATTTATAAAAATGCAGGTGAAGGCCGCTCAATCGAAGAGTTTTTAAATGCAGAACTTGCAGAATTACTAAACCAAGGCGCACGTCCGTCACCTCGTGACGTCGTTCTTTATGGTTTTGGTCGCATTGGCCGTTTATTAGCACGCCTACTTATCGAACGTGGCGGCTCTCACGCTGATTTACGCCTACGTGCAATCGTTGTTCGCGGTGGCCGCGATGGTGATCTTGAGAAACGTGCAAGTTTATTGCGCCGTGACTCAATTCATGGTCCTTTCAATGGTTCAATCACAGTAGACCATGAAAAAGGTGCGATTAAAGCAAACGGTAACTACATTCAAGTTATCTACGCAAACTCACCTGAAGAAGTGGATTACACAAAATACGGTATTGAAAACGCACTTATCGTAGATAATACAGGTGTTTGGAAAGACGAAGATGGCTTAGGTAAACACCTTAAGTCAATCGGTGCGTCTAAAGTATTACTTACAGCACCAGCTAAAGGTGACATCAAAAACATCGTTTATGGTGTTAACAACTCAGACATTCAATCTGAAGACAAGATTGTTTCTGCAGCAAGCTGTACAACTAACGCAATCACACCGGTATTAAAAGCACTTAACGACAAGTTTGGTATTAAAAACGGTCACGTTGAAACGGTTCACTCTTACACCAATGACCAAAACTTGATCGACAACTACCACAAAGCTGAGCGTCGTGGTCGTAGTGCGGCATTGAACATGGTTATTACTTCAACCGGTGCTGCGAAAGCGGTTGCTAAAGCACTGCCTGAGCTTGCTGGTAAACTAACTGGTAACGCAATCCGTGTACCAACACCAAACGTATCAATGGCAATTCTTAACCTAAATCTAGGTAAAGAAACAACCGCTGAAGAGCTAAATGAATTCCTTCGTGAGTCTTCACTTTACTCCGAACTACGTGACCAGATTGACTACACTGCATCAACAGAAATCGTGTCTACTGACCTTGTGGGTAGCCGTTATGCAGGTGTGGTTGATTCAAAAGCAACTATCGTTGATGGCGACCGTGTAGTACTTTACGTATGGTACGATAACGAGTTTGGTTACAGCTGTCAGGTTGTACGTGTAATGCAAGACATGGCGGAAGTAAAATTCCCGAGCCTACCTCGCTAATACGAAATTTACGATAAAAAGCCAGCACCAGCTGGCTTTTTTAGTTTTTGAAACAAGTTCGTTGTGGTAGGCTTGCTAAGATAGGTCAGCTACAATTAGCTAACAAAAAGTTACACCTCAACTTTGTGCAAAGGCAGGCACAGTATTACCTCTCTTTGAGGTTTAATATAATTCTCGACTGAAGCATAGTTGAGTATGGTAACAGTGTATTTACACAGCAGTTTTTAACTTATTTAGGGAAACCTATGCGCATTACGAGTAATTTCGATAGTGGTAATATCAAGGTGGTAAAAGCAGAATCACCTGCAGATATTCAACTAGAAATCAATAAAGACAATGAGTCTGACTTTTTTCAATGGTTTCACTTTAGACTAGAGTCTACGCCTTTTTTAGAGCACAAAATTCATATCAATCAACTATTAAACTCGGCCTATCCAGAAGGTTGGGATGATTATCATGCGGTTGCATCTTATGATCGTCAAACTTGGTTCCGTGTGCCAACCCGTTATGAGAATGGTACATTAACTATCGATTTTGAGCCTGAATGTGCTCACACCTACTTTGCTTATTTTGCGCCTTATAGTTATGAGCGCCATTTAGACCTAGTCTACTGGGCTCAAGCCCATGATGCGTGCGTTGTAGAGACGCTAGGTCAAACGCTTGATGGCCGTGATATGAGCTTACTCACTATTGGTGAGCCGTCAGATGAGAAGAAAAAGATTTGGATCACGGCGCGCCAGCACCCAGGTGAAACGATGGCAGAATGGTTTGTTGAAGGTCTACTTCAAAAACTATTGGATGACGAAGATCCACATGCCGCTGCACTGTTATCGAAAGCGGTATTTTATGTCGTGCCAAATATGAATCCGGACGGCAGCGTTCGTGGTCATCTGCGTACAAATGCAAAAGGCGTTAACCTTAACCGTGAATGGCAAACGCCAACACTTGAGAACTCACCTGAAGTTTATTATGTATTAAATAAAATGCATGAAACTGGGCTGGATATGTACCTCGATATTCATGGTGATGAAGCACTACCGTATAACTTCGTTGCGGGTAGTGAAGGTATTCCGAGCTATGATGAGCGTCTACAGCGTTTGGAAGAATCTTTCAAGGCGGCATTGTTAACTATCACACCTGAGTTCCAAGATGAATTTGGTTACGATAAAGATGCACCGGGTGAAGCAAATCTTACTGTAGCATCATGTGCTGTTGGTGAAGCGTTCAAAGCGTTGGCCTATACCGTTGAAATGCCGTTTAAAGATAATGCAAATCTACCGGATCCTTACTTCGGCTGGTCAGACCGACGTTCATATCAGTTTGGTCAAGACACCTTAGCTGCAATCTTAAATGTGGTTGACGACTTAAGATAAGCTTAAAGACGGGTAATCACCATTTTGATTACCCGTTTATTTTTGTGCGTTTAAAAGAACAACAAAATAATATTTAAAGCAAATTAATATTAAAAAATAAGGTAGAACACCTCAACAGGGTGTAATAACAACAATAAAGGGGAATATTCGTGGATGCGTTAGGCAGCTTATTAGATAGCTTAGATGGAATGTTAGGTGGTTCACCTTGGTTCCCGTATGTTCTGTTAGGGGTAGGTTTGTTTTTTACAATCTACTTGAAATTTCCACAGATCAGATATTTCAAACATGCGTGTAAAGTCGTTACTGGTAAATATGATAAAAAAGGCCTAGAAGGCGATACCACACACTTCCAAGCACTCGCAACGGCACTTTCTGGCACAGTTGGTACTGGTAATATTGGTGGGGTGGCGCTGGCAATTTCAATCGGTGGGCCAGCAGCATTATTTTGGATGTGGATGACTGCCTTTTTTGGTATGACAACCAAGTTTGTGGAAGTCACACTATCGCATAAATACCGTGTACAAACAGATGATGGCACCATGGCCGGTGGTCCAATGTACTATATGGATCGTCGCCTAAACATGAAATGGTTAGCGGTATTATTTGCAATTGCTACTGTGATTAGCTCATTTGGTACAGGTAGCTTGCCGCAGATCAACAACATTGCTCAAGGCATGGAAGCGACCTTTGGTTTTGCACCGATGGCAACCGGTGCTGTGCTTTCAGTTTTGCTTGCGCTTGTAATACTTGGTGGTATTAAGCGCATTGCTGCTATCACTTCTCGCGTCGTGCCATTAATGGCTGCGATTTATATTCTTGGTTCTTTTGCCGTTATCTTCTACAACGTTGAGAATATCGTTCCTTCTTTCCTTTCTGTATTTACAGATGCTTTCACGGGTTCTGCGGCAGCGGGTGGTTTCTTAGGGGCTTCTTTTGCTTATGCATTTAACCGTGGGGTGAACCGAGGTCTGTTTTCTAACGAAGCGGGTCAAGGTTCAGCACCAATCGCGCACGCCTCGGCAAAAGCCGATGAACCAGTGTCTGAAGGTATGGTTTCCATTCTTGAACCGTTTATTGACACAATCATTATCTGTACCTTGACGGGATTGGTTATTTTGTCATCGGGTGTGTGGACCGAAAAGTTCGAAACCCATTTTGAGCGCTCATCTATGGTTATCTTAGACGGTAAATATGACGAATCGAATCAACAAGACCGAGATGCATTGTACGCCTACTTGAATGGTAAAAAAGAGCATACTGTCAAACCTTTCAATGGTGAGATTGAAGTCGTACAGGGTAAAGCGGTAACAGAAAACTTTACCGTGATCCATTCGCGTTCTATTGGTGAGCAAGTACGTTTTGGTATTACAGAGCGTCACAAGTACACGGGTACCGTCGAAGTGAAAGACGGCTTGCCAACAGACAATAGCATCAGCGTGATTGGTTACTCTTTAGTGCATTCGGCGGAGCTGACGACCAAAGCGTTTACCCGAGGTTATTTAGGTGAAAATGGTAAATACATCGTTTCGATTGGTTTGTTGTTATTCGCGTTTTCTACGGCAATTGCATGGTCATACTATGGCGACCGAGCGATGATTTATCTTCTTGGTAGTCGTTCGGTCATGCCGTATCGCGTATTCTATGTTGCAGGTTTCTTCTGGGCGTCGTTTGCTGATACGACACTGGTGTGGAAGTTGGCTGCAGTGGCCATCGTGGTGATGATGTTACCTAACTTATTTGGTATTTTACTACTCAGAAAAGAAATGAAATCTTCGGTTAAAGAATACTGGGAAGATTTCAACAAAGAACACAAACAGTGAGTGAATTTTAATTAAAATTATCTTGTCATTTAAGGACAAGAGTTCGCAAAGGTAGTAGAATAGGGCACCTCACAGGTGCCCTTTTTTGTATTATGGAGAAGTAACACGATGGCAATAGCACAGTGCCCAAGCTGCGGTAAATCTATTTCCTCCAAACATAAGTCCTGCCCGCATTGTGAAACCAATTTAGCAGACTTTTCTCAAGAAGACAGAGAGAGAGCGGCCTCTAGAAATCGTGTAAAACGTCAGCAATCTGTAATGAATTACTCGTTTATTGCACTGATCCTAGTACTAAGTGGATTCTTATATATCTATTGGCAGCAGCCTGACCCTAACTCGTTTGAAATGATCGCAAGCAAAAGCGCTATAGGCATTGGTGCGGTTTGGTACTTAATTAATCGAGTCATCCTCGTTATTTTGAAAAAGAAAAAGTAGTAATGAATGTAGATAGCTTAGTTCAAAATATTACCCCAGAAGTATTCGAGCGTTTGCAATATGGTGCATCAACCGGAAAGTGGCCAGATGGTACGCCACTAAGTGATGCGCAAAAAGAGCAAACCGTGCAGTTGGTTATGCTATATCAAGCAAAAGTAGCTAAGTCCAATGAGCAGTTCACCATCAACGAAAAAGGTGAAATGGTGCAAAAATCCAAACGCGAATTACAACAAGAATTCAAAGCCGACAATGAAATAGCTAGGTTCAGTGAAAATGATCTTTAAACACCTTTTTACACCGAAATGGAAACACCCTAAGGTTGACGTTCGCTCACAAGCAGTGGACAAGTTAGATTTAAGCAAAGACGCAACTTTACTACATACGCTAGCACTTGAGGACGAGTCTGCGCAGATCAGAAAAAAGGTACTTACTAAGGTAAATGACCTTGGTCTTTGGTGGAAAGTTTATAAGCAAGATAGCGAGTTAAAAGAGCTTGCTGAGCAGAAAATTTCGAGTGCGGTCATTAATCAAGACACCACACTGCAGAGCAACATTCGTGAAGAATACATTGAACGCTATGCGCCAGCTAAAACGCTTGAGAAAGTTGCATTAATTGAAACCGATTTAACGAACAAAGTTAAACTGCTTAAGCGCCTTGCGAATGCCACGTTGATCGAAAAATCCTTCAAAGAAGGTGATGAAGCACTTCAGATCGCTATGCTGGAACTGATTGCACAGCATTCACTTGAAAAGAGTGTCCTAAAAGCCGCTAAAGGTGAAGCGCTGACTTCTCTGAATGGATCACTGGAGCAGCAGCGATTAGCAAAAGAAATGCCTGCCCAAGTTGCTGAGCAAACGCGAGTTGTGCTTGCTAAGTTAAACGCGCTAAGAGATAAGCAAAACTATGAAACGGTGAACGCGCAAGCACAGCAGTTATTTGCACAGTGGCAAAGCATTGAGCTTAAGTGGTTAGATACTGAAACGGTAACTGCACTAGATGCAAAGTATCAACAAGTAGCAGATAAATTAAACCGTCATCTCAATGAGTTACAAGTTAAACATCAAGCGCAGCAAGCTGTGTTAATGCAAAAGCAAAATGAAGCCCTAGAGGTCGCGGAATTAACTGCTGAACTTGAAGCCATTGAAAAATCGGTCGAAATTGCATGTAAAACGCTAGACTTAGCCTCGCACGATGCACTGGTTAAACGTAGTGAAGTATTAAAAGGTAAGGTGTCTGCACCTCAATATGTTACTGTTGAAGCGCTTGGCGAGTTCACCCGAAAACTGCAAAATATTGAGCGTGATCTTGCTGATTTACCGGCACTTATTGCTGCAAGTGAAAACTTCAATAATGCCTTGGCAGAGTTGAAGGCAGTTGAAGTACCAACTTCGTTAGAAGCGCTTGATACCCAAGTACAAGCACAAAAAGACCGCTATGTTACAGCGCGTAAAGCGTTAGATTCACTGCCTAAGGTATTGCATAAATCAGCAAAAGCTGAGTTATCAGATGCAAGCCAAGTGTTTATGACAGCTATCGAGCCGCTGAAAAATGAGCAAGAAAAATCACTCAAAATCGCGAAGAAGAAAGCACGCGATGTTCAACGATTAATTGATCAGGGTCGATTTAACGTGGCATTTGGTGTTTTTAATGGTTTTATTGAGCAGTTTGAGTTGCTTACGCCAAACTACAAAAAGCAGCTTGAAAACCAGCATGAAAGCTTGTCTCAAGCATTAAAAGACCTTAAAGATTGGCAAAAGTATGCAGCTACACCTAAACGTGAAGAATTGCTTACGGAGCTTGATATCAAACTGGCTGAGGAGTCGGTTGACCCAGTTAAGCGTGCTGAGGAAGTAAAATTGCTTAGAACACGTTGGAACGAGCTTGGTCATGTTGAAACTGAACAGGAAAAGGCGCAAGCAGCTCAATTTGATGAAAAAATTGAATTATTGTTTGTGCCTTGTCGCGCTTACTTTGCGGAGCAAGAAGTACAGCGTGAGCAGGCAAAAATAGCGCGTGAAGCGGTGATTGAAGAAGTGAAAGCACTTGTTAGTACTTTGGATAACGAGGGTATTGATTGGCGAGAAGTGGAAGCACAATTTAATCGCCTAGCCAAAGTGTGGAAAAACGCTGGCAATGTGGATGCCAAAGTCTATCAAAAGCTGAATTCGATTTACCGTGAGCACCATCAAGCGGTTTACGAGAAACTTAAAGCTTTCCATCAAGCCAACGCTGTTGAAAAGGCCAAGCTAGTTGAAACTGCGCAGCAGCAGCTTGAGGCTGAAGATTTAGCAGCAGCTTGTGAATTACTGAAATCATTGCAAAAACAGTGGCAGCAAATTGGTTTTGCTGGTGCCAAGCAAGAGCATACTTTGTGGAAAGCATTTCGTGCCCATAATGACGCCGTGTTTGAAAAGCGCAGCACACAATATGCCGAGCAAAAAGCACAGGAGAAGTCGCAGGAAGCCGAGCAGCGCCAGTTGCTTGCAGAGTTCGACAACAAGGTCATTGAAGCGGTCACTCAAAATGAACTGGCTGCCATTCGTGACGAACTCAATACGTTTATTGTAGTGCCAGGACTGAAGCAAGAAAAGAATCGTTTATTGTCACAAGTGAAGTCGAAATTAGATGATCTATTCTCTTCACAGCGTCGTGAAAAGTTCAATGAATTGGTGGAAGCGGTAGAAACTGACGGTGATATTCCTAGCTCTTGGCAAGGTAATAATAAAACCTCGCTAAACGCCGCCCAGTTGCTATTGAGGCTTGAGATTTTAACGAATCAGTCATCACCGGAAGCGTTGCAAAGCGAAAGAATGTCTGAGCAAGTCGCGATGCTGGATGCAAAACTGCAAGGTGAAGAAAGCAGCCTTGAGACTTACCTTATCAGTTATCTAGCTGAGGCTGACAAAGCCGATTTAGTGACGTCAAAAGGCAGGTTACTTGCTGTTTTGAACGCATAGTCATTATATACTTTGAGCCTACTCAGAACACTCTGGGTAGGCTTCTCCGATGTAGATTTCCGCTCGTGCCTATATCTTCAATATGGTTACATGCTCTGCTGATAATTTTTATTAATATAGAATAAGTATCTATAAATTATGATGATATATCACTATAAGCGCTACGCTGCGTGAGAGTAGGGAGAGTGCAATACGCTCACTTATGCTCTTACTTAGCACTAAGTATTTGTGCTAGTTTGTGCACATCATCAATAGCACGTTGTTTTGAGCGCTTATGCCTGTCGTCGCCAAACTCTTGATACTCAGATGCTATTTCATAAAACGTTTCAGCACCTAAATATGGAGCCAACTGCTCGATATGGCTACTTAGGTGATTCAAATGATATTGTGACTCACCTTTTTTAAATGCAAATTCTCCCCAAGATGCCAGTAATACGAGAGTTTTACCCGATAAAATTGGCTCAAGTGGTTTATCACCTCGCGCTAAATCAAAGCTGAAGGTTTTATTTACTCGGATCACCATATCAAACCATGCCTTTAGCACAGCAGGCATGCCGTAGTTATACATAGGGCTTGCGATCACGATAATATCGGCATTGGTCACTTCTTTGATAATTTCGTCAGACTCAGCGAGTACTAAGCGTTGCTCTTCGCTCAACACGCCTTTTGCAAATGCAGCCGCTATAAATGCTTCATCGATGAATGCAGGTTGTTTCACGGAGAGGTCGCGATGGGTGACTTCCACTTCATGTATGCAGCTGCTAAATTTTGTCAAAAATTGCTCACCTAACATCCGACTAATTGACTGATGTTGCGAACTTGTCTCACTATACTTTCTTGCGCTACTACTTATATATAAAATGTTTTTCATGGTTTTTCTCCAGTTATGTCCTGTGTTTTATTCTGTGCTTACGTAAGCAATGTGACAACTGAGAAGAATCCACTTATAGATGAGATATACTAACTTATAGGTTTGTTATGTTCACACATTTACCGTCTTTGAATAATATAAAAACCTTTGCGGTTGCCGCGCACTACTTAAGTTTTAAAGATGCGGCGCGAGTACTTAATGTTACGCCTACGGCAGTGTCACATCAGATAAAGTCACTGGAATCACAGTTAAGGGTTCAGCTTTTTGAGCGAAAAACGCGAGCAGTGCAATTAACATTACAAGGACAGGCACTGGCAAAGGTGTGTATTGATTCACTCAATATGCTTGATAATGCGTTTATTGAGTTTACTGAGCAAAAGAATGATTTGCTTATTTCATGCTGTAATTCATTTGCTGCACTTTGGCTTGCTCCTAATATGGCTGCCATTAATCGCGCTTTTCCAAACCAAACCGTCACAATATGCGCGAGCGATCAGCTCATTGATTTAAATAAAGAGAAGCATATTGATATCGCCCTGCGTTATGGCAAAGCGGTTCCGAATTCCAATGAAACTCATCTTATTACCGAGAAAATAGGGCTTTATGCTAGTCCAAATTATCGGGTGCCAGACCACGGTAAACCTGTACTATTTCTCACCCATTGGCAAGACGAAACGGGGCTTGAAAATATTCCTTGGCAAGCGCACATTGACGAAAGTCATTATGACTTGCGTTATTTTGAGCAAGAACACTTTGTCTTGCAGGCGGCTGTGGCCGGGCAAGGGCTGGCACTATTGAGCGATGTATTAGCAGAGTCTGCAGTTAGACAGGGGTGGTTAAGTAAAAGCTCAGCAATGGAGGAATTTTCAGGCTATGGCTATTGGCTCAGGCAAACGACTTATCGCAAGAGTTCGGCGATTTTTCACCAGTTTACCATTTGGCTGGCAAGCGCGTTACAAAATATCAAGGCCAACAAAGATAAGGACATAAGATAAAGGACAGGCACTTTTATCAATGAGTAAATAAGCCGTTTTTTAATATTGATCTATACTTTTGTGGAACTTAAGTCCTTATTCGAAAAGTGTTTATTGCTAGGTGGTGATGTGATGATAAAAATCCTGCTGATGAGTCTCATTTTGTTTCCCGCTTTATGTTTGAGTGGTGATTATACCTTCGCCTTTGTGCCGCAGCAGTCTGCAAATAAGTTAGCCAAAAATTGGCAGCCTATTCTCGATTATCTCAGTGATAAAACCGGAGATAACTACACATTTAAAACCGCTAAAGATATACCAACCTTTGAAGCCAGGGTGCTGCAGCAAGAGTATGATGTGGCATACATGAATCCCTATCACTTTGTTGTATTTAATGAGCGGGTAGGTTATCAAGCTATCGCCAAGCAAAAAGATAAAATGATAAAAGGGATCATCGTGGTTAAAAAAGGAGCGGGTATTACTGACTTATCGCAATTACGAGGAGAAACGCTTGCTTTTCCGGCTCCTGCTGCATTCGCTGCGAGCATTTTGCCCCGAGGGGAATTGGCGAAGCAAGGTATTGAATTTACGCCAAGATATGTATCTTCCCATGACTCCGTTTATCTCAACGTGTCGAGAGGATTTGTCAAAGCGGGGGGCGGTGTCATGCGTACTTTCAACAACGCCGATCCTAAAATTAAATCACAACTCGACATTCTCTGGACGACAAAAGGTTATACACCACATGCATTTGCTGTAAAAAGAGCAATGCCAGAAGATGCAAGGCAAAGATTAGTAGCGGCGTTGACCTCTCTTGAACTGACTGAAGAGGGAATGAGGCTACTCGAAGCGGTGAATTTCAAAGGCATTATGGCAGCGTCGAATGAGGACTGGCAAGACGTAAAAGCATTAGAATTAGAAACCTTGGTTGGCAAATAGTACTCGGATTATTAAGAAGCGCCACGACTGAATGAAAAGGCTATCGTTAAGACTCAAAACCATGATTGGCACCGCTATTATTGAAGCGGTGCTGTTGAGTGCGCTCATATTTGTGGTGATTGATTTTATGATGGAGTCCGCAAATGACGCCATGAATAAACGCGCAACCACGACTGCACGTTTGTTTGCGAGCGCGACCAAAGATGCTGTGTTGTCGTACGATTTAGCCACGCTGGATGCTTTTACCAATGAGTTATTAAGCAACCCAGATATCCTTTACGTTAAAGTGATCGATGGTGAAAGCCAAACACTTTCCTTTGCAGGAAACGAGCGCTTTAAAACGCGCACATTTGAAGATGATACGTTAGTTGCGAAAGTCACGGACGGTATTTTTGATATTCATGCTGATATTGTTGAAGGAGGGACACTATTTGGCACTATTCAGATAGGCATAGATATTGGTACGATAAATCGAACGATGTCTGAAGTAAAACGCTGGACGGTTTCTATCGCGCTGTTTGAAATGGCGTTAGTTGCTATTTTCTCTTATTTTCTCGGTATATATCTCACAACCAATCTGTATATCTTGAAGAGCCAAGCTAAATTTATCGCTCGTAATGTCAAAAAAGGCGTATTTGATTTCAAATGGAAACCAATACAGAGTAAAGATGAGTTACAAGAACTGTCTTTAGCGTTTGATGAACTATCACAAACCTTAGCCGAAGAGCATGAGCGTCGAGAGCGATATAAGCATGACTTGATTGAGCTAAATAAACATCTAGAAGAATTAGTGGCGCAAAGAACTGAAAAACTGAACCAGAAAAATCAGCAGCTTGAGGCTACGAATAGAGAGCTTGAAGCCGCGCAGCAACAGCTTGTTCACTCAGAAAAAATGGCCTCTGTGGGTCAATTGGCTGCGGGAGTTGCCCATGAAATAAATAATCCGCTCGGTTTTGTGATGAGTAACCTTGATGTGATGCGTCACTATCATGGCGATTATGCTGAGCTTGCAAAGCGTGCGGTTCTGCTTGGACTTGAACCTGATGAACGTCATGCGTTCAATCAATTTGTTAAAGACAAAGACTTTGCTTTTATTAATAGCGATTGTACTGAACTGATTGATGAGTCGATGACTGGGCTACAAAGAGTTTCTGCGATTGTGAACGACCTCAAGCAGTTTTCAAGAGCTGATACTATTCAATTGCAACCTTGCGATATTAATGCCTGCATAAAGACAACGTTAAATCTGGTTGAGAGTAAGCTCAAATATCATGCGAACGTGATAACTCAGTTAGGTGAAGTCCCTCAAGTGCTGGGGAACCAAGGCAAGCTAATTCAAGTAATGACAAACTTACTCATCAATGCAGCGCAGGCTTTAAAGAGTGAAGGAGAGATTAAGGTAACAACGTATTTGGAAAATGGCAGTGTTGCGATCAGTGTGCAAGACAGTGGCGTTGGGATCCCCAAGGAGATCATTGATAAGATATTTGACCCCTTTTTTACTACTAAGCCTGTCGGTAAAGGCACAGGACTCGGGCTCTCCATTAGCTACGATATAATCAAAGAGCATGGTGGAGAGTTATTGGTTGAGAGTGAAGAGGGCATTGGGACATGTTTTACTATTTTATTGCCGCCATGCAAGTAAGAAGTTGGGTGATTTTATTTGGAGGGTAAGCTGCGTGTTACTATGGGTTGGTTTGTCAAGACCTGTTACACCTTGAAGCGCTAGCAGCTTTTGCCAAATTTATTCATTGACGACAAACACGCGAATACGATGTTTATCTGGGTCTAATACGACAAAACTGTCGCCATATACCTCGGCTTGCGGGACCTGAGCAAACTCAATATCTAGTAACTTCCATGTATCGTATAAAGCAAAAAACGCCTTTTGGCTTGGTTGCATAATAGAGATTTCAGTACCGCCCCCGGTAATGCGACTTGGTGGTGTAAGGGCTGTGTTTTGTTTAAGTGCAATGGAGATGTTGTTTGCACACTTCATAGAAACAAAAGTTGGAGAAAGCTTTACAGTCTCACATTGGAATACCTGTCTATAAAACGCTTCGCTAAGCTCGATATTGCTTACATATAACACCAAAGAATCAACGGTGACCATCATGGAATTCCATCATTTTTAAAAAGTTGCAGCTACGATACTCTCTCAGTGTGTCAGTTACTGTCAGTAGCTTTAGCCTAGAGGAAGAGGCTCTAGTTATGGTGAGTAGATAGCTTGTTTAGAAATAACCGGTGATCGTGTGAAAACGGATCACTCAGTTGTTGGTATCTGCGATCCGAAAGTTGCTCGGATGCCATTGCGAATTGACACTGACATCCTCAGGATTTGGTATTTATTTGTTGTTTGTAGTAAAGCTCATCAGCCAATTAATATCCCATGTTTCACCGTCATCTACCGAGAAAGCTTGTTCCCACTGTGGCTTGTCTGGGGTGGTAGCATCCCATCTAAACCTGACTTTTGTCGGTCTGCCACCAAGTAGCTCTTCTGCGTAAAAGAGACCGATGTTATTTTGAAAGAACCCCACGACTGGAACACTGATTTGATCCGCAAAGCGGCCATCAAGCCACCAAATAGACCATAGCTTACTGTTGGGATTGAATGAGCGGATAGCCGCTGCTCGAAATGAGGCGTCAGGAAAGTGCAGCAGGTTATCTTCTATATTCCCATGTCCGCCGAGGATTTTGCGAGTTGTTGACTCCGCTGGAAATTCGACCCAAGGTGAGTTGCTATCCAGTAGATTGTGACGTCGTCGATGGACGACTTTCCAGCAACCAATTGCAAAATCAAAATCATTTATTCCCGCAGAGCCGGACTTAATGAGGTCGTTACTTTGTTTCGTCGTTATGGTCATTATGTATCTCCTATTTGTGGAAAATTTGATCTGAAAGTTTCGTTCACTTAATTGCTAGTCATGTTAGTCTACTTATATAGCTGCCATTTTGTGTCACATTTAGAATATGAAAAGAACCACCTCATCAGGTCATTTAGCAAGGCTTGATAAACTCGAGAGCATGTTAAAGTCGGAAGATTTTTTAACGGTGCGTGCCCTGTCTCATGCATTGCACGTATCAACACGAACTTTATATCGAGATATTAATATCTTGAGAGACAGAGGGCTTCCCATCGATGCTGATAAGGGTAAGGGAGGTGGTGTTAGATTACATCGTAGTTGGGGAGTGGGGAAACTCAGCTTAACAGAAGAAGAGTCGGTGGATTTATTACTGAGCCTTGCAATGTCAGATAGACTAAATTCGCCGCTGTTTTTGGAGAGTTTGCAATCTATAAAATATAAATTGTTGGCGCTGTTAAGTACTGATCAAAAGCGAAAGATAGAGAGTCTGCGTAGTCGGATACTCATAGGCAGCTCTGCATCGCCCTCGGTACATGCGTCCTATGAGCAATCAGACGTGCTAATTTGCAGCGCACTGAAGCAGGCCTTCATCTCTAAGTTATGTTTGGAAGTAAGCTATGAAGATGAAAATAAAAGACAGACCCATAGAGTCATAGAACCCCATTATTTGTATTTTAATACGCCTGTTTGGTACATATTTGCTTGGGATCATTTACGAATGGACTTTCGCGTATTTCGTGTGGATAGAATTAAGCGGTCATTCGCGTTGTCAGCGCGTTTTGAGCTCAGACCAAAACAGGTGTTTGAGCATTTAATCGAGACCGATAGTCCCATATCACTGTAACTTCATGCTATTAACGCTTAAAGTAATCTCACACACAGTCTATCGCTGTGTAGAGCAATGTGAAACTGGTGTTTTTAACAAAAAGGAAAGGTTGTATGGTTACTTGCTACTTAAAATATGTTGTTGATCCGGCAAAAATTGCTGACTTTGAGGAGTATGCCAAAATGTGGATCCCACTCGTCAATCGCTTTGGTGGGCAGCATAATGGCTACTTTTTACCATCGGAAGGTGCAAGTAATATTGCCTTGGCATTATTCACCTTTCCCAGTTTGGCGGCCTATGAAACGTATCGTAATGAGTCGTTTCAAGATACACAGTGTCAGGCTGCAATTAAATTTGCAGAAGATACCGGTTGCATAATCAGCTATGAACGCAGCTTCTTTAGACCTGTATTTGAATAGAGGTGAGTAAATGGAGCTGAACATCTCGTGGAACTAGATATTTCTGCCAATCTCAAACTACAAAACCTTGCTTTGACGCATGCAAAGCCATTATTTGATTGCGTACAAAGCAGTCGTGCAAGTTTACAAAATGTGCTGCCGTGGGTTGCGACACTACATACCGAGGCTGACGCAGAGCGATATATCGACACACGTATAAACAACCAAGTTGGCGGACTTTGGTCTGCTATTGAATTTAATTGCGAGTTTTGTGGTGTGTTTGGGATTAAATATATGGACGCCCAAACGCAAACCGCTGAGATCGGCTACTGGCTTGGCGAAAAGGCAAGAGGTCACGGCTTAATCGGTCTAGTGCTTGAACAGGTTATTGCCAAGCTTCGAGAGGTAAGTGATATTAAAGCTGTGGAGTTTCAATGTTTACAGTCAAATATTGCGAGCCAGCGGATCATTGAAAAAATAGGCGGCCAGTTTGTTGAGTCCTGTGTCAATGATCTGGGCGTAGCAAGTGACGAGTCGCTATATATCTATCGACTCACACTTTAATTTCGTCTATTTAAGTGAGTGAGCGCATAGTTGCTATGCGCTCAACTGATTAGTTTACCTCACACTTAGCAGGCATAGCTCTGCTTCGTAGGGTAGTGACGATAATTTGCGGTAATAGCGGCATTACAATCATGCCAACCATCAAGCTATATTGAAGCGGCGTGAACGTCTCGCCCAGTAGCACCAACCCCGTCAAAATACCCGCTATCGGATTTGCGATACCACCAAAGGTAAAGTCCACCACAGACATACGTTGTAGTAACCACACGTACAAGCTATAACCCAGCGCGGTGTTCAGGAGCACAACCCATAATATGCCGCTGAGATTGGTCATCGATAAATTGTTAAGAGCCGCAATATACTTAGCTGGTGCGATTACACCGTGAACGGTTGATGCGAATGTGAGAATAACACCACCAATTATGAGCTGCCAAGTTAACACCGTCCACCAATGCATGCGATCACCAAGAGACTTAGTGATTGAGCTGCCGATCACGATACAGGTTATTGCCGCAAGTATTGCCGCTAAACCAAGAGGGTTTAAATTCAGTGAACTCGGATCAAATAGCAACCAGGCCAACACAATAAGCGCCGCGCCGCATAACGCTTGCACCAATCCTGGACGTTGCTTGTTGACTAACCAATGGTAAAGCATGGCGAATACCGGCACAGACACCATGCCTACGCTCGATATAGCAGATGGTAGCGTTAACGACATCACGAAGATCATGCTAAAAAAGGCCGCGATATTAATCGCCCCAAGGCCGCATAGTATTTTCCAGTCTGCTTTTTTTGGCAAACTCGGCTTAACTGCCAGCAAAATAAGCCCAGCCGGCAGCGCTCTAATAGCGCCAAGTAAAAGAGGCGGCCAGTCCGCAAGGGTGTATTGTGTCACCGCATATGTGGTACCCCATAAAAATGCAGGGATCATCGCGAGGAGTATATTCACATTAACTATCTTTATATTGAGATACTTTGCGGTAAGGTATTACTAAAAACACTTTTTGTAAAGTATCTTTATGTTAAAATATTTCTTTATAAAGTTTGTTGTCGGGGCAAATATTGATGGATGCGATTGATAGAGTACAAGAGCAATGGGCTCGTGAAAAACCACAGTTAGAAACAACGCCCATGGCGATAATGGGTCGCTTAGTGCGCATAGCTAAACATATGGAAGCCGAAGTTGAAAAGCTGCACAAGCAATACGGATTAAATTTGGGCGAATTTGATGTGTTAGCTACCTTGCGCCGCAGCGGCAAACCATTTCGCTTAACCCCATCAGAGCTATTTAAAACCATGCTACTCACCTCTGGCGCGATGACCAATCGTTTAGATAAGCTAGCGGCAAAAGGCCTTATCAAACGTGAGCATTGTAAAGAAGACCGCCGCAGTGTAACAGTTGAATTGACAACCGAAGGCCTCGCCCTGATTGAAAAGCTGATTGAACCGCATATTACCATTCAGGCCCAATTGGTTGAAGGAATGAGTAAAGAGCAGCAAACCTTGTTAAATAGTGTGTTAAAAGAGTGGTTAACGCAATTTGAGTGAGGATGTAAACAGTCTTGTAGGCGGTTTACCCGCTGAGAAGTGATGCCTTTCAGATGTGAGGGGGAAAGTGGTGTTGACTGTGTAGTACCTCTTATTTAGCGGTAGGGTAGTTTGTTGTAGTTTAATTTGCTGTTTCAATAAAATTGTTCTCAGGAATAAATAACAGAAGTAACGAAGAAATCCACTTTTAATGGTTCAGATCACTTAACCAAATTTCAAGTATGGTATCCATGTCATCTTCAGTGTACTTTCTTATCATGACTGCAGCGCTCGCAATTTTTCAAGCACTTCGTTTAGTACAGCAATTCCCATTGTTTTTTCCACGAGGGAATTCATATCCCCTTGAAGAAATTCATTCCAAGATACGGTTTTGGCGCCTGAATTGTGTGCATATCTACCATACGCAGATAACACAGTACCATCACTCTGAATGGAGACGAGATAAAGTTCGTGATCCGGCGTATCAAGCCTACGCTCGAATAGTGTTTTAGGTTGTTTATATTCCATGACCGTTTATCAAATAAAAAAGTGGCGATATGAATTCAGGTCTCAAGTCTGTGTTGAAGATACTTAAAACGTACAGTGATTACCTTTTCATTCCTTGTGATGTGCAAATTATCATTGGCCCATACTTGGTACAAGTGCTTTGTTGGTGAGATGGCATGCTTAATCTTTAAAAAAGCAAAATAAATTACAAGACCGACCTAAATACGTTAACTTGAAATTGCCTTTTTTGATTGGTATCAAAGCGCATCCATGCGCTTCTCGTTCATTCTTTTGAAACGACGCGCTCGAGCGAACCAAGAAAACGTCGCCCTAGCATCACACTTAATCCTCAAATCCTAACCCGATATAGTGCAACCGTCTTGTAAGGCACGTCCCTGAGCGAGACAAGACTTGGCCGACGTCCTGTCGGCACATTGCATATCGGCTTATACTTTTCGGGTGTGATGAAGGGGAATAAGTCGCCTGTTAGCTGTTCACAAAGCCATTAGCAACATAGTTGTTTGCAAGCACCAAAAAATCTCTCAGCACCGTTTTCCTCCCTCATCACACCCGAAAGTAAATTGCCAATGAGTCATTTCAACGCATGGATGCGTGAAAAGCGGTGACAGGGCAAAGGATGGCCCTTACACAGCGGTGACGTTCATATTGGCAATTTGCTTGAGGAGTCAGTGTGATGTTGGGAGTGCCCTTTCTTTTGCGCAACGATTCTTTGGGCATCAAAGAAAAGTATGTCGTAGCCCATGGATGGGCGTCGAAATCTGTCAGGAGGACGGGCTGACTTTACTCGTAGCCCCAAGTTATTCTTTCCCTGGCTGATACCAAAAAGCTGGGGTCAATCAAGTTGCGTCAGAGCTAACAGAACCTTGCGAAATAAAAAATGAGTTTAATAATGTACATAAATACATTGTTCCGGAAGAGGTTAAGTCACGTTGTATCGGTAGCGTCAAATAGTTACTTATCAAACCTAAGGGTTTAAGGTGTACAGGTGGAGGATTATTATGCATACTGCGTGTGCATAAATGCCAAAGTATTATATTTCTAGGGAGCGTTATGGAAATCAATCACGACTGTGTAAAAGATATTATTGCTATTTATATCAAATCGGAGAAAGCTGAATTATCAATTCAGCAAGTCGTCGAGTGTGATACGGTGCAAGGGTACTCAACCGAAGAACTCAAGTTTCACTTAAATAGGCTTGTTGACAGAGGTTGGCTTATTTCTAATTACGATGGAAAACCTTATAAAAATTTTGACGAAGCTAACGTTGTGTGGAGTTCAGTTGAATGGAGGCTTACAGAGTTTGCAAACCAATACTGGGATTCTGTTAACCGTTTACCTGTCTGGGAAGAGTTTAAGAATAAAACAGCAAGTGAATCTCTGGATTTTAGCCTTGAATTATTAAAGGGATATTCTAAAAAGTGGATAGAAAGGAAGTTAGGTGAATTTCAAATATAACAATCAAACCGAACCAATTAAAAGAATATTTGCCTTTGTTCTCATGCTTACATTAGCTGGTTGTGTGACAACTCCCCTAGCTGGTCAATCACGTGAAACAGTGACTACAGATAAAAGTACACTAGATGCACCAAAATGGGTGTCATTGGTTGAAGGGGCAGAACTAAAAGTTGACGTAAATTACAAATATTATCCTAGCGAAATGATGCTCAGTAACGGCATGCTCTTACGGGGCAACACATGGAATGGATTTTTAAAGGCGTATGTTGAAAATCTTCCATTAGAAAAACGAAACGATGTATTAAATGGATTATCTAGATTTTACAAGGAGTATGATAAGGTAGACAGAGTTATTAAGTTTGAACCGCTTAGATATATATCAGGGCCATACTCTTCTAACTCATACGTTTCACTAAAAGGTAGCTTTACGAAATTAAAAGCAAGTGCATTGCTTAAAATCCAGTATTACGGAAACGATTGGCTTTTTGCTGATAGAATTACAATTGTTGCTGATGACTTCATATGGAAATCACCAGAGAGAAAATTCTATAGAGATCATTATGCTAAAGTTTGGGAATACACTTATTTCGATTTAAAACAAATGGAATTCCGTAGGCTTGCAGACAAAATCGTCACATCGAAAGACGTCATAATCCGATTTCATGGAAAACAGTACTATGACGATTTACAGGTGACTGACAGAATGAAGCAAGATATCTCAGTAATGCTTAAAGCCATAGATGTTATCAACGGAAAAGTATAAAAATCTCATATACTCAGGCAGAAAAAGCCACCTTGTTAAGGTGGCTTAGTCCAAACCTGCATCCGGTTATTTATGCTTTACAGCCCACAGATGCAGTAGTTCGTGTGCAATGGTGGCGGCGGCGATTGCGGTGAGCTCGCTTTGGTCGTAGGAAGGGGAAACTTCTACTACGTCCATGCCTATCATGTTTATCCCTTGCAGTGCGCGTAAAATTTTCAGCACTTTGTCGCTGGTTAGACCGCCGCACACTGGGGTGCCGGTGCCTGGTGCGAATGCTGGGTCTAGACAGTCGATATCAAAGGTTAAGTACACCGGCAAATCGCCGACGCGTGCTTTGATTTGTGCTGCTATTTCTTCAGCGCTTAAGTCGTTTGCTGCCATAGCGTCAATCACGCCAAACTCGTGACCTTGCTCTGTGTACTCGGTTCTAATGCCAATTTGCATTGAATGCTCTGGGCTTATTAAGCCTTCAATGGGAGCATGATAGAACATAGTCCCGTGGTCATAGCGTGAACCTTGGCTGTATGTATCTGTGTGCGCATCAAAATGTACGAGCGCCATTTTGCCGTGAATTTGCTGGTGAGCACGCAGCAGTGGCAGGGTCACAAAGTGATCACCGCCTAGGCTTAATAGCGTTTTGCCTTGCTGCAAAATTTGCAGAGCAGCTAGCTCGAGCTGCGCAGTAAAATACTCAGGATCGCCAACTGGGTAAGTGAAATCGCCAGCGTCCTCTAGTTTAATTTTGTCCCACAATGCAAATGACCAAGGATATTTTTTGCTTTCCCAAGCTAAATGCACGGATGCGCGACGGATTGCATCTGGACCCAAGCGTGCGCCTGGGCGTCCAGAGGTTGCCAAGTCAAATGGCAAGCCAAGTACCACAACGTCTGCATCAATATCTGTGATATTGCGTACCATTGGCTGACGTAAAAACGTCATGCCGTTGGAGTACAGAGAATGATCGGTGTGATCGAATAAGTGGCTCATGGGTTAAAAATCTTCCAAATAAGTATAGCCGTCAAGGCCGGTTTCAAGCTCTGCTAGGCAGGTAGCTCGTTCTTCAAGCGGTAGTTTGCTTTCAACTAGGTTGGCAAAATTACGCTTAAACTGTTCAACATCAAGGTGTACATAACGCATCATATCGGCAACGGTGTCACCCGCATCCACATTACCAAGCGATAATTCGCCTTGGTCATCTAATGTGGCTACAACGGTGTGGGTGTCGCCAAATAGGTTGTGCATGTCACCTAAAATCTCTTGGTATGCTCCCACCAAGAAAAATCCCAATAAATAGGGTTTATCTTTGCAAAACTCTGGTACTGGTAGCGTGGCTTCAATACCTTGACCATCCACATAATGCTCCACTGTACCGTCAGAATCACAGGTAATATCCAGCAATACCGCGCGGCGCTTTGGTGCTTCTGTTAACCCGCTGAGTGGCAGTACAGGGAATACCTGTTCAATACCCCAAGCGTCTGGCAAAGATTGAAATAGCGAGAAATTCACAAAGAATTTATCCGCAAGCTTAGCACTGAGTTCGTCAATAATTGGGCGATGGAAACGATTTTTGTTGTCCATACGCCTGTTTAGCTCATAACATACACGCAGGTTTACTTGCTCCGCCCATGCTCTTTGCTCAAGGCTTAATAGGCCCATTGCAAATTGGCTGTGTACTTCTGCCAAATCGCCCTGCGTATCATGAAAAATTTCAATCAACGCGCGGTCATCACTCTGCTCGTTGAGCGCCTGCCAAGACGTCCACATATTGTGCAGTAGTCTTGGGGCGTCACTTACCGGTGCAGTTATCTCTTCTACTTGATAGCTCTCTGTGCCAATCACATCGGTGATTAATACCGCGTGATGCGCCGTTAACGCACGACCCGACTCAGAGATGATCTTTGGCATTGGCTGATTGTATTGCTTACAGGTATCGCCTACTGTGTAAACGATGTTGTTTGCATATTCAGCTAAGCTGTAGTTCATCGAGTTGGACGATTGACTACGCGTACCGTCGTAATCCACTGCAAGTCCGCCACCTACGTCTAAATTCAACAGGTTTGCACCTAAACGGCGTAACTCGCAGTAGAATCTAGCGGCTTCACCCACACCAACGCGCACGTCACGAATGTTGGCCATTTGCGAGCCTAAGTGAAAGTGCACCAGTTGCAGCGCGTCTAGCATGTCAGCTTGCTTTAATTGGTTAACAACCGTAAGAACTTGCGATGCAGACAGACCAAATTTGGACTTTTCGCCGCCGCTTGCTTGCCATTTACCTTTACCTTGCGATGCCAAACGTACGCGTAACCCTAAACGTGGTTTAACGTTTAGTGCTTTGGCTTCTGCCATCACGATGTCGAGCTCAGAACGCTTTTCTAAAACGATATAAACTTGATGACCTAATTTTTCACCGATAAGCGCAAGACGGACGTATTCTCTGTCTTTGTAGCCGTTACACACGATCACTGCGCTGGTTTTTTCACTAAGCGCCAATACAGTAAGTAATTCAGCTTTACTGCCAGCCTCTAAGCCAAGCTGTTTTTTATCGCTGGCTGCTTGGCTTGCAATAAGCCCCTCAATGACTTCTTTTTGTTGGTTTACTTTAATTGGGTAAACCAATAAATAGTCTTCTGGGTAGCTGTAATCAGTAATCGCCTGATTAAACGCACCAACAATATTATGTACACGCTGTTCTAGAATTTGTGGAAAACGCACTAGCGCAGGTAGGGTATAACCCTCAGATTTAATTTGTTGTGCAATGTTTGTCAGAGTTACGGCGTGCTGTGGCTGATGTTGGTTCGGCATCGCTGTAACCTCTCCCTGATCATTAATACCAAAGAAGCCTTGGCTCCAGTGGCGCACGTTGTAGCATTCACGTGCTTGCTCAGAAGAGGTAAATTTGGTCATTCAAGTTCCTTAACGTAAGTTAGAGTTCAGCCTGCAGTGCGCCATCAATGGCGGCTACTCACTGAGTGATAGGTCTCATTAATTTTCGCGCATTAGACACAAATAGAAAGTCTCAGTCTAATGAGTTATTTTGCTCGTCAAGAGTGACAAATCTTTCCCTTAGTTTAGTTGCGCTATAACGTGAATTGAGTGAGTGTAAACAAGGAGTAGTAAATTCTACTCTCGTGGTTTTTTAAGCTAACATTCCATCAAAGCGCAAGATTTGCATCGATGACAATCAATATTATTTATGTCGCTTTGCTCTGTGTGCCTTTGCTTATTTTAGACCTTAAGCTTAGTTGTCGAGAAGGTGGTATCTTGTTTATGTAGCTTATTTCATTTATACGTTGAGTTAATAAAGTTTCAGAAGTTTCTGAAACTTTGTTGCGTTTATCGAGTAGACTAATTAGTATGTTATTGGGAAAACTTAAAAATGAGAAAGGACAATGAAAACAATAATATCAGCAGTACTCGGACTCGTCGCTTATAGTTCAGTGGCCAGCGCCAACCAATCAGTTCATGAACACGATTATCAATATGTGGAAATAAACGGCAATAAACTTGCTTATGCTTGTAAAGGAGAGGGCGAAACAACGGCACTTTTACTTGCTGGAATGGGCCTTGATGCTCATGAAACCTACAAAAACACCATTCATAACATAAATCCAAAAGGCTATCGTTTATGTTTTTATGATAGAGCGGGCACCGGAAAAAGCACTTTTGCAAAGCCACGAGTGCGTACTATGTTGGAGCTTACACAAGAGCTTGAGGCATTCACTCAAGCCACTAAAATGGATAATTTGGTACTTGTACCTCACTCTTTTGGTGGTTTTGTTGCAAGAGCCTATGCCAACCGAAACCCTGAAAAAGTAAAAGGTATGGTGCTTATCGATATCGCTCATGAGTCTTGGTATCACGATATGAAAAGTAAGATGTCCAAAGAAGCATGGAAGATAATGGAATGGATCATTAACTGGGAGCGAGATACTCATTCACTAGAAGATTTTGAAGAGGCTTCTTCTCATACAGCAATGTACAAAACCAGTCGAGAAATGCCAGTTACTATACTGTCACGTGGGATCCCTCATGTTTCTATTCGCTCAGCAGGTATGAGTTATGCCGATGTCGATATTTACACCCTAACTTGGAATGACGCACAAATAAAGCTGCAAGAAATTGGCGATAATGTTACGCCCATTACCATGAAATATGCATCTCACCTGTTTGATGAAACAGATCCATTTATTGCCATCAAATATATTGAAGAAATGGTGAAAAAGGTACAATAATATTTTTTACGCAAAGGGTTAGCGGTTATACTGCTGCTAACCCAACTAACAATAATAAAGCAATGTTCTCTCATCACATAATCAGTTCAAAAATCACGACTTTCTTAGTAGCTGCAGCCGGCTTTGCAGGGGTGGTATTGTCAGTACTGGGTGTATTTAACCATCCGGAATTGACGTTAATCCTCGACTTTACAGCAAGCTTTTTATGCTTGGTGGTCGCGTTTAAGTTATATCAAAAGCAACTCAGGGCCTTAAGTTGGGCTGCGGTGCTCGGCGCGCTCATGTCCATTGGCGTAGTCGTTGATGATACGCTAATCCAATTTTCATCAGGGCTGCTATTAACAGTTCAGTTGAACCTAGAAACCATAGCCGTAAACATCAACTTACTTGGCTTGATTATCATCGCGACTGCGCTTAGGGCAAAAATAAAGTTAACAAATGCAAAGGAATAATTAATGGAACTACTCAATTATCTGCAGACGCATTTTATTACTAAAGAGACTTTGCTGCGCGAGTCGCAGTTATCCCACCTTGAATTGGCTACGTTAATTGAAAAACGTTTGATACCAAAAGCCGCCTATAAGTTAGCATTAAAGCTCGAATGTGACTCATTCTTTGGCGAGCACAGTGATGAAAGCTGCCTAGAATTTTATCCGCAAGGCGCTTTAGTGTGGCTTGGTGCTGTTTCGCAAGTTACGGATGAAGCACAAGCCTTTGCACTCTTTAGTAAACGTCATAAAAACCAACTGCATAGATTAAAAGCGCAAGGCTTTAATCCGCGAGATGCAAAACTGGATCAAAACATAGACGCCCACTTAGAAAGTGAATGGCAACACTTCCTTGGCGGTATTTACGGACTTTGTACTAAAACGGGTTTACCTGAAGATATTGCAAATAAAGAAGCCGCTATCGTTATCATCAATGAGTATTTGGCACGAGATGAACGCTTGAGCCTAGATGAACTAACCAACCTTCACCAAGTGGTCGATTTATTGGATGAGGCCAGTGCCTTATTTGCGCCTCATGAGCGTGAACGTAGCTCGCGCAAGCGCTTAATAGACGACGTAAGAGCTAAATTCCCAAAGCCTTTGACATCATAATTAACTGTTTTTCGCTTTTTAAATCATGTGAATTGACTTCACTTCACATCCATTTCACACCTGTCCGCATAAAGTGTCTGTAACAAAACAACACAAGGGTCTACAGGCCCGAGGACAGGATGATGAACAAATCACTATTAACCTTATCTCTCGTTGCTGCGGTGTCAGCAACTTCAATCAATGCGGTTGCGCAAGATAAAAATACACCTCATGTGCTCATGGTGCTCAGTAGTTATGGCGAAATGGGGGCTGATGGCTCTTTAAGCAAACCTGGATTTGAATTTGACGAGCTCAGTAAAGCGTATGCCGTGTTCAAACAAAATGGCATAAAAGTCACGTTAGCCTCGCCAAAGGGCGGTGAACCACTGGCCGATAAGTTCGATAAGAACAAACCCTACAATCAAGCATACAGTAACGATACGACTGCGATGGCGCAGCTTAAAAACACTAAAAGACTGAGTGAGTTAGAGCCCTCGCAATACGATTCTGTATTTGTGGTTGGGGGCAAAGGCCCAATGTTCGACTTGCATGACTCCAAGCCGTTACAGGCAATTATTCGTGATATCTACGTTAACAACGGCGTGATTGGTGCGGTTTGTCATGGTCCTGCGGCATTGGTGGATGTAAAGCTTGAAAATGGAGAGTATTTAATTGCTGGCAAGCGAGTAAATGGCTTTACTAACGAAGAAGAAGCAGCGTTTGGTAAAAAGTGGACCAAACAGTTTCCATTCCTACTTGAAGATAAACTCATTGAGCGTGGAGCATCGTTTGTGCAAGACGGGTTGATGTTGAATCAGGTAAGTATTGACGGCCATTTGATCACAGGACAAAACCCTTTTTCTACGGTAGATACTGCTAAAGCGATGGTTGCGGCACTAGGTCTGACGGTAAGCGAGTTACCGCGATTCAAAGACGATGAAAGTATTTTGTTGGTAGAAGGGTTCTTTTTAGATAGCAGCAAAGCGAAGGCGCGTTACTTAGCGGATAAGTCATCGTTTGATCCTATGTTGCTCGGGATCTCTGGTTTATATCAAGCGCAGCATGCGCAAACTGCTTATCAACTTGCCGTGGCCGTTGAGTTGATGGAATTAACCCTTGCAGATATCGATCACCCCATGCTGTACGAAGCACTAATAAATGCACAGCTCAAACTAAATGATATGTCTGGTGCAAAATCCACATTAGAAGCAGCGCTTAAAAAGCATGGTACGGCAGAGAATCTGATTGCACTAAAAGAGAAAGTTTATGGTTAAGCAAAACTGGAGAAAAGCAATGTTAGTAGTGACTGGAATTATCGCAGGCGTTGCCGCTGTTTGGTATGCAGTGTTTGGATTAAAGCCATATAGCGTTACTACAGAGGAATTAACGCAAATATATAGCTATGAGCAAAAGGCGGTGGAGGTAAATCTTTCGCCATTAAAAACCAATCACTTTGCGCTTGAGTACACGACGTTTGATGGCGATAAAGTCAATGGTCATATTCTCTACCCAAGTAATTACGACGCGACTAAACCAATGCCCGTTATGGTGGGTGTCCACGGTATGGGCCGAAGTGATGTACGCTGGATACAAGAGAGCTTTAAGGGGCGTGATACGTTTGAGCAAACGGATGAGCTTACCAAAATGGCACTAGCAAATGGGTATGCAGTGGTTGCTATTGATTCGAGGAATCATGGTAAGCGTAAAAATCTTGATCATAATATTATTGAAGTGATGCATGATTTAGATTGGTGGGGCAAGCGCGATCCATACGAAAAGTTAATTATTGATTCGGTAAAAGACCACCGAGTATTGCTTGATTGGGTAGCAACTCAGCCGCAATTTGATCAAAACCAAATCAGCGTTGCAGGATACAGCATGGGAGGTCAAATCAGTTTAATTTTAGCTGCACTGGATAAACGAGTAGATAATGTGTTATCAATTGTTCCGCCTTACCTGACTAACGCGGTGGCTCGAGTGGCGATTAAAAACTTTGCGACGGCTGTTGATTCTCCCAAGGTGTGGTTGGTCTCGGCGGATGACGATGAATACGCCAGCGAGCGTGAAAATGAAGCATTATTCGAGGCCATTGCGAGTGTTAAAAAACATCACGTGGTCATTGAAGGTGAGCATATCTTGCCTGAAGGCTACTATAAAAAACTACAAGGCTGGTATTAATGAAAACAAGCTCACAACTCAATATTTTAGTGATTGAGGACAACCCCGCGATTGCAAGTAATATTGCTGATTACTTTGATATGCAGGGACATAGTTTGGACTTTGCCTATACGGGAGAGCAGGGTTGTGAGCTTGCTTTAACGCAATATTTTGACTGTATTATTTTGGATATTATGCTGCCAGATATTGAAGGACTTGAGGTCTGTCAGCGATTAAGACTTCAAGCCGACAGGCATATTCCCATCATAATGTTAACTGCTCGAGATACTTTGGACGATAAATTAGCAGGATTTGCGCAGGGTGCGGATGATTACCTCACCAAACCTTTCTCGCTAGAGGAGCTAGCTGCTCGAGTCAGCGCATTAACTTGCCGATTAAATCCCACATCTGCTGCAAGAACACTCAGTGTAGGGGACGCAGATAAACAGGTTACGCTCAACTATCAAAATCAAACGGTAACACGAGGTGAAACTGTACTCGTGCTACCGCCCATATTGTTCAATATTCTTAAAATTTTGATGGAAAGTTACCCTCGAGCGGTATCAAAGAGTGAGCTCGTTGAGCGTATTTGGGGCGAGGAGGGCACTGACCCGGACTCTTTACGGTCACACATCTACCAATTACGTAAAGCGGTAGATAAGCCATTTCCAACTGCCATTATTAAAACCATTCACAGCGTTGGCTTAGTGCTGGATTTATAGCTGAAATTGCAACTGAGAAAAATGAAAACAAAACAACTAAGAAACCGCATCATCACTTATTTTGTCTCTATCGTCGTGTTGCTCAGTGTATTATTTTCACTGATCACTTTGCTTTTTAGCTACATCATAGAAGACAGTTTTTTTTATCAAATTTTAGAGGATGAAAGAAAGCAGATAGCGCTTCAAATCGTCAATAACGAGACACCAAAAGCACATTTTGACTTCGTCACATTTCATCCTACAACCGACACTTTACCCGCGGTGGTAAGAACGCTACTCGCTGAGGAACCAAACCGTAAAGAGTTTAGCGCTGAGGCGGGTAAACATTATCATATCGCCTTTCTAAACAAGGATGACCGTGGACAAGGTTTATTGCTTGCTGAAGTAAGCGGCCATCTTGTGGTGCGCGAACTTCGAGGCTTAATGCTTGGTTTTTCACTGACCTTATTGGTGATTGGATTAGTAATCGCGTTATTGTTAGCGCTCGGTACGGTAAAGCTGGCAAAAAAACTACTTAAACCTTTGGATGAGCTTATGGCTATTGTAGAGGCGAGTCCCGTTGAAAACCTACCGACCAATTTTGCATCTCAGTTTTCGCAAAATGAAATTGGTAAATTTGCACAAACGCTAGAATCGGCCCTTGCTCGCATTCGAGCATTCGTTGAGCGTGAACGCCAATTTACCAGAGATATTTCCCATGAATTGAGAACACCTGTCACCATTTCCCAAGGGGCGGTCAGTTTACTCAACCACACTGAGTTAAACAGTAAACAGCAAGAGCTGGTGGCAAGGATAGCGGAGTCTGATCAGCAGATGCAGCTAACACTAGAAGCGTTACTTGCCCTTGCCCGGGAAAAAGCAAATACACCGGAGCAGACTAATCTACAATCCGTGATTGAAGCCTGCATTATTAATAATCAAGCGCTGTTTGAGCATAAAGTCCTAAGTATTGACTTACCCGGCAATGTATTTGTTCCTATGGCCGCGCAGGAGCTAAGATTGGTAGTGCAAAACCTGTTACAGAACGCTGTACATCATAGCCAAGGCGAGCAAATTCATATTCGTTACAGAGATAATACACTAACGATTGCGGATAATGGCCAAGGGTTACCAGAGATCTTTACGGTAAACGAGCAAGCCTTTGAGTCTGGCATGCGGGGTCCTAATAGTTTAGGTACAGGCATTGGCTTATCGCTAGTAAAGCGTCTTTGTGAGAAGTTTTCTGTAGAGGTGATGATTGAAAGTGGCGAAACGGGTGTGTCGGTTCACTTAAAGTTTGCTTAGGGTTGTTGTTGACCTGACCCAACACAGAATGAAAAGGCACGGCGACTTCCGTTATCGTGCCTTGAGAGAATTTAATTGAACTTAAGAAAACTCGGCGATAACCAATACTCTCTTGTGTTTAGCACTATAAAAAACAATCCCTTCGCCACCGCCCTCAAAATAAGTGGAGAAGCAGAAGGTGCCAAGGTACGTAAAATCTACGTCATGCTCTTCATCAAAAAAGCCAATTTCACGAGTGGAGTAGTGGCTGTAATTCTCTCCGCTTTGCTCATCCATAGCGTCAAAATAGCGCGTTTCATCATCACCTTCTTCATCCCACAAATAGGCATCCCAATTGCAACCGAGTATGGGTTGGCCGCCGAATTCAAATAGCGGAACGCTTTCATCGTTTTCGTCAAGAGAGTAGTTAAGTCGTTGATGTTTAGCGTAGAAGCTGGCTGCTTGCTGATAGTATTCGCTATAGTCTTCAAAATCCTCCTTCTCTTCACTTAGGTTGTCAACATTGTGAGCGTCAACTTGCCACCCAATGTCTGTCAGTGAGTAGGAGATATAAGGAAGGTCACCATCAAAAATCTCCATAGAAATCGGTAATGCGATAAGTACATTATCATCGCTGTTTGCGTCTAACTTTGAATAGGCAAGTAGTCCTACTGGTAATAGCTGAGTGTCATTAAACGCGACATCTTGGCTGCTTGGGAATGGCTTGTAAAAATCAGTCGCTTGTAGCACTTTTGTCGCAGGGCATGCGAGTGCAGAATCTTTAATGTAGAGGGCCATAAAACAACTCCTTTTTATGGTTTATTTTTTGCTAATTAATACGTTAGACTTGTATTTGGTGCACACCATATAGCGATGCGTGTGGAAAATCAATCAGTGATAATAATTGTTCGGGTGTTAGTGTGCCTGTCCTTTATATTTGCTCCAAATTTGAGGCTTATTATGCCTATCTCTGGGCCATTGCAGTGCAGGATTGTCCGCTATAATACAAACTACATCAGGTGAGGAAAGTAGATACGCCATGGAAAATAGAGCATTTAAAATAAAAGTAATGGACCTAACTGAATTAGAAATTGCAGCAAAGTGGGCTCTGCAAGAAGGGTGGAACCCTGGGCTTAGCGACGCACGGTGCTACTATCAGGCCGATCCGAATGGCTTTTTAATTGGCTATCTTGGCGATGAACCTATCGCTTCGATTTCGGTGGTTAAGTATGATGATACATTTGGTTTTTTAGGCTTTTATATTGTTAAACCAGAATATCGAGGTCAGGGTTATGGGATGCAGATTTGGCAGGCAGGACTTCAATATCTAGCTGGTTGTAACATCGCACTTGATGGGGTGGTCGCGCAGCAAGAGAATTACAAAAAATCGGGTTTTAAGCTCGCCTATCGCAATATTCGCTACGAAGGCGTAGGTGGTGGCGAAGCGCCTAATTGTACAAACTTAGTGGCACTTGAAAAATTACCGATAGAAGAGGTCATTGCTTACGACAGTGCGTTTTTCCCAGCAAAAAGAGTAGCTTTTGTTGACGCTTGGATTAACCAGCCAAATTGCTACGCCTTAGGTATTAATCAGGGTAATACACTCTCAGCCATAGGTGTGATCCGCCCTTGCCACGTCGGCTATAAAATAGGTCCTCTTTACGCTGATTGTGCTGAATTTGCAGAGACACTCTTCTTAGCGCTTAGGTCCAAGGTATCGGCAACTGAGGCCATTTACTTGGATGTGCCAGAAGTAAATGCAGCTGCTGTTGCGCTTGCACAAAAGTACAAGATGTCGCTTTCTTTTGAAACCGCGAGAATGTACACCGGTGAACGTCCAGATCTGCCATTAACGCGAGTGTTCGGGGTAACTTCGTTTGAAATTGGTTAGTTTGATTCAATCGAAGCGGTATTGCTGATAGGTTGAAGTCAATAGCTCAACAAACTCCCGTACCTTTGCGGGAGTATATTGCTTCGACAAGTACAGTGCGTGAATAGGATAACTTTCATCGTGTAGTTCAGGTAGTAGCTGTATACAATTGCCCATAGCTAATTCATCTTGAAATGCCCATAGCGGCCCGTAATGCACACCAAGGCCAGCGTTTACCCAATTTTTTAGCACTGCAACACTGTTGGCGATGAGTTTACCACTTACCGCAACGGCTTCACGGTGCAGGCCTTTACCGAGAATGAGCTGATCACCAAGTTTAGGTTTATTGTAAAAGATAAAATCCAGTTTGCTTAAATCGCTAAAGCGTTGCGGTTGTCCCATGCGTTCAATATACGATTTAGAGGCCACCAAGACCCGTGGTACATGGCCTAGTTGTCGGCAAATCAAGGAGGAATCATCCAGTTTGCCAATCCTAATTGCAATATCGATTTGTTTAGCCTTGAGATCTTCAAAATGACTGCCGAGCAGTAACTCGATATTGAGGTCTGGATAGGTGGTTATCATGGTTTGTACCACAGGAGCAATGAAGCGCTCGGCGAAGTCGTGTGGAGCTGCAACCCTCAATGTCCCAGAAGGCACTGCTGAGGTGCCTGAAATCGATTCTTCTAATTCCCTTTTTTCATCTAGTAATTGCTTTACGCCTTTATAGTACTCAAGCCCAACTTCAGTTGCGGCCGTTTGCTTGGTGGAGCGCTGTAAAAGTTTTACTCCTAATCGACTTTCTAAGTTTGCGAGCTTTCGGCTTACCGAGGAGGGATCGGTACCTATCACTTCAGCCGCAGATTTGAGGCTGCCAGATTCAACGGTAAGAACAAACAAATCTTCTTCAGTAATCGATTTCATAGCGGATGTAAAAAATGCAATTAGTAAATGACTAAAATCACTATACCTGTATCCCCTTCACCTAGCTACACTAAAAGTCGATTGAATATTTCAAGTAGGAGAAATGGGTATGTCTAAGCAATTAACAGGTAAGGTTGCGTTTATCACAGGGTCAGCCAAAAATATGGGCAAGGATTTTGCCATAGCGCTGGCTAAGCAAGGCGCTGATCTTGTCATTCACTATCATAGTGCGCATTCTAAACCACAAGCACTTGAAACCCAGAAGGAAGTTGAAGCGCTGGGTGTTAGGACGACGCTAGTACACGGAGATGTCAGCAATAAAGCGCAGGTAATGAATATATTTGAGCATATTATTAGTGAGTTTGACGGCGTAGATATCGTTATCAATAATGCCGGTACTATCAGTAAAAAACCGTTTGTTGAGTATAGCGAGGAGGATTTTGACAGGCTATTTGGGATCAACTGTAAAGGGGCATTTTTTGTGATGCAAGAAGCCGCTAAACATATTCGTGATAACGGTCGGATCATTAATATGGGCACTTCGCTGCTGGCAGCATTTACTGGAAATTATGCGCTCTATGCTGGCTCAAAAGCACCACTTGAGCATTTCACTCGTGCGCTAGCAAAGGAAATCGGACATCGAGGAGTGACCGTCAATACCATCGCACCAGGTCCAATTGACACTGACTTTTTCCATGGCGAAGAAAACGAGCAAACCGTTAATTATTTGCAGTCTGCAAGTGTAATGAACCGACTAGGGCAAGTAGACGATATTACCCCTGCGGTGCTTTATCTTGCGTCGGAGCAATCACGCTGGACGACTGGGCAAACTTTGTTTGTTAACGGAGGCTTTGTCACTCGTTAAGTATGCTATGAGGGCACAAGTTGGTTAGGCGGTTTGTGCCAACGTTTTGTTCGCCAACAAGATGGTAAACGTTGTGCCATTTCCGGCTTTGGAATTGACTTTTAAGTCACCTTCTAAATGTTTTTTGACGAGATTATAGGTGACGGAAAGTCCAAGCCCGGCATGACCATGTTGGCGAGCTGTGGTGTAAAAGGGCTCAAAGATCCGGTTTAGGACCTCATTACTCATACCGACGCCTTCGTCTTTGACTCGAATAAATATTTTATTGTCAGTGATCTCTAAACGAACAGCGGCAAACGGCTGGGTGTCGCTATCATTACTAAAACCATGCACTCGAGCATTCTCAAGCAGCTGCAACAAAATTTGCTGTAGCGCCTTAACGTTGATTTTGACCAGTTGTTCCAGTTTTCCTGTAGCGCTAAATTCAACGCGCATCTTTAACTGAAAACGGGCCGTTTGTTCGCAATAATCGCGAATAACGGCTTCTAGGTCGACAAGTTGCTCGACGTCAGTTTCTTGCTCTGCGGAGATATTCTTGAACTCTTGTACTAGCTTTGCCGTTTTGCCGAGATTTCGCTCTGCGATAGACAACCCAGAATCCAATGCTGCCATAATTTCTAAAAACTCAGCGTGCGACAAACGCTGCGCTTTCATGCCGGTTTCCATCACATCCACTTGCTCTTGGCAGGATGACACTGCGGTAATCGAGACGCCAAGTGGGGTATTTACCTCGTGAGCCAATCCCGAAACTAAACTACCTAGGCTCGATAATTTTTCCGCCTCTACCAGTTGTTGGTGGATCACATGAATGTGGCTAAGGAGCTGATTGATGGCAAGGCTAACATCAGTCAGTTCATTGTGGTTATCAATGTCGATACGTTTTTCGAGACTCGAGCTCTCAATAATGTGATTGATTTGCGAGCGAATATGATTGATTGGATGTTGAATAGAGCGATATAAAGCTAAGCCAACGGCGATTAAGCTCACCAATACAATCACAGAAAAAATAATGAGCAACAACTTTAGTTGGCTAAATTGTTGCTCGGTTTGCTCCACAATACTGAGTGCGACGTCATTTTGTACCTCGGTGAGTGCTTGTAGTGACGAAGTTAACGGATCGAACTTTTCATAGAGTGCAGTAACAAACTGATTTTGTGGAATCGCTAAAAATGTCCCTTGATTTATCGCGCTTTGGAGCGTGGCAATATGCGTAAATACGGCCTGCAGTTGGAACTCAATGAGTTCAACTTTGACTTGCTCCGCCGTCACCAAATATGTGTTTAGATAGCTTTGCCACGCGTCGTTCATGACCCGAGTAGCATCTGCTATTTGCATCAACACCTCGTCTTTGGAGACCAGCCCTGCACGATACTTATGAAGTATGTCGACAATCTGAATCGCACCGTGATCTGATACTTTTTTTATTTGAATAAGCGGCACAACACGATCGGCGTATAGAGATTCTACTTCTGACTCAAGGTGAGCGTAACGGTTAAAAGCATATCCAAGCAGTAAGGCAAGCGCAATGATGGGAAACACAATTAGCAGCCATAATTTATGGCGAATATTAATTAGCTCTAGCACTACAGATAACTCATTTTTTACATATCAACTTGAAGTATAAGTGCTGTTGATAATGTCGCCATTTTTCGTGGTGAAAATTAAAAAAGCATAATGTGCGACTTGTGTCGCACTTTTTTGTTTGTTAATGTGTGACATATGTCGCAGTTGTGAGAAAAATAATGAAACCTAACTCAACCGAACTAATCGTTTTAAAAATCCTTTGGCGTGAACAGCCAAGAACGGGTAAAGAAATCCACACAGAAATAGGATCAAAGCTCAGCTGGAGCTACTCATCAACTCGAAAAACTCTTGAGAGAATGTGTGAAAAGGGTTATCTCGCCGAGCAAATGCAAGGCAATAAAAAAATATACTCAGCTGTCCTTGCTAAGGTACCGACTCTCGCACTTTATGCCCAAGAGTTTGCAAAGCAAATTATGGAGTTGGATGAGCCTCTGCCAATCGCTATGTTTTCAGATAGTAAGTTAATTGCAGCGGATGAATTAGATGAATTAGAAGCCATGTTAGATGAGTTAGCTAAGACGCAAGGTGATAAAGAGTAAGGTATGGAACTAATATTACTTTCGATCTTGCTGTGGGTGGTGCTTAGTGGTTTAACGTATGCACTTGGTGTGAAATTTTCTACTCGATATGTACAAAACAAAGGACTTTGGTGGAGTGTATTGGCAGTGACTTTTGTGCCTTGGCTCCCACTTGAACACATGGATCAACAGAATGCCATTCCAGCCATACTGTTCAATGCCAATTTACAACAATTTGCAGAGCCGCTACTGGTAATGACGAAGCGCACTCAAGTTGGGTCTGACTGGCTAAACCTGACGCTCATGGCTTTATTTATAGTCTATTGCGTTGGGCTTATTGCTCATTTTTTGGTACTTGGGAGACAGTATTGGCGAGTAAAACGCCTCTGTAGTACCGCCTCAAAAATAAAGCTCGGCGCACGGAGTTGCTATCAATTGCCAATTACTTGCTCTCCTTTTGTGTTCGGACTGAGGCAACCTAAAGTGTATTTGCCGGTGGAATTTGACACGCTACCAAAAGCCGAGCAGCAAGCACTTATTCTGCATGAGTTAACCCACATAGATAAGGGCGACCATATTGCTGTTGTAATTTGGCGAATACTCGCGACGCTTGCTTGGTTTAATCCGTTTATTGCAAAAATGGAACAGGGCTTTATTCGAGCGATGGAATATCACTGTGATGAGGTGACGATAGCGAAGCACAGTCTTCAGCCTTTGGCTTATAGCAAAGCATTAATGAACTCTTTAAAACGGGCTGCTGCGCAGCCGAAAACGATGAATATGACTGCAAGTTTCGCGTCTAATTCACTGACTTTAGATGACTATAAAAAGCGTTTTAGCGTTATTCTTAAATCTAAAAAGAAGCCAAATAACCTTGTGTTGATAGGGTTTTTTGTGTTGCTTAGTTCAGGTTTAGCCTATGGCAATATTCAATGGACAATGGGAACGGCAATGGTCAGTAAAACATGGACATACCCAGTCGCCACACCTGAAATAACATCAAGGTTTGGGCATGTATCGAACTTTCGTCACAATAAAGCACATCAAGGACTGGATTTAGCTGGCAGCGTTGGTGAACCTGCGATGGCGGTTGCCAGCGGTACGGTCACGATTGCTGATGATAAAACCTTGCCTAAGAATTACGGTAAAGTGGTGTTGATCCATCATGACAATGGTTATCAAAGTCTATACGCACACCTTGATAGCATTGATGTTGAAGTGGGTGATCAAGTATCACAAGGAGAAGTGATCGGTACCATAGGTGAAACCGGTCGAGTCACTGGTCCACATCTACATCTAGAAGCTCTGCATAACAACATGCGTATTGATCCGCTGACCTTATTGGAAAATTAACATGATAAAAAAGCTTTCTATCGCCATTGCAATGATGGCAACTTTTGGCTGCTCGAAACAACCCGAGCAGACTCATTCGGTCAATAAAGCGCAAGAGAACACCTTTGTGTCGGCGCAAGCAGATCAAGAGCAAGCTGTTGTACATAATGGATCTGCTGAAGACTCAGTCGCGGCCCAAATCACTCAGGAGCTAAAGCCAGTTCAAGATATTCGTTTACTTGAACTTAAATCGGGTGAGAGTTTAGCAAATCTTTTAAGTGAGTTTGCATTCAGTGACCGCGATAGTTGGCTGGTGGAACAAGCCGTGAGTACGTGGACATCACTGACTAAACTCAAGGCTGGACAGTTAATAGAAGCAGAGCTTGTAGACGGACAAGTACAGCAGATCCGCTTTGAATATGCATTTGCACAGGTTATTGAGATTAAAAGAGTAGATGAACACTGGCATGCATCGCTAAGTGAGCTTGAAACCGTCACGCAAACAAAGCGCTTATCGACAAGCATAGATTCTAGCTTTTTTGTAGACGCCAGCAAAATCGGGGTACCCAATGACATTATCAATCAAAGTATTGTGGCCTTATCTCACCTTGTCGATTTTCAAAGAGAAGTATATGCCGGCGATCAAATTGATTTTGTATTTCAAGAACAGCAGCTTGTGGCAGCCAAAGAGTTACTCAAACAAATCTCCAAACCTATAGAATTACAACATGTTGCGCTACTTTCAGGAAAAGAAAAATACCGCTTATACCGGTTTACAGATAATGGCGGAACGACCGCTTTTTACCACTCAGACGGTACCCTCGCGCAAAGCTTTCTAATGAAAACGCCCCTTAACGGTGCTCGATTATCATCAAACTTCGGTAAACGTCATCACCCAGTATTGGGCTACACCCGAATGCACAAAGGGATCGATTTTGGTGCGCCTGTTGGTACGCCTATTATGGCTGCGGGCTCTGGAAAAGTACTCAAAGCTGGGTGGGGCGGCAGCTTTGGTAATCGCGTAGTGTTAGATCACGGTAAAGGCTATCAAACACTGTATGCTCACTTAAATGGCTTTGCGAACGGCCTTAAGGCTGGGACGCGAGTAAAGCAAGGAGACGTGATTGGTTATCTTGGTAATACCGGCCTGTCGCAGGCGCGTCACTTACATTATGAAGTGCATAAAGACGGAAAAGCCATCAATCCACTCACCCTAAAACAACCTAAAAACACCAAGCTGAGTGACACGCAATTTGATGAATTTAGCGCGCAGGTAGCGCAAATTACTACACTGCTCGATAGCGAAAATACAAAGCTTGCTCACCATGATGGACAGTCGGGCCGCATGGGTAACTCAGATGACTAGTGCTGAAAAAAATCGTATTAATAGCCTCGACTTTATTCGTGGGATAGCAATTCTATGTATTTTACTTATCAACATCGAAAGCTTTGCCTATCCCAATCCATGGGGCAGTTACCAATATGGCTTTATGACGGATATAGACAGTGAGGTAAGGTACTGGGTTTATGTATTTGCTCAGGGCAAGTTTTACGGACTGCTGGCGATGTTATTTGGCGCAGGTCTCACCATTATTCTTCAAAAGCAGTCATTTGAATTTGCGATTAAATTAAGTGCGGCTAGGCTAGTGGCTTTATTTATACTCGGCCTTGTTCATGCTTATTGTATTTGGAGTGGCGACATTCTCTATCACTATGCCGTGATAGGAATGATTGCCACCACCATCATATTACTTGGCACCCGAGCCATCAAAGTCAGCATAGTAATTTGTTTGGCGTTTATGTTAGTTGCAGGTTTTGGCAGAGCAGAGCGCACCATCGCCCAATACGATGCCTACCAAGCAGCACTCAATGTGGACGAAGCGTCTCGCACACGAGACCAGCAAAAAGCGATTAATCGGTGGCACAATAAAACCGAACCACGGACACCCACCCATCGTACTTTGGAAGAAACGCCAAGCTTAACTGAGTATTGGCAGGAAAACTTTGACAGCCCGCAAGTCCACAAAGGTAAGCTGTTTTATTCAAGTATTTTTTGGTCCACGCTAATGATGATGCTGATAGGCTCGCAGCTGTTTCAATGGGGATTGTTCTCAAAGACTAAACTTAGCCCATTTGCGGTTGTGGCATTACTTTGCTTGATTGCAGTGTCGTGCTATGCCACTCAAGCTCGCTATTTTCATTGGCTGCAAAGTTCACATATCCCAGTGCTGTCTTACGTTAAACAAATGATCATCGTACTTAACCGGGAGCTGCAAGCGATTGTTTACTTGGTTTTGTTATCTTTGCTATATAACCGTTGGTTGCATCGCTTCAAACCCCTGGAGGCGATAAATCAAGTGGGTCGATTTGCACTGAGCAATTACATTGGACAGTCACTGTTATTGGTGGTGATATTTTATGGCTTTGGATTACATAATACGCAAAGTCGCAGTGATCTCTTGCTCTTATGGTTTGTTATTATGCCAGTGCAGCTGTTGTTAAATGCGGCTTACGGGCGATTCTTTAAGGTGGGCCCCGTTGAACATGTATGGCGCAAACTAACAATTAAGTTACATGCATAATCGACTCGAATTTTTTACAAATTCGAACTTCATACCTAAGCTAATTTTGACCTAATATTGAAGTCGACACGTTAGCTTGAGGTAAGGTATGGAAATAGAAATAACACAAGGATGGGACATTGAGTATGCGCAAGCGGCTGCTGAGCTTTATGTTGACGCGTTTGGTAGCAAATTCAAAGCAGCAGTGCCGGCTCGCAATAAGCTGATCACTATTATTGCGAAGAGCTTCATCTCAGAATACTCTTTTGCTGCCTTTGCAAACGGTAAGTTAGTGGGGGTTGCGGGCTTTCAATATGGCAAAAGCGGTTTTACATCGAATATGGGCTTTACTGGACTCATTGACGAATTAGGCTTGCTAGGCGGGGTTAAAGCCGCAGCGGTGTTTACCCTATTTGAGCGAAAGCCTGCGCCCAATGAAGTGGTGATGGACGGCATTGCTGTTGCAGAATCGGTTAGAGGACAAGGTGTTGGTACTGCGCTTTTAGTGGCACTGCAGCGCTATACCAAACAAAGCGGGTTTCACGCTTTACGACTTGATGTCATTGACTCTAACCCTCAAGCAAAAAAGCTTTATATGAGAATGGGCTTTGTTGCCTCCCATCATGAAGATTTTTCTTATCTCAATTGGTTAATCGGTTTTAGCGGGGCAACAACGATGTTGTGGCGTCCATAAGACCGGTTTCCTTTGCTGCAAAAAATAAACGTGAAAGATAAGCAGACCTTAGGCATTTGCTTTTGCTATGAAGTAACAAGTAAAATGCCGAACTTTACGCATAACCAGACACCGACATGACAGCAATAAACCCTGTATCGACCCTCCTTAATCATTTGCAAACCCAAGCCGTACCAAACGAGCTTAGACGTCTATTTCATGGACGTGGTCGTTGCTATGAAGGGCTTGAACAAATCACAGTAGATTGGTTACAAGGTCAGCTTTTAGTCTCTTTATTCAAGGAGCACGACGTTGACTTGATAGCGTCGTTAAAGCAGGCATTATTATCGCTTGTGGAGACCGAAGCATTTAACGGAAAACTCTCTGCTATTTTGCTGCAACATCGTTATTTGCCTGACTCAGATCTTGAGGTTTTGTATGGTGAATTAACCGCTATGCCTATCGTTGAAGAAAATGGACTTAAATATGGCTTAAAGCTTGGCGTAAAGCAGAACATGGGACTGTTTTTAGATATGCGTTTGGGTCGTGAGTTTGTTAAAGCTCAGTCTGCGGGGGCTCGGGTACTTAATCTGTTTTCTTATACTTGTGGGTTTTCCGTCGCGGCGATTGCGGGCGGTGCTGCCCATGTTGTGAATCTAGATATGGCAAAAGCGGCGCTCAAGCAAGGCCGAGTCAACCACCAACTCAATGAACACGACCTCAGCAAGGTGTCTTTTTTAGGCCATGATTTGTTTAAATCTTGGGGAAAAGTACGTAAATATGGGCCGTACGACCTAATCGTAATTGATCCGCCAAGCTTTCAAAAAGGCAGCTTTGCACTGACCAAAGACTATCAACGTATTTTAAGAAAGCTTCCTGAGTTACTTACGCCAAATGCCCAAGTGTTGGCGTGTGTGAATTCTCCCGATGTTTCAAGTCAATTCCTCATTGATGAAATGACCAGAGAGGCACCAGCGCTTACGTTTGTTGAACGTTTGCAAAACCCACCTGAATTTAAAGACATTGATGAGCAAAGCAGCCTCAAGTGTTTACGGTTTAAAGCAAGTTAATCTATTTTTTAGCACTTTTACTGGATGTAAAAGTGTGGACTAATACAGATAACCATTTAGTATTGAAAAGCGACCATTCAGCAATATCCAGAGTGCTTTTCGACGTTAAATGCGTACCATGAACGTATTCAGTCACTATTTGTATTGATTATGGTCAATCTCACATTGCAGCGAAATGAACAATTCGCAATTTTAGCCATCGTTGCCGCAATAAGTTTTGCTATCAGTCTTACCGATTGGGTGCAGCGGGGCATGTTGTTGTCGGCAAATATCGCGCTTTCTTCTCTTTTGGCGGTTGTGTTCCTCTACTGGTTACCTATGGTGATAAGTTACGTACTCATCATCCGTTTCAAGATAGGCAATTGGCCGCTGCAATATATCGGCTTTTACGGACTGATGGTAATGGGCTGTTTATGTTGGGGTGTACTCAGAAGTGGAATGTTAAATACCCATGCATTTTCACTGTTTGAGGCGCTAACCATCGCACTGCCTTGGTCTAGCGGTATTTTTGTGGTGATTAAGTTCTACCTTTCCCAAAAGTTGTTAAAACAAGAAAAACAGCTTCGCCAACTTGCTGAAATTAAGTTATTACACAGTCAGTTAAACCCGCATTTTATGTTCAACAGCCTCAACACAATTGCAGCCTTTGTACCAAATCAACCAGAAGCAGCACGGTCTTTGGTTCATAATCTCGCTGCGGTATTAAGATATTCATTAACGCATTCTGTGACAAGCGGAAAAATACCGAGCAAAGTGTCCGTTGCTGATGAGCTAATTGCACTAAATCAATGGTGCGAGATAGAGCAAAGCCGGTTTGGGGATGCGCTTATCATCGACTTTGATATCGACGATGCATTATTGAGCGAAGTAATACCGCCAATGATTTTACAGCCGCTTTTGGAAAATGCAGTAAAACATGGCAACAGTAGGCCGCTTCACATTGATGTATTAATCAAAAAGTTAGCGAACCAGTTAGTGTTTAAAATCAGTGACAACGGGGTGGGCTTTAAGGAGCGGGACATATTGAGTTCGTCAGATGCGGGACTCGGTCTTTCGATCACGCGCTCACGGTTAAAGTTAGAAGAAAATGCTGAACTTAGGCTTGGTAACGACATGCACACAGGTGGTGCGGTTGTCAGCTTTTCACTCACACGAGGAGCAAAGGAATGTTGAACACTGCTATTGTGGAAGATGAGCAACCAGCCATTGATAAATTAACGGAACAACTTAGCCAGATCACCAAGTACAATCTGGTACTGACTTGTAACACGCCATTAGTATTTCTTGATACATATCGAGAACTTGCGATAGATATTGTCTTTGTCGATATTAACTTGCCAGAATGCAATGGTGTTACTCTGGTCGAGAAACTTCAAGGGGCGGGGTTTTCAGGTGCGATAATTTTTACCACGGCCTACAGTGAGTTTGCGGTTGAGGCTTTTACGCTCGGCGCGGTTGATTATTTGCTCAAACCGTATAGTACTGAACGCTTAGCCCTAGCGTTATCAAGAGTCAATCGTGTTATCGCGACAGGATTCGCCGCTACTTTAACGAGTAAGGTGGCGGGGAAAACCTCACTAATTGATGTCAGCAGTATCGAACTTATCAAGCTAGAATACGGTCAAGCCATTGCGTTTAGTAATGGACAACAATATCCCATTGATGGCTCCCTTGAGGAGATCCAACAGCAATTGCCAACACATTTCTTAAGAGTTCACCGTAATGCCATTGTAAACCAAAGCGCGATAACTGCGTTTGAACGCTGGGTTACAGGGGGTTACCTTGTCAAGTTGCGAGATAGCAATTTACAAGTTGTGACCAGCCGGGGCGGTGCAAAACTACTCAAACAACAACTGAGCAACATAGGGCTCAGCTAACTCAAAAAAGGTAATAAAATGATGAAAACTATAATGCCATTTTCTTTGGTAGGGCTTCTTGCGGCCTGTTCAAACACGACTATACCAGATGTTAAACGTCAGTTTATCGATGATGGTCAGACTCATCCATTGGTTGTGGTGTTAGGTGGCAGCGAAGGGGGGAATACACTCGCTAATCCTCAGTGGAAACCATTTTTAGATGGATTTAATGATATTGGTGTCTCAGTAGCGGCACTTGGTTATTATGGCACTGAAAATACATCGAGCAGTGCAGCTGAATTATCTTTGAATGATATAGCCAAACGGATAAAAGCATTGAGTGCAGATCCAAAGATAAACCCAAATTGCGTAGCGGTGTATGGTTTTTCTAAAGGAGCGGAGCTTGCGTTATTACTCGGTGCGCACTTTGATGAGATAAACCATGTAGTGTCCGTTATGCCTAGTCACGTAAGCTGGAATGCTGTTAAGACCTTGTCTTCTCGCTCGAGCTGGACGCTTAGCGGCAATGCTCTGGACTACATTGATGCACCCCTGTTGTCATGGAAAATGCAAAAAGGGAACGTAACGGGAGAGTTTACACCTGCCTTTGAGGCTGCATTGGCAGAGGCAACGCCTGAAGCAATTGCAGCCGCTCGCATCCCGGTTGAAAACACCAATGGGCCAGTGTTGCTGGTTTCTGCCAAACATGATGAAATTTGGCCATCGTACAAAATGGCCGGATATATTGAAGCTGATTTACGCGAAGCTAGTTTTTCTCATCCATTTAAACATATCGCACTTAACTCGGGTCACTACAGCTTTAACAAAAAAGTGCAAACTGAGGTAAATCAATTTTTAAGCGAAACCTTGGTAGCACGTTGCACGAATAAATAGTAATAAATTCACCTTGCTTTTGTATTGCTGGTCGTTGAAAAATTTACCGAGCTGCAGGTAACGTTGTGTCTGCAGCTTTTAGTCGCTTTGTGTATTTCGCCGGTGTGATCTGAAAGATAGTTTTAAACTCGCGAATAAGATGAGATTGATCAGCGTAGCCGCAATCTAGCGCGAGTTGAGCGATGTTTATGTCAGGCGTTTCTCTCAGTTTTTGTTTAGCCAATCGAACTCGATAAATGCGAGCTAAATGTTTAGGGGTGATCCCACAATGTGTTTTAACTTGTCTCTCTAATTGCCGTTTTCCGATCGGAGTTTGAGCATATGCTTGCTTTAAAGAGGTCATTGAAACAATATGCTCAAGGAGTATTTGGGTATGTAGGATAGAATTCTGTCGAGGAATTGGCATATTCAATATCGGCTCTAGAAGTCGAAGTAATGCTGTCAGGTTGGCACTAGTTTGCAGCGTGTTCAACAAGGGCAATATATTATTGGGATTTGCTATAGGGTGTTGCAGCGTTTTCAGAAATGCCAGTCCCGCGGGTTTAAAGCGGATCCCGAAAAAACATGCCTGTTCAGAATAGTTGACTTTGCTAGACTGAATGGCAATTGGTTGCAGATAAAAGGGGGCTGTGAGCGGATTGTCATTGAAGCTAACGAGTCCACGAAGAGGGAAAATAAATCCAGTTGCCCCGTCGCTTGGAAGCCAAGTTTCTCCGCGCTTATGTGATTGTGCAAACCAGATAGCTTGCACATAGTTAGCGATTTCACCTGTTGGGTTTATTAATTCAAGCGTTAGTTCTGTGCTCATTGAACTCTACATTTGGCTTAAACATTTTCACGATCCGATTCCAGCTGTTGATGGCATTAATAGCGATAGTTAACGTGGTCAATTCTTTATCATCAAATTCTACATTGAGTGTTTGATAAAAAGCATCATCAATCACTTGTGCGTTTGTCAGCTTTTCACAAAGCGCTAATGCCAGTTTTTCTTTATTGGTATATAACGGCATGTCTTGCCATGCACTTAATCCAATAATTCGATTAGTGGTTTCACCATACTCTAGTGCCTGTTTAGTATGCATTGCAATACAAAAAGCGCATTGATTGATTTGTGATGCTCTAAGTTTAACAAGCTCCCAGATTGTGATTCCAAAAGTTGCGTGGGCTTGCTGTTTTAATAATTCCTCTTGTCCCAATAAGTGCTGAATAAGTTCAGGTGCCTGATTGAAGTAGTCTGCTCTTTTCATTTCTGGATCCTCATGTTTAGTGATACGTATAGTGTAATGAGGTGTAAGCGGTAAAAATTGAAAAAAAACGTCTTTGTAATAAAATTTTAAGGAGGGAACACACAACTCTACTTTAAAGGATGGTTGGAAAATAATGTGCGATGTAAACCTTGCTCTAGCGCTTTATCATTTATCCATACTCAAAAAAATCTGGCTTCAAGCCAACAACACTTTCACAAATAGACAGCAGCAAGGAGAGTCTGTCGAGTTCGAATTATATAAAGCGACTTTTGACATACTTGGGCTAAGTCAATCTCAAGCACATCAGCTACAGTTTCAATATGCTCATGATTACGATAGTTTTATTGATGCAATAGTAACAATTGCTCAGCCAAGTAGTGAAAAAATAGCACTGCTAAAACATGTCACCTGCCAGATGCCTTGTCCCGACAGTTATCAAGAAAAAATAGCTGCTGTTCAGAATATGCCGAATGTACTCACTGAGGACGACCTGAAATGCTGGCGGGACAACGGTTATGTCATCGTTAAAAATGCAGTGAGTGTTGAAGGCTGTGCCAAAGCGAGAAACGCGATCCTAGACTATTTAGAAATAGAGCTAGCGGATCCAAAGACTTGGTATAAAGTTAACCAAGAAAAAATGAGTCGCAGTATGGTGCATTTGGTTCAACATAAAGCATTGGAAGATAATCGTAACTCGATGAGAATTCATAAGGCCTTTAGCCAGTTATGGCAAAGCGAACGATTGATCGTTTCAACCGACCGGTGTGGGTTCAACCCGCCTGAAACAGCGCAATCTAGTTTTCAAGGTCCTGATCTACATTGGGATTTAGATTTCTCTAAGCAACTCAAGTTTGGCACGCAAGGGATTTTGTATCTATCAGACACTGAAGAAAAACAGGGTGCAACAACGGTTGTGCCAGGATTTCATACAAAGCTAGAGTCATGGCTTGCAACTGCCCCGTGGGATCCATGTATACCAAACACCGAGTACTTACATCAACTGGGTTCCAAAGCAATTGCAGCCAATGCAGGAGATATGGTGATTTGGCATCAATTTTTACCCCATGGTGGCAGTGTGAATAAAGCAAACGCACCTCGCATAGTGCAGTATATTAATATGAATCCATTCCCAGAGGTTTAGCGGATGAAAAAATCTAAATTTGGTTAAATTTTGTCTTAACTTGACGGCGAGCAAACAGTAGTATGATTGTGAAGTTTGGGAGAATATAGCAACTCACCACAAGGAAAAGCCGTCGATGCAATTAGCACAACTCAATATAGCCACCGCTAAATACCAAATGGATGCGCCAGAAATTCAATACTTTGTAGAAAGTTTAGACCGCATTAATTTACTCGCAGAGCAAAGCCCTGGCTTTATTTGGCGCTTAAAAGATGAAACCGGTAATGCAACAGAGATTAAGGCGTTTGATGATCCAAATATTATCGTCAACATGTCTGTATGGCAGTCGGAGCAAGCGCTCAAAGATTTTATGTTTAAAACCGCACATAAGGAATTTTTGGCTCGAAAAAAGGAATGGTTTCACCGCGCTGAACAGGAAACCTACGTGTTGTGGTGGGTTGAAGAAGGCCATATCCCGACACTGGATGAGGCCAAAGAAAGGCTTGATTACCTGCGTCGCTTTGGAGATTCGGCTTATGCCTTTACGTTTAGAAATAGTTTCACCGAACTAGACCTAAGGGAGAGGGAAGCTTGTGAAGAAGATTAATCTTGTGCACCGATGAAATGATAGTCAACCCTAAGGGGGAGAGCCGCGTGGAGTGGTGAATACCGATGATGTTGGTGATACACTTACCGGAGATCATGATGTATGGATTTAACGAAAAATGCGCGCGGCACTAAGAAGCAAGATAATAGAAGTATGTGATAAAAAAATCGCACAAAAAGGGGATAACGTTGGCGTATCATTTTACGCTTTTTTTGCCAATAAAAACACGGACCCTGCATTACTTATGGAAGCGGCAACTTGGTGGATACAAACTCACGAACTAGACCACTTCGAAAAGGCGTTAAAGATAAAAGCAATGGTTGAAAGTGGAAAGTAGGCCCAAAGGACATGATCATGGACCATCAACCGAGATGACCCAACTGGCAGTTACAGCGTGTAAAATGACACAAAAAATACGGCAACAGATGCAAGTGCAAACATAGTGTACTCAGTGATGGTTTGTTTGCGTTTCTCATCATCAGTTTTAGGGGCTGTCGCTATCATTAGCAGGCTAGTGACAAACATTGCTAATGAATATAAATATAAAATTGATAAGGTAGCATCTGTAAACATATAAGCCTCGACTTGGTTCTACTCATTTTAATTACGTGTATCATGGCCACACAGATCAACCTCAATACACGTTTATTTAAGTTGTATTCGCTTCTAATTACAGTAAATTATACTGTGTTTTTAGGTGTTTCTGAAAGGAGTAAAAGATGCAAGTTGAGTATTTTGTGGTTGACGCATTTACGCGTAAACGTTTCGGTGGTAACAACGCTGCAATCGTTGAGCTTGAAAATTGGCTTAGCGACGGCTTAATGCAGCAGATAGCCATCGAAAATAACCTTTCCGAAACCGCCTTTTTGAAGCCAATTGGTAACAATCATTATGAGATCCGGTGGTTTTCTCCAATTACTGAAATTGACTTTTGTGGTCATGCCACGCTTGCCGCGGCGTATGTGCTTTTTAATCACAAGGGAAAGTCAGGAGAGATAAAATTTCAAACCCAAGAAGTCGGGACACTCGCTGTTAAGCAAGTGGCTGATGGTCGCATTGTGATGGAATTTCCGAACTTAGCCCCTGAGTTAACTGAAGCCCCCGATGCACTGCTGGAAGGGCTTAACGTAACACCGACGCGGGTACTTAAAAATCGCCAAGCGTACTTTGTGATTGTTGAGACCGAGCAGCAAGTACGCAGCTGTGAGTACGACAGCGATAAACTGAAAACCCTTGCGCCTTTTGATGTTGTGGTAACAGCAAAAGGCGATGACGTTGATTTTGTGTCGCGCTACTTTTGGCCCGCCAACGGGGGCGATGAAGATCCGGTTACCGGTTCAATTCATGCCGGGTTAGCGCCATACTGGGCAAAGGCGCTAAACAAACAGAAACTTCATGCACATCAGGCTTCAAAACGTGGCGGTGAGCTATTTTGTGAAGTGACAGATACAAATGTCATCGTATCTGGGTTTGGTGTACTTTACGCAAAAGGAATATTCGAAATTGAGGACGAATAAGATTCACTTCATACAGGCAAAAGAAAGTGACTTTGATTACCTATTGGCACTGCGTAAAGCGACCATGGTGCCTCACTTAGAAAATGCAGGACTGTTTTTGACTGAGGCTGAACATAAAGCCCGAGTATTATACGAATACTCAAGCTCACATTTGATTTATATAAATGAAAAATGTGTTGGCTTGGCTAAGTTTAAGCAACGTGAACATGACTATTACCTCTTTCAGCTGCAAATAGAGCCCCACCAACAAGGAAAGGGGCTCGGTGCACAAGTCATAAAAAGCTTGATAGAAACCCACTTAACATTGCCTTGGGTATTGACGGTGCTTAAAGCGAATCCCGCGAAGCGTTTATACGAGAAGTTGGGATTTGTGCAGTTTGATGATGATGAATATGAGTTTCATTTTAGGCGTGAACCTAATCCCTAAATTTAGTATTCTCTAGCCAGTTTAAATTTAAAAGAGTTGTTATGGCAAAACAAATATGGGTAGATGCCGATGCCTGTCCCGTGGTAATAAAAGAAATGCTGTTTCGCGCTGCAGTGCGTACTTCTACCACGGTTACATTGGTTGCAAATCAATATCTAAAAACGCCTCCGTCTCCTTTTATTCAAAAGCTTCAGGTTCCAAAGGGATTTGATATTGCGGATAACGAAATCGTGAAGCGCGTTAATGAGGGTGATTTGGTTATTACCGGCGATATTCCACTCGCAGACGAAGTCATTGAGAAAAAGTGCACTGCACTTAATACGCGCGGTGAATTACTGACGAAAGAAAACATAAAATCTCGCTTAAATATTCGTGACTTTATGGACACGATGCGTGCCAGCGGCGTACAAACTCAAGGGCCACCACCTTTGTCTCAAGCTGATAAACAAAATTTCGCCAATCAATTGGATACTTGGATCACCAGAAACACAAAGGGGTAAGTATGGCTTACAAGGTGAGTTGTTTGTGTAAAGCGGTTCGAGTTGAGATCCGTGGACCAATCAGCGATATCATTCACTGCCATTGCTCTTTATGTCGTAAGTCTACAGGCACGGCTTATGCGACCAATGGCTTTGTACAGTGGAGTGATTTTGTGATTCTAAGTGGCGAAGAGGCACTAAACATCTTCGAGTTCAAACCTGGAAGAAAGCGTCATTTTTGCAAACATTGTGCAAGTCCAATTTTTAGTTCGAACGAAAGCGATCCAAAGCGGGTGAGGTTAAGACTTGGCATTTTGGACTCTGATATCAAAGAGCGGCCAATATCACATAATTTTGTCTCTTCAAAAGCCAATTGGGACGACTTAGACGCGCCGCTTCCTCGTTACGATGCATTTGAGCCTAGCCGCGATTTATCAACAACATCGGGAGGTAATTTGTGACGGGTATTAGCGATTTATCGCAGTTATTAAAAGACATTTCGCCGACGCTTGATGTAACACCTTATGTATTTTGTACAGTGCAAAAAAGCCTTGCTGAGTGCGTAATTTTCAATCCAATTGCGACCTTTATGGAGCGCGAAGGGTTAACGCTGGTAGTCACCAAGCAAATAGCAGACGAACATGGATTGGATTACAGCTGTGTGATGAATAAAATTACCTTGAAAGTGCATTCGAGCTTAGAAGCCGTGGGGTTAACTGCTGCATTTTCTAATGCACTGAAAAATGTTGATATTAGCGCGAATGTAATTGCAGGCTTCTATCATGATCATATTTTCGTACCCGTAAATGATGCTAAGCGGGCGGTACACGCGATACAAACGTTGGCAAAATGACATTGATAAATCTCGAAGATTGTTAGGAAGCATGAAAGTTTACTTTAAAAGAATGGCCTCCAAAGGTGTGTGTCCTCCGAGAAAACCGCTTAAGAAAATCCTTTGGTCATGGGTTGGTGCAATGGTGGGGATCTTGTTGATTACGGTGATTTCTAACCTCGCTTTACCATATGGTGTTGGCAGCGCATTGCTCATTGGCTCTTTTGGTGCAACTGCCGTTTTACTCTATGGCGCTCCTATGGCAGAGTTCTCTCAACCGAGGAATTTACTGGGCGGGCATTTCTTTTCAGCTTTACTCGGCGTCAGCATTTTTATTTTGCTTGGAGAAGAGAGTCTGTTTGCAGCACCGCTTGCGGTATCGCTCTCAATTGTTGTGATGCACTTTACTCGAACCTTGCATCCACCCGGTGGAGCGACCGCGTTAATCGCCATTATTGGTGGTGAGTCTGTTCATAACTTGGGATATATGTATGCATTTTATCCCGTGTTGGTGGGGGCTCTGCTGATGCTATTGGTCGCGCTGTCTGTGAACAATATGTCGCGCAACCCCAAACGGCATTACCCAGTTTATTGGTTCTAACTATTTTATATAAAAATTTAAAAGGACAGGCATGTCAAAAATTGAATTCGTCCCTTACCAATTAGTCCCAGCTAGCTTTAATCCATGGCGTGAAATATTTGTTGAAGTGGCAGAAGAAGTGATGGTGGCATTAGCACACCCTGAACTTGAATTTCTACACTTTGGTTCAAGCTCTTTTAAGGTTGCTGGCAAAGGGATTATAGATATCTCTGTGTTATACAAACCCGGGAAATTAACACAAGCTGTTGAACATCTTAAAAATTTAGGCTTTAAAGATCAGCACAGCGATAATCCATTTCCTGATACTCGTCCGAGAAAAGACATCGCGGTGATGTATCAAGGTGAGCTTTTTCAAGTGCATGCTCATGCCATTGAAAAAGGGAGTGAAGAACATATAAAGCAAGAAAAGTTTAAAGCTTATATGCTCAGTAATCCTGACGCGCGTGCGGAGTATGAAACTCAGAAGCAATTAGTAATAGCGCAAGGTATAGCTTCTCAAGATGAGTATGGAAAAGCTAAAGCACCATTTGTAAAACGCACTTTGAAGGACATCCACTTTAGTTAACTTATGTTCGCATAAATCAGATCTTTATAGCTGTTAGTGTGAGGACAATGGATAAGACCTAACACTAACAGCTCTACTTTATTTGGCTTTGCAGACTTCCAATTAATTGTTTCTACAAATTGACTATTTTAACCAGCCTAATTAGTTCACCATCAACGTCAAACTCACCCTTAATCTCAAGTAATCCATTTTTTAATCCTTGTAACTTATCTATTTCAATTACTTGTGTTTGATAAGGTAAGAAAGTAACTGGCCGCTGCCAAAGTGAACCTTCATTTTGAAATGATTGAAATGGAGTAAAATCGACGCGTAATATGCCACTCGATGCACCTGAATAGGGACCGGTTAGCGTAATGGTGATATTGTCTCGAATAGTTACTTCCATTTTTACCCCATCAAAAGGTTTCTCTGGCGTTCGAAGAGGCTTTTGTTGTGTTAATCCGTTCCAACTAATCACTAAGTTCTGAAAGGTATGTTTTGGCAATAGAACACGGTGTTCACCTGAAGCTAGAATTTTTTTGTAGTTACCGTAAGTTAGCGCAATATCATGGATACTGGGATTGTTGACGTAAAGATAGTGCAATCCATCAGAAAAGTAGTCCTGGATGTTGATACCACTTAGCGTAAAGAGCGCATCGTCGCCAAGGGTTGATTGCCATTGCTGCATCAAGCGCTTGAGGGTTTTATTCTCAGTTTCAGTGACTGTCCTTGATTTCTGTTTGCTAAATATTTCGCGAAGTGAGGTCATACAGTCACTTAACTGAGCACTATATTCCACACAGGTGTTAAAGGCTCTGCGAAGTAATGATGCACCTTTAAAGTGCCAGGGATTAGTGGTTTGTTCATTCGTGATCAAGTAATCATGCGCGGCAAAGTAGGGCGCTATTCTGTGATTATTATTTCGGCCAAGAAGACTGATTTTTTGCAAGCTAAGCGCTGAAATGTCGATTTGGTTCAATTGTAATCTAGCCAGTTGCTCATGCTGTTGTGTTTTCATTTTAATAACTAGCACATCGTCCTGCTTTGAAAGCGTGAGCGCAAGTTGATGATACTGCTTGATATCCATGCGTAATTGCGGCAGCAGTGCGATAGACTTTGCGGGGAACAAAGCTTGATTGCTTGAGACCGTTAACTTTACTCCTTCTTGAAGGGTAAATTGCAGCAAGTTGTCTTTACTAAAGTCAACTTCTTCAACTTTAGCGCGTCCAAGACGCGCATCTAAGCTTTGACTTGTTAAATCAGCGATTAACGCAAAGCCAATTTCCCCACGTTTAATCTGCTCCGGCTCGAAGTCGATTAGTGCTGCAACACTATTCTCATCAAGTGAGTTGATTAGAGGTGTTTTATCTGATGCGGGAAAATCCATCACGGCATGTGTAGAAGAAAAGTTTGGATGAATGTCGAGACGCTTAAGTGCTTTGCTTTCGGTATTTCTGAGCCAATATGTGGCACCGTTTTGCTCCCAAGGCCCATAGACAATATAAAAACTTGGCGTGGCAGAGCGCACAAATGCTGCAAACTGCTGTTCAAGCTGAGGCCAATTGGGAAAGGTCTGTTTTAAGAGTGCATTGGCAGTTGGCAAGGTGTTTTCAGAGTGAGGGTTTGCGTCCATTAATTTGCCGATAAAGCGTTTAAAATATTGATATCGCTCAGGATCGCTCAATAAAAAATGCACGATAAAAAAGTTGAGTCCGCGTTTGAGTGATGGATCATCGTTGATTGCTTCGAAAGATGGCTTTCCATTCTGGTGATACTGCTGTAAACCCAAGTGCAGATAGTTCATTGGAGCACGGTCGAAAACCATCACAGTTAACTGCTTTTTATTTGGATCATATACGTGGCTTGCAATGGAATCAGCCATCCCCTCAGTGATCCAATTAGGTGCCCAAGTTGAGTGACCGTTCAGAGCCATATGAAACGCATGCATGGTTTCATGGATCACGATGTAGCGCTGGTGATGCTGGCGATGACTCGGAAAGTTGTACCCTGCACGGTTATAAAACATGGTTTCGCCGCCAGCCGTTTTATGTACGCCGCGCAAAAAGCCATCATCCAGCATGGCTTCTTTTGTACGTTGGCGTGAACTGCCATAGACGACTGCAATTCTCTTTTTATCAATCGCTGCAGGCGCCATACCAAACAATTCAACATAGTGAGGGTAAGACATTTCTAGTAATTCTAAATAGAGTTTTACTTTGTCCTCAGGCAAGTCACTTTTTAACGCGAAATGTTTACTCACCCACCAGTCATATCCCCTCGAGTTAGCTATTTTTCCATCGCTATAAGTGAGCGGAATTTGTTTACCAATATGTTGGATATCGATGTGTTTCAACGTGCTGACTCGGCCATTAATGCTTACTTCCGAGCGCATATCAGCGGGGCTTGGTATAGCGATAATATCGCTTCGCGTAGTTTTACATCCGCTGAGTAAAGCAAGTATTGCAATTAGAGGAGCAAATACTAGCCGAGGCTTTTGGATAGAGGGTATTCGCCAATAAAAGGTATGGAATAGATAAAATAATGACATGATACTTTTCTCTCGTTGTTATTTGTGTATATTGTATGCAATATAAAATAACAAAGATAACAGGTATTGTCATTATGCAAAATCAGCAGCAGTGGGGTGAACCAGATCTCAATGAGGCAAATTGGTCAAAGTCGTCTTCTGGGTTTGGTCGAACTTTTTACATTGCGAATATCATGGAAATATTTGAGCGGCTCGCTTGGTATGGCTTCTTCGCCGTATCATCAATTTATATGACAACACCGAAGTCGCAAGGCGGTATTGGCTTTACTGATATAGAGCGTGGCGCCGTACAGGGGATTATTCCCTTCTTTTTATATCTTTTGCCTGTTGTAACTGGTGCGCTAGGAGATCGCGTCGGGTATAAAAGGATGTTCTTTTTTGCATTTTTGATCATGACGCCAAGCTATTATTTATTGGGACAGGCACAGAGTTTCTGGCCGTTTTTTGCTGCGCTGAGCTTTGTTGCACTGGGTGCTGCTTGCTTTAAACCTGTGGTCGTTGGCACCGTAAGCCACAGTACAAACGATGGTAATCGTGGCCTTGGATTTGGGATCTTTTATACCATGGTGAATATTGGTGGATTTTTAGGTCCATTGGTTGCGGGATATATGCGCGCCATTAGCTGGGATGCGGTATTTATGATGTCGGCAGTTTGGATTGCCATAAACTTTATTCCCTTGATGTTATTTTACAAAGACCCGCAAACATTACCTAAAACCAAGCAATCTTTTACTCAAGTATTAAAAACCGCACAGTCGGTGCTGGGTAATACTCGTTTAGCACTTACGCTGTTTGTCGCACTGGCGCTCTTGATGTCAGCAGGAGTCGGGTTTGCTAACTACAGTCAAGCGTTTACTTGGATTGCAATATGGCTAGCAGCTAACTGGGTGTGGGACAGAGTGCTTATAAATCGAGCGCCAAATAAAGCATGGTGGCAACAACCAATGAAGGTAAGTAACTTGCCATTTGCGTTATATTTACTGATCCTTGCAGGCTTTTGGACTGTTTATAATCAGCTGTTTTATACTTTACCTGTGTATATCCGTGATTATGCAGATACCCGAGATATATTGGCGTGGTTTGGCGATTCTGGCGTCGCGTTTTTAGCGCACGTTGATATTGATAAGTTAACCACTGCCATTTTTGCGCTGTTCAACGAGCTTAAGGAAAGCGGCGCGGTACCTATTGAAACCACTAGGCTTGAATGGGTTCACCTCAAAGTGAATGTCCCACATGAGCAAATACAGTTGATAATGCAAACGCTAAATGCGCTTCACGATAATGGACAGGTACTTTCCCAGCAGCAAGCGCAAGCCCTTGCTGAACAACTCGTACAATATCGTCAAATTAATCCTGAGTATCTTATTAATTTAGACTTTGCAGCGATTGTGGTCGCACAAATTTTGGTGAGCTTTCTCTGTCAGCGATTTAGACCATTTTATGTGTTAGTCACAGGCTTACTAGTAATGGCGGTTGCGTTTATCGCATTACTTAGCGATAGCGACTGGTTAAGCGGTCATCTCATCGTCACTGTCATATTGCTTATCGCGCTTGGTGAAATGCTTGCCTCTCCTAAAAGCCAAGAGTATGTTGCGAGTATCGCGCCTCAGTCTCAAGCTGCGTTGTATATGGGATACTACTTTGTTTCTATGGCGCTGGGCTTCTTGTTTGCTGGATTTTTATCTGGTTGGAGCTATAAAGTGTTGGTGCAAGAAATGGCGGCACCAGAGTTAATGTGGGGGCTATTTGCCGCTATCGCACTTATAACCGCCATTGCATTATTCTGGTTTAACAAAGTGATAATAGACAGAAAAACATAGTTTTTTGAAATGGGAACAGTTATTGGTCGCGATCAGTTTGTTTGCAAGTCATATTCTTTCTACACTCAAGCAAAAAATGAGGAAGTAACATGAATAAAAAAATATGGATGAGCACGGCACTCTTTGTTTCCAGCAGTGTGTACGCGCAAACGTATGTTTTAAACGCTGACTCTGCGATTGATGTGGTGTCAGGCAAGCTTATCTCACCTGCAACTGTGGTCGTTGAAGATAATAAAATTATCTCAGTCGGAAAATCAAATCGTAAAGCCTATCCAAAAGATGCAGAGGTGATAGACCTAAGTGGCCACACATTATTACCCGGTCTATTTGATATGCATGTTCACCTAACTTCAGACGCACATGTTCATGGCTACAAAAGGTTGCAACGCACTGCACCTCGTGCGGCAATTACTGGTGTTAGAAACGCTAAGCGCACACTAGATGCGGGCTTTACGTCTGTTCGTAACCTCGGTGCTGCTGGCTATGCTGACATCGCACTGCGCGATGCCATTATTGATGGTGACGTATCAGGCCCACGTGTAAACGCAGCAGGCCCTTCACTTGGGATCACTGGCGGCCATTGTGACAACAACCTCCTAACCCATGAGCATAAAGTATTTTCAGAAGGGGTGGCTGATGGACCTTGGGCAGTAAGGCAAAAGGTACGTGAAAATATTAAATATGGCGCTAACTTAATCAAGTTCTGTGCAACGGGTGGCGTACTGTCTAAAGGCACTAAAGTGGGTGCTCAACAATATTCTCAAGAGGAAATGACGGCGATTGTGACCGAAGCACACTTACGCGGTTTAACGGTTGCTGCCCACGCGCACGGTACTGATGGTATCAAGTCTGCAATTAAAGCAGGTGTGAATTCAGTAGAGCATGTAAGTTTTGTTGATGATGAAGCCATTCAGCTAGCCAAAGACAAAGGCACGTACTTTTCTATGGACATCTACAATACTGAATATATTCTTGGTGAGGGCGAAAAGGCAGGTATTTTGCCTGAAAGCTTGGATAAAGAACGTAAGGTCGGTGCAACTCAGCGTGCTAGTTTTACAAAAGCGGTAAAAGCAGGCGTGAATATGGTGTTTGGCTCTGATGCTGGCGTTTATCCTCACGGTGACAATGGTAAGCAGTTTAGTCGCATGGTGAAATTTGGCATGACTGAGCTACAAGCCTTACAAGCTGCCACTATTAACTCGGCGACGTTACTGAAGCAAAATACACAATTAGGCTCGCTTGAGGTGGGGAAACTTGCTGATATTATTGCGGTTAAAGGCAACCCACTAAAAGACATTAGTGTGATGGAAAACGTCATCTTTGTGATGAAAGATGGCAAAGTAGAAAAGCAATAGCCAAACGTTCTGCGCAGTTCTTCTGCAAAGAACTGCGCAGCTTTGCAATATATCGTTGTAATCATAATAAAAATAAGTGGACAGGCAACGCTTTGAGACAGACTACACATTTTATCGTGTTAACTGTGGTTGCTTGGTAAATATTGTTCCCAATTCGACACGGAAAATGGATACTCACCCGTTACATCTACTCGACTGCGCCAAAACTGCGTCGCGCCAGTATTAATCCCTTGATAGACAAAAATAACATCTGCAGCAACTCTATCTCCACTGTTGCTAACGTTGACGTCAACATTGATCAGCTGATAACCATTAGGATTAGGACCATCTTGGTTGCTTTGGTAGTAAAGGTGAAATGACTGCTGGTATATTGCAGGGTTGTTATATAGCACATAGTTTAACGCGCGTGCTGCGTCACTATTACCTCTAGATATATTGAGCGAAGTTATTTCAGTAACAAGGTTTTGAAACTGATCGTTATTTGCCTTGACGCCATGTAACACCTCACCAAATGGCAGTACCATCACTGGAATAATGGCACTAACTAGTACTGTATTTGGCGAGTGCATTTCGCCGATAATTACCACTTGTCCGGTTTCACCATTTATTGTTCGATCCAGTGCGGTAATACATTGAGTCAACAGTTCATCCGTTGGAATGAGTAAAGTATAAAGTTGCTCAATGTAGCGATTGTCCAAGACCCATTTCATGCTGCGCGCTATGTAACGATTTTTACCTAAACTTAAGCCTTTAAACAGCTCCTGATTAAGTTGTTTATTCCTGTTGAGCCTTTGTAGCGCAATGTCATCATTGACGTTCTCCAACATGGGGAGCTGTGTTTCTTGGTTGCCCATTAAGCTATTTTGATATAGCTCTTTTTCTAGATTAAGGGTCGGAAATTGGGCATTTATCACACCAACGGCATAGACAAAGTTTGTGGATATGGTTGAAGGTTCTGAGTTTGTTTCACCGTCGGCCAACCTCTGACTAAGTGGCAAATTTTGTTGAGTAGATAATGATTGGTTCATGAAGCCTCCCTAAATACTTTTCGCAAATGGCGCTAGTCTGGATGAAACAAAAGGATAGTGGTTGGTTACGTCGATATTACAGGCATAGCGGCTACGATCTGAACTACACAGAATAAACTCAACAACGTGGCGCATTGGTTCAGAGTGTATCTGTTGCAATTGAATAGCTTGAATATCATCAATCAATAAGTGTTGGCTGCTATCAACGACGATTTGATAGAAGTGACTCAAAAAATAGTTACTGGCTCTGTCTTTTTTAGTTAACCCAATAGTAGGCTTAAGTGCGGGCAGCTCAAGCTGTTGGTTGGCTGGTTTACCATCTTTGAGTATTGGGACTTTGATATCGGTAACGGCAACTAGATGCTTTACCGTGGCGGTTGGCAAAGCAATGTCATCGTAGTGCTGTGCGGCATGTTCGCCTGTTAGCTCGCCAATAACCACATAAGTATTTTGTTGTTCTGTTGTATTGATCAGTGCATTCAGTTGTGTCGGTGTATCTGGCTCAAGGATATAAGTGTCTACCAGGTTTATGGTAAGAACCCATGTTGCTTGTTGCGCTAAATATAAAAATGGCCTGTAACTCAACTGAGGTTGACTGTCCATGGTTACACGATAGTTGAACACTTTATAAAACTCTTCGGGATTGGCCTTTATAGACAACGCAGCAGCTTCATATTGCTTTTCGAGGTTTAAGGTCGGAAAGCTTGGTTGAATAACACCAATTGCATAAATAGATGTATCATGATTGTCATGAGGCGCAAACTGTATTGGCACTGTTTTATCATTGTGTATTGAGGTCTTCATTTATATCCTTCCTTTGCATTAATCCAGTGGTATCGTATTCAGCAGCGGGAGGAATTGTTGTATTTCTGTATTGATAAAAGGATACAAGCCACTCACGTCGATACGACAAAAGTAATAATGATGTTTAGCAGAAGCGTTTTCTTTATAGGTTAGCGTAATATCAACAATCTTATGTTCAGACACTGCGTCAAATTGGGAAAACGTGATGTCGGTTAGAGAAGCACTTGGCACGGTTGCAGACCCAAGACGCATTTTATGGGTTTGTAAGTAGATATCTGGATAGCGAAATGCAACAAAATTCTTAGCTCTATCAAAGTCATCGCGGCCAGCATTTGGTTCGACTTCTAGTGCTTTTATCACATCTTGAATGGCATTGGTTTCCGCACTGGAAATTTTTTGAATTGTATTATGCAGCTCTGACAATGTTTGATGATATACCTGATGACAAACTATCTCAGCTAAATTGGAGTCGTGGTTATTAGAAGAATGGCCAATGACGCAGGTATACACTAGCTCCAGTGTATCTTTAGGTGGCTGTAGCGCTTCAATTAGCTCTTCTAACTCGACTTTTGTCGCGGGAGTTAAGTGGTAACTCAGCTGTTTTTGAATGACTAAAATCCAAGAAACTTGCTCGGCAAGATAAAGATATTTGTCTCTGTTAGGATCGCCAATCGGCAATGATTTATTAGTGAAAACTTCGTAATAGGCTCTTTCATCGACTGCGAGCTCCATTGCGGCTTGTAAAAATTGCTTTTTTATTCCCTCATTAGGAAAGACTATTTCTACTTGCCCCACTGCATAAATGTAGTCAAAAGCAGCGCATTGCACGGAAGTAGGATGCTGAATTTCCTGCGCTTGCATTTGCTCGGATGAGTCAAGGTCTTGCTGGGCGCTCGGTAGCCTAGCATCGTTTGCCTCTACCGGCGCTATGCCAAGTGTGTCTGAGTCACAAGTTTTGCTATCTTGTGTTTCTGTTTCTTTAGAACTGCAAATTGCGGGATCTGCTGAGGTGACCTCAGGGTGTAATTCGCTCATATTATTCTCTTTTTTGATGAAGAAGTGCTGATGGAGCACAGCACTTCACTTTGGTGTTAACTACTTGCAAGGATCTTCTTCGTTGCAATACCTGTAGTTGCTGTGTCTATCGAATAGAGAGTTGTAACACCCATAGTGGTGGCAGCTTGAGCTGTAACAGCCATTTGCTGCTGAGCTGTGGTTGCATTATGAGCTGCGTTTGCAAGCGCTTGTGAAGTTGCTTGGAACAAGTTACCCATTGACATTGCTGGAGCATCACCTAGTACTTTTACGTTTGCTTGGGTGACTGAGTCAGTGATTTGATCGTTTACAGAAGTTGGAAATGCCATGATTTTTTCCTTAATGGTTAGTTGCTTTTTAGCGTTAATAACTAAAGGATAATGTAGCCCGCTCCGTCACAGATGTTTTGGTTTAACTAATTGTTTTTATGGTAGATTGGACGACTTTAAAATGCGTAATATTTAACAGTGTTTGGTGGTTTTTACGCATTGCGGCTGTACAACTGAGCTAAGGGAGTACTGACGGTGTAAAAATAACCCCATCATGAGAGCTCCATACTTTTCTCGCAATGGGGTTAGTCATTAGCTATGCCTGTCCATCAAACAGGTTTAAATTACAACCCGTTTATCAGCTAAGGAATGCTTTACTCGTTGTCAGCTTTTGATTCACTGCGAACTTGCCTCTTAGCTAAGTCACCTGCTGACTAAACCGTATTGATAAAGTGGGCATAAATTGACATTTCCAACTGAGTTGGCATTTTTAACTATATCGCGGGCCGCTTTTACCAACTTGGTAGAAGTTATGATGTTTGCAAATTGTGAGTTTAACCAGTCTATGAAAAAGTAAAGGTGTGAGTGTGATGAGATCACCACCTAAGTTGAGTTTGGTGGTTAGAAAGTCGACTTATGCCCTCACGTATATCCGTCATGGTTATTTCTGTGCGTGCTTCGCTGAGTAATCTTAATGATACAAAGCGTAATACATTGATAATATCGGCTCCACTCAGTGGATATTGCTCTGCAAGTTTGTTTAAACATATATTGCTTGATAGGCGAGATTGGTGGCAAAGTCCGCTTTGCCAAATTTCTAGTCGCTGTGCAGCCTTTGGTGCCTGAAACTGGACAATCGATTCAAATCGGCGAAAAAACGCGTCGTCGATATTATCTTTATAGTTTGACGCTAAGATCACCACACCGCTAAAGCTTTCAATACGCTGCAGCAGATAGGCGACATTTTGATTAGCAAACTGATCGTTAGAAGAGCTGGTTTTTAAGCGCTTAGTGAAAAGCGCGTCCGCTTCGTCAAAGAAAAGGATCCAGTCACGATGCTCTGCAAGGCTAAACAGCTGTTCAAGGTTTTTCTCTGTTTCTCCAATATACTTTGAGGTGATCAGCGATAAATCGACTTTATAGACTAATTTATCTAGTATTTTTCCAAGTACGCTCGCCGTTAGGGTTTTTCCTGTTCCGGGAGGGCCGTAAAACAGTGCTCGGTAACCGGGGCGGAGTTGTTTACCAATTTTCCATTGCGTTTGTAGTGTCTTGCCATATTGAACCCAAGTAATAATTTCGTTTAGCTGATGACGAGTGGTATCTGGTAGCTTTACATCATCCCATTCAAGTACTGTGTTTACTTGGGTTGCAGGAAACTGATGACTTGTTTCTGGCCGGTATGGCTCTGCAGTCGTGAACATTTGTATAAACTCGGGTTTAAGAACCAAGGGGATGTTTAATCGTGATATACCCTCAGATTCTCGATGACTGTCCATCATAAGGTTAAATAATTGGCTTGAATGGATCGTTTGAAGGACATCAAACTCCGTGTTGAGATTATTTCCGTCAAGAATGAATGCCGCTGTGATCCCCGTTGTGAATATCAGCCCTTGAGATTCTTGTATACCAAACTCACTAAAAGGGCGGTTTGTTTGTTCGTTGATTGACAGGAAAATGTCGAGTAAAGGGGCATTGATAACCGGAACAAATGCTAGAATAATTAATAATCTTTCAATCAGGTTTGGCTTGCTGCGGGTAATAAAGTCCGCAAATTCAGAGCCTGAGTTATCTAGCGTAGGTGGCAGTGGAAATTCTTGCTCAGTATTATCGAGTGACTGTCCAAAGTAATGTGACACACGATATTGAATAGCACGCTGCAGCCAGTCGCACTCTTGTTCTAAGTCTTTGGCATTTAAAGCCGCTTTGGAAGGAGTTTGAGCTAAAGGCTCAAAGTTAGATTGCCACATTTTACTTCCTTATTTTTTAAATAAGCGTTCCACAGTGTAGTTTGTGCGGCTGCGAATCTGATTGGCAACTTTAGGGATTATGTTGGTATAACAGACTAATTGCTGCAGGTTCTTTTATTTAAGAGGTGGTTGGTTACGTAAAAGAGCAGGCGAGTTGCCTATCCTGCTCAGTCTTTACATAAAGATCATTGAAGTGCCCAGTAAATTGGGTAAGTACCTGAGTTTTCGCCAATCATAATTGTGCGTATTGTGGTGCCACTATTTGATTCTTCAAATGGAGTATAAGTTGATTCAAGTACACGGCCGTTAGTTTGCTGCTGTAGCTGCACCTCATCGCCTAAAATACCTATTGAATAACCTGATTGAAATATATAGTGTTCAATTTCTTGTATTTGGTCAGATTTAGCACCATTGTCATTGTCATTGTCTTTTAGCTGTAGCCAGACTGTCGTACCGATAGGAATGGAGGCGCTATTTAACAGGTCAAGAACGTTGTTAGCTATATCAAGAGGATTGTTATTGGTGTTATTGATAGAAGACACGTTGAGGATAAACATCGGCATCAATGCCAGCGCGTATCCGTGCTTTTCACTGGTGCCGGTTATTCTGTCGGTTTCTTGAGCCGTTAGCGCAACATCCCACTCATTGTCTTGTGTGTTAAGGTTGCGCATACAAAAGCTATAACCTTCGCCTTTATATTTGTCTGCGACACTTGGCTTCATGGTACCGTTATAAATAAAGCCTTTTGCACCTGGGTGGGCAACACTGGAGTAGGCCAGATTGGGATCTGGCATATTCGTTACTCTGACATAACTTGGATCGTCTTTTGAACCTAAAGGTTTTTTGGCGTTCATAATCTAGTCTCACTTAATGCGTTTAATTAATTCAGGGTGAAAGCAACCAAATAGATAAATTGGTTGAATTAACTATAAGAGAGGCTGGTTTTACCAACTTGGTAAAAGTTATTTTTCAGTTGGTATATTTTACTTTATCGCTTTTATTGGGGTGAATGTAGGAAGATAGGCCGACAAAGGCGGCCAAAGAATAGAAGCAATATTCAGTTTTTAAGTGCATTTTTGATGGTTTTAATCCAATCGCCATTTGCGTCACTTGAAAACTGCCAGTTCATAATACCACCCAGTTCAGTGGTGTTTTGAATGGGGTCAATAATCGCTTGAATAATAGTCCCTGCCGGCATGTATCCAGAGCCAGCATCGTGTACTGTCACTGGGAATCCTGCAATAATTTTCTTCGCAGACATATTCGGTAGCTTGATATAGTCCATATAGGAACTAACGATTTGATCTGGGCATGCGCTCCAAGGTGGATTGTTGTAAAACTGAACGTTTAACCAGTCAATATCCTCTCCAACTTGTTCGACTATTTTAAGATAACCTGCCATGTAACCACCATGCTCTAGGTAAGGAGGTTGCGGGGCGTGGGAAATACAGTAGCGGGGTGAGGGCAGTTGTTTTCTCAGAGCCCGTGTTAATGATACGAGAAACTGTACGCCGTCATAACTTGCATTCGCGATAAATGCAGCACTATCTTCATAATCGATATCAATGCCGTCCAGATGGTTATTTTTAACAAAGTCCGCCAAGGAATCAGCCAGCCTGTCTGGATCTTGAGATAACGAGTAATATACGTTGTGATCCATATCGCCACCACCAAATGAGATCAATACTCTTTGCCCATTTTGCTGCATGGTTTGTATCGCTTCTACCGTATGGGCTGTGAAGCTGGTCTCTGTAGCAGCAATTGCACCGCTTAAAATTAGCTTAAACGGATTGTTTGAAGCCGAAGATAAAAACGCCAAGTTTACTACATCGTAAGGAAGCTCACCGGCATTGGCCAAAGGAATAGCACCTGAATTATAGTAGGTAATGGTTTTAGACATCATTGTTCCTTATATATGAGAGTACTAAAATAAGAGAGAAATATTACTGGCAGACTATTATCTTAGCCCAGCTACTGTAATGGATCATATTTGGATGATAAACCGTTAGACATAGCGTTTTAGAAAACGCTAGGCGAATCGATCTGAGCTTCGAAAAGGTTAACTAGTATTCGCCAACCTTTTCGACTGTCTGTGATGTTGAAAATGACCTTTCTACTCAATCATTTATTGGACTAAGATCTGACAGACTCCAAGCCGTTCCGTGGAAGTTTGCAACTTGTACCGGACCGGAGTTATGTGCATGAGTGGCTATAGGCACTGGGAACATTTGACCTATCCATGCAGATACTCGATTTCCTGGTAATTGATAATAGTTAATTGTTACCTTAGCAACATTTGTTACTTGAGAGCGCCTTTCAGCGCCAATGTTTGGCCTATTGGAGGTCACGCCAACTTCGTAGTTACCAGTGATTGGATTCGAGTAGGTAATGAAGAACATTGAGCTGCTAAGACCTGGTATCACAGCTCGAAACGGAGGAGGGGTATCATTCCAAACTACATTAAGACCAACTGCATTTGCTGCAGTATTGAATTGTTCTCTAGCTTCATTTCTTACATGAGCTTCCCAGCTAGAGGATGCAAAGCGACTGCTATGTTGCTGTCTTCTAATATTTCCTACGGCACCTGTGAGAGTGTTCATCATTGCACTCATACCTCTGGGGCCTCCGGGATTTGCGTAATGTCTATTTCTGATATTTTGTAGCGAGTTTTGAGCACCATGCACAGAAGTAGAGTGATAAGCTTGATTATTTTGTTCAAAGTTTTCGTTCTTGTTTTGAGCTATCCAATTCAGCGGATTATAACTTGAGCGACGGAGATATAGCCCATCTTTCTCATCTTCAGTTAGATTACCAGTGAGATAATCATAGAGCCCCACTTTTTGGATCACTGCAGCTGCTTTAGCATCTAAATTCTCCTTACTCTTTTTTAACGAACTATTTTCTGTGGCGGTATAATTGCAATCTAATATACCGTTATGCCCTTTTGATTTTTTCAATTGTGCATACATGAGCCTAATTTCTCCGATTCTCATTTGTGATTGTGAGAGGTAATTTTCAATCCAGATAACAGCTGATTTTCTGAAAATGAGTTTTGCCGAATTACCTATTTTCAGTATGGAATTTAAAATAAACCCACTAATTTAATAAATAGGTTTAGGTCAATTTTAATCCCTTACTTTAAATTGGGAGTGAAAGGGAGCTGACTTTTATGTTTACCGGAAAATCGTCCCTACATTTTTTAATCTGCTCACCTAAATATAATGCCAATTTTCCCCAGTCCGTTGCTTGCTGCTCCAGAGTTGGGTCGTCATTTACAGCTATGCCATTTACCTCTGTGGTGGGCTTTACTATCCCCAGCGCTTGTTGAACAACATGACCAAGCTCGTGGGGAAGGTGTTTCTCTTGACCTGGGGCCAAGTAAATATCCTTACCCTGAGCATATGCATGAGCTTGTACTTGCGAAGGTTTTGACGAGTTGTAGTGCACTCGCACATTGGCCAAATTAACACCAGATAGTTTTTCCATGCCACGTCTGAGGCGTATTGGTAAAGCGCAGCTCTGAAGAGGAACGTTTTTTGCTCCTCGCTGACGTGCGGGGTTCTGCCTTACCGTTCCGGTAATGTGGCGCTGTTTGGTCGTGAGTTGATAAAATGTCATCGTGTTGTTTCGTGCTTGCTGGATACTTTTACTATAGGCATGGTATAGCGGTAACGATTGGTAAAAAGTCTGGAGTCGTTGGTATTTATTCGTAAGGTTACTGCAAACTGAAAGGAGGTATTCATGAAAAATACCCGACTGAGCCGGGTATTTGTGACATTTATTCAGTAGCTTCAACTGCTCGGGTTGCTTGTTGCTCTGCTTCATCTGGGGTTGAGGTGGCTGGGGCATCAAACGCTTGCTGATAGACACTTTGATCTGCTGCGATGACGGCGTTGTTAGCGACATTTTCAGCCTCAGAAGGCGTTGCCGTAGTATGGCCTGTGGACTGAGCTGCCGTGGCGACCTCAGCTTGTGATACTGCTTGCATTGCTTGTTGTTCTGCACTGAGAACCGATTGTTCATTTTGAGTGGTCATGATGGAATATCCTTACTAATGGTTAATTTATGCACTGTGCAGTGCTTCGAATGGGCCTTCAACCCAAACATCGTTATGAGTAAACAAATTGATGAGCTCTAGCGGCCGCGAGTCAGCTAGTTCAGATAAAGAAGTTTCCCAAATATTGCGTTGGGAGCGCACTTTGATGAGCTTATGCTTGTCCTGTTTCCAGTTTACTGGCAGAAATACACATCTTTCTTTAGCCTTTTGACCGTAGAGTCTATCGTTGGCGGAAAGGAAAACTAAGTTTCGTTTGTGGTTATCCGCAAGGTTAGACTCTTCCACGCAATAGCGTAATGACGCTCGAAACCAGTTTGGAAATGGCAAACTGGATGGCTGGTTTTGAGGAGTCGTGGTATTGTCTGCGGTTGCTTGAGGACTCTGTTGATTATACCAAGTGTGTAGTGCATCTATAGCCAAACTTCGGTATTGCAAAAGCGGGAGCGAGTCAATAAAGGCTGGCAAATCGTCATTTTTACTTAACTTAAAGCGTTCATAAGCAAAATGTAATTGGCCAATTGCGTTCAGACGTGAAATAACCAGCTCTGGGCGGTTTAAACCAAGTATTTCAATCGTAGTTTGACCTTTGGTTAATTGTATTGCGCTATCCTTGTCTAATGACTGAAGCCATCTCGTAAACGCAGGCGATTCCATCAAGTCGTGTGACTCTTGAAGTAATTCGGGCTGTGACCAAACAAGCTGCTCGGCTTCATTTTGACTGATAGATTTGCTGTCCATCAAAAAAGTAGACAAAACATCAAAGGCATAGGCTCGACCTGATTGAGGGTCAAAGCGGACAAATTGTCTTGGGTCTTCTAGGTAAGGGCAGACTAGTAAGGGCTACTCTTGGTCGATATTAATCAGTGGCGCACGTTCGCCAACAAGTGGAAATTGACCACCTTTATATTGCTCGTGACAAGCATTACAGACAAAAAGTAGGTTGTTTTGATCATATGCCAATGAAAAGTACGGCGAGCAGGTCGCCACTACGTCTAAATGTGTTGAAACCGGTCTTTCCAGTAACTCAACAGGCCTGAAGTGGCCAACTTCGCCGGAGTTTGTCGCTAATAAATAGCTTTCGCAATAGGCACAGCAGCCATTACTGAGTTGTTGCAAGTGAGCTTTCAAATGATCGGATGCAAATAGCGCTGTATCAAAAGCGGCATAGTTAAACCCCACATTAACCAAGTCTTCTGTTAAGCCTGTCAGCCTGAGCGTGATAAATACGAGGTTATCTACTAAGTCAGGAGCGTAGCCCTCGCTTACTAGCTGCTTTCTATCTTCAATTGTCAGCGTATGATATTTAGGTGCGTCTACCAGGCGCGCCATGAGTGCTTGCATCTGTTTATTTGCTGCTGCAATTTTTACGTCTTCGTCTGGTAACCAGGCTATAGGTTTACAATCTATCTGGATCATTGTGGTCAGGCTCCCTGCAACTTGTTTTATTCGCCTTGCGTGTCAGCACTGCGCTGCATTACATCATGTTGAAAGACTTGATTTTGATGCATTAGCTGCTTTTCCATGTTTTTTAGCGTTTCTTCCATCGCTTGTTGTGCGGCCTCAGCACTTTGGCGAGCTGCGACTTCCTGCTCCGTATATACTTGCTCTATCTGTGCTTGCTGGTCCTCTAATTGTGTTACTTGCGCTTGCAGTAATGTATCTTGGTAGGGCGTTTCGTGAGCGTCAGATTGGTTTATTTGAGTCTCACTCTCGAGCGCATTATGAATGCTGGCGAGATGTTGACGAGACTGTTCAATTAGCTGTGAAGATTGCTGTAATGACATATCTATAGTGTGTTGTGCGCGGTTAAGCATGGTATCAATGTCGGCTAAAATGCTATTCATTTGTTTCGGCATAACGGCTTGAGAGAGTTCACCAAGCGCTGTAACCTTTTGATTTTTGGTATTCATTGTTCAGTCCTCTTATTATGCAACCAGCGGCCAGTGATTTTGCACACTCAGACACCCTTGGCTATCAACATCAAGCAACGCTTCGCTGTGATATAGGTCATATAAATAGTGCCGGCACTGGCCGGCCTGACAGATATAGCTGTCTTTCGCTAATGAGTTGATTAGCGTATGTTGAAGCGTTTCAAGATAGTCATTTGCAGCTTGCACTAAATCGCCCTTACCTAGGTCTATGTTAAGCACGATATTAAGCAAGCCTGCGCTGAAACTGCTAAAGCCCAGATATTTTCCACTTTCATGCCATTGCTTAATCGCATTGTGTAGATCAATAGCTTGAAGTTCGTAGGTGACCACAGGAGAATCTAAGTTGGCATTAACCACCGGAGAGAGGTTAGTAATTGCGTCATTTAGCGCACTAATAGGACTTAGTGAGCGCTTTTTCCACTCAAGGTAAATACATAAATATCGAGCAAATTCACTTAGATTTTGTGCCTGCTGAGTTGCCCATTGGCAAGCTGGGATAACGGTTTGATTTGATAGTTCATAGCAACGCTCACAATAACAAATAACATGGTATAAGTTGAGTTGATCCTTAAATGAGGCGCTCCAACCCAGAGCATGGTAACTCAAGTTATAACGGCGATAAAATAGTGCAATTTTGTTCAGAATCGTACTATCTAACAGATGATATTTGGTTAATAGATCATCTAAAATTGCTTTGCCTTTTTCAGAGTCTCGATTGCTCAAGGTCGCGAGGTCTCTGAGATCATTAGTAGTCAACTCGAGTAGTTTTTTCACATCGATTGAAATGGGAATATGATGTAAGTAGATCAACGTTGAATTCATCAATCCCAAGTAAAGCTGCTCGATAAATTGCGCTTCTGACGAAAAGCGCATTATCTCGCTCTGTTGTATGAGGGCGTTGACACTCTCTTTTCCCTGATTTAAAAATTGGATCAAGGTTTGCGTTTTGTCGGAAAATTGCGCCAACTGCTCAATTTCTATGTTATTCACTACGATCGTCATGCTTGCCTCCCGTGCTAGCGTCAGTGACGTGAGCCCCCATTAGCTTCCACCACTTGGAAAGTTATTGAGTAGATCACTGGCAGAACTACCGACATCGCCAAAGTTTTTCGTACCGTTTTCAACCATCTTGTTAGCCGCTTCGATGATACTGTTGTATTCTTCGACCTTACCAGTCGTCAGCATTTGTGAAATCGCAACCCCCATTGCGGTAGTCGCCATGGTATTGATATTTCTTAGGTTGTCGGTTGCATCTTGAATTGCAATTGCCGTTGATTGAGAAACTGACTGATAAGCCTTACCGGCACCAGAGAGTTTATTTAGCTCGCCGCTTAAGCTGGCATTTTTGATGATATCAAGCGTCGCTTGTGTTGATGGCCCGACATTTGTTAACTCATTCATATGCTTTGCCTCAGTTAATTTAAGTTATGTTGGGTTTACCTCTAGGTGCTTTTTTTGCTATCAGGGTCGAGGTATTGATGCAGGAGTTTTTGTACTACCTCTTCAATTTTGCTTAGATCCAGTTGTTCTTCAGGCGCTTTGGGCTTTTCTGGTTTAGGCGGTGACTGCTGTAGCATTTTTGCACAGCTCGCTGCCGCAGCAGCAGAGGCCGAAGTTTGCGCGTTTTGCTGTGCTGTGACGGCGTTATACATCGACATCCCCATAGTTTCGGTTGCTGCAATATTGAGCATGCCCATAGATTGCATTGGAGCAGAGCCCGTCAATAGGGTATTAACTTGATTCACTGAATCAGAGATTTGGTCGTTTACTGTACTCATTTTGTTAATTCCTTTCTTATCCTGGTTTAACGGAAGCTACGCCAGAGCTGATAATGAGTGCACAGCACTGTGCTACACTTGCACTGGATATCATCTGACCTCGAGCTTCGTTCTGCACGGCGTTCTCCATCAATAAAGAGATAGAGTTTCCCATCGTGATGGCGGCTACACCGAGCGAAAAAGTGTGTGCTTCGACAAGGGGTAACATGGTATTTCTCCAATTGAGCAGCACTTAAGTCTTTGTGAGTAAAGTCGTACTGATGTTGGATCCATCAGTACGACTTAGCACTTAACGGTAGACTTTAGTGATGCCTTCCGCCGTAGTTGCCGTATTGATACTCATTAGGGTATCTACGCCTTGCACCAATGCGGCTTGAGCTGTCACATTGTTATTTTGCTGTCCAGTTGTTGCATTGTGTGCAGCGTTTGAGAGTGCTTGGCTTGTAGCAATCATAAAGTTACCAGTTGCTACAGCAGGTGCGTCACCGAGTACTTTCGTATTTACTTGTGAGACTGAGTCAGTGATCTGACTGTTTACAGCTGTTGGAAATGCCATAACTATCTTCCTTTTAAAGTATTAAATATCTAGGCGTTAAAGCCCGTTAGTTTGTGACTGAACCGAGTACGTTATGCAAAAATCTTACTTGTCGCGATGCCAGTCGTTGCAGTGTCAATGGAGTAAAGTAAATTTACGCCCATTGTTGTTACTGCTTGCGCAGTAATATTTGCCTGTTGTTGTGCGGCCGTTGCGTTGTGAGCCGCGTTCGCCAATGCCTGAGAAGTTGCCTGAAAGAGGTTTCCCATAGCGATAGAAGGCGCATCGCCTAGCACCTGTACATTGGCTTGTGTAACAGAGTCTGTAATTTGACTATTTACAGCGGTTGGAAAAGCCATAGTGTTATCCTTATTGTCATTAACAAGTTCAGCCTAAATATCGTTAGCTGTGTTTGTAGGTATCTCACATTCCCAGATAAGCGTCTTCGTTGAGTCGCTGCTGTGCGCGATGTTGAACAAGTATCGGGGAGCCGAGAATTAACCTAATCCAGCAACCGGCTGTTTCTGAGGTTGAAGAATACTTTTTGTTGCAATACCTGTGGTTGCGGTGTCAATAGAGTATAAAGTAGTCACCCCCATCGTTGTTGCCGCTTGCGCTGTCATTGCAGCTTGTTGTTGAGCTGATGTCGCATTGTGTGCCGCGTTAGCTAATGCCTGAGAGGTAGCTTGAAATAAGTTACCCATAGACATCGCTGGAGCGTCGCCTAATACCTTTACGTTTGCCTGAGTGACTGAGTCGGTAATTTGATCGTTTACTGCTGTTGGAAATGCCATAATTCCACCTTTTTAGCTTTAAGTTTGACGAAAAAAAATATGAGTGGTGCTTAGGTCTAACAAGCTAGATGGAGCTCCTAAACACTGAGGTTAGTATAGAAAACGCAGTAGGGTTAGAATTGGCAGTACTTCGCATAATTGTTGGTATAACTCAGGAACTACTTGGTAGATTTATCTGAATCACCAGAGGTGAAATACCAAAAATTGAATCTGGTCACTAAGAAATATTCTAACCGTTGCTACAGCTAACTAAGTGCTGAACACGAGAGGTGCATTCAGCATACGGTTGTACCGTTATTCAGTGTTTTGTACGGTGATCTCGGTAGGCACCAGGACTGACGCCAACGACGGACTTAAACTTTCTAACAAAAAAGCTCAGATCGGAGAAGCCGACATCGTCACATACTTCAGTCACTTGACTATAAGGGTCTTCACGCAAAAGCGTCATTGCTGTCTTGATCCTTATTCGTAGCAAAGTTTGTTTAAATGACTGTCCAACATAACGTTTGAATAAGAACGAGAGATGAGAAGGGCTGACGCACGCATAATTGGCAACCTCGCTTAGGCTCAGTGGCTTCTTAAAATTGTCATCAATATATTGCAGCGCTCTTGCTAAAGCAGGATGAGGTTTGTTGACAGGCCTAAGCGGTGATAACGGAGTAAAGTCGACCCCCTCACGACTATCTGAAGGGGTGTAACTGTGCTCATCATCGCAGGATATCAGTGTTTGCATAGCTTGGGTAAAATCGCATTCAGCTTGTTTTAGTGGGATAAGATTACCCGTAGTTGGTGAAGGTTTATTTTCCATTGCGGGGAATAGAGTCAACAGAGTCTGTTTAGTGATTTCTGGTTGCTCACATAAGAACGTCAGTTTGTCTAAACAACGTTTGAGCTGTTTTACGTTATGTGGCCAATCATAACTGGTTAAGACTTCTAGCGCAGGTCCTTGAAATTGCAGTTTGGCGAGATGTTTACAAGTATGTTTGTAGTGGTTTATTAGGGCAATGATGTCTTCTTTACGGTTGTAAAGAGGAGGTATGGGTAGCTCAAGACAATGATAATGCAACCAACTCAAAAAGGAGTTGGACTGCATGTGTGTGTCTGCAGAGGTTTGTTTTTCCGCGCTAGTTGAGGTGATTAATCGTGGCGTGGGAGACTGCGGGGAAAGGGTGAGCCAGTAGTCTTTGATTGACTCGGCCTGCACTTGGGTCAGTGCGTCGACATTTTTGAGGTAAATGGTACCGCTTTGAGCTCGGTTGACAAGCTCTTCTAATAGGGTTGCTGCGCATTGACCTTGCCAATGGTTTACACACGATACAATCATATCTTCAGAATGCGATTTACTCAGCTCATGAATATGGCAAGCGGCTAAATGTTTCCCAGAACCGGGTTGACCAACAATATGTATGGGTAAATCACATTGTGCTAAATGTTGAATTTGCTGTTTCAGTTTGAAAAGTACATCACTACTGCCAATCCAAGGTTGTGCTGAAGGTGTTAATTTTACGAGTATGGACATGGTGTTTCCTTATTTCTCATATTGCAGAAAACATGCCATTCAAGGTTCATTTGAATGGCATGTTATGGGGCTAAGGAAACGATATGGATATTTCGACTCAGATATTGGCTCAGATAGGGGTCACTTGGTTTTGTGTATTAGATTGATGGTGTTTATACCAATCCAGTTCTAAGTCGTTTGCGTGACTTCTCAGAGATTCCCATACGAGAGGGTGCACAAAACTGTAGTGTTCAGCGTCTTGGGTTATCAATCCACTGCTCAACATTTTGTGTAACACACACAAGGGAGCACGGATTTTTTTATGTTCATTAAATTGGTGAAGTTGTTTCGTATCGAAGTGTTGTCCAATTCGCGCTGCAAACTTAAGGGTATTTACAACTTCACATGGCATCGAGTTGAGGTAGTGTTGAGTGAGTTGCTGTAGGGTTTCAGGAAGTTCTGATTGGGGATGGGTGACACAAAGTAGTTGAATTAAAAATAATGGGTTACCACATGCCCGTTTTAAGGCAATAGCGGTTCTATGTTGATGTTTGCACGGAAGCATATCTCGGCTCAATAATGTGTGATGTGCTAATTGCTGCATCGAACTGATATCTAGTGGCTTTAGATAGATAATATGTGCAGAGGAGAGCCATTTGGGAGGATGAGTAAAAGCATTTTTTTTCTGGGCAGACAGGATAAACAAAATACCAAAATGACATTGGACTTGTGTAAGTATGCTCAAAAAATATCTGCTTTGCTCGCTAAGAGTGTGTGCATCGTCTATCAAGATCGCTTGCACTTTTTTGTGATTGAGATATTTCAGTAAATCACTGACTACGGTTCTATCAAGCAACCTTAAGCGCTCGTCTGAAAATTGACGAAGCGCCTGCTTGTGAGCAGAATTTAAAGGCAAGTCCGCCCATTGACGCATACGAATTGCGCTCAGCGGTGTGCTAGAAACGAGGTCTATTTGATGGCCTAACTCTACTTCACTATGTGCCTTAACAAGCAATAATGAGCGAACAAAATTGGCAACAAAAAAGTGAGGGTTGTTGTGATTTAAGCAGGAGTTTGTAGTAAATAGGAGGTAGTTTTTCTCCGCTCTCTTTAAGTGGCAAACAAAGGAATTGAGTAGCGCGCTTTTACCTATTCCTGTCATACCCAGTAGTAAGATGGTTTGAGCGCAAGGTAACGCCACCGCTCTACTAAAAATGATATGTAATTGATTAAGCTCCCATTCTCTTCCATATAATGGAGTGGGCTCGTCTTTTAACAAATAGCTATATAGCCATAAAGGAGACTCTGCTTGATCGATTAATGTATCAATACTGACCTGGAAGTACTTTGCTAAATTTTGAATAGTTCTGCAGAGTACTCGATTACCAGATTCTGCTCGTTTTATTGTGGAAACCGATACTGGGAAGCGTTGGTTTCTACAGTTTTCAGCAAGCTTTTCTCTACTTAGGGCTTTTTTTTCTCAGCATTAGTAACGTTGTTTTATTCACCGCAATTCTACCTAGGTTGGGTGTAGTCATTATTCAGATCCTTGTCGTTATGTTATTGATACATCATTATTGTTGCCAGCTGTGTTTGTTGTTAATAATCTATTTATATTATTGCTTCATTTCTATTACAAGGTATTACAGCGTTTAATTTATTGTTTGGTAAATTTTGAGGAGGGGAGTTTTGGGTTTGGTATGTTATGGAAAAAGTGAGGGTTGAGAGTCAACGCTATATAACGAGTAGCACTATGTAGTGACTAAGTCTTACTGACAAACAGACTAAAAAAGCGCATAATTGAAGGCGTTGCCAGACAAGGTATTTCATGATGGATTTGAAATACCTAAGTGCTTTTCTAAGACCCTAGAGTACTTAAGTATTATACTTTTAAGGGCAACATGATGAATACGCAACTTCCTAAAATCGTGATAGTCGGTGGTGGTGCTGGTGGCTTAGAGTTGGCAACACAATTAGGGCATAAACTCGGAAAAAAACGCCAAGCAGAAATCTTATTAATTGATAAAAATCGCAGTCATATTTGGAAACCGCTGCTTCATGAAGTCGCGACAGGGTCTATTGACGCTGACTTAGATGGAGTGGTTTATTCTGCTCATGCAGCAAAGCATTATTATCAATTTCAACTCGGCAGTTTTAGCCACGTAGACTCAAGCAATAACACCATCACGCTGAGCGAGCTAAGAGATGAACTCGGTCATCGTATCCTCCCAGAGCGACAAGTCAGCTATGATTATTTAGTGCTTGCCATTGGTAGTATTAGCAATGATTTTAATACGCCGGGGGTCAAGGATCATTGCTTCTTTCTCGATTCAAATCAGCAAGCTGAGCGATTTCAGCATGCACTCCTCGATAACTTTACACGCTTACACCAAGACGACGATCCAAAGCACTCGTTAACCATTGGCATTGTTGGTGGTGGTGCTACTGGCGTTGAGCTTTCTGCCGAGCTGTATCATGTATCAGACATGTTGAAAATGTACGGGCTGAGTAAAATGACGGCCAAACGCCTTCGTATTGATTTAATAGAAGCAGGTCCTCGAATATTACCAGCACTACCTGAGCGTATTGCTAATTCAGCTAAACGGGAGCTTGTGAAGCTAGGTGTCACGGTGCGAGAAGGCACCCAAGTAAAGCAGGCAACCGAAGACAGTTTTATTACTAAAGAAGATGAACAGCTAAAGGCAGACATCAAGGTGTGGGCTGCGGGGGTAAAAGCACCTGACTTTATTAAAGAGATTGGGCTGTTTGAGCTTACTCGCAATAATCAAATTAAGGTAAATCAATACTTACAAAGCAGTGTAGATGAGCATATTTATGTCATCGGTGATTGCTGCGCGTTTACCCAAGCGGATGGCACTCAAGTGCCGCCGCGTGCTCAGTCGGCCCATCAAATGGCGCAATGTGTAGAGAAAAATCTAATCGCGACACTAAAAAATCTACCTTTACAAGAGTTTATCTATAGTGACCACGGCTCTTTAGTGAATTTATCTCGTTACAGCACCGTTGGTAGTTTAATGGGAAACCTAACCAGCAATAGCTTTTTTATTGAAGGCAAGATAGCGCGATTCATGTATATCTCACTGTATAGAATGCATCAGCGCGCAATTCATGGTATCGCAAAAACCTTTGCACTATGGATAAGCGAAAAGGTGCTAAGAGTGGTACGGCCAAAAATGAAACTGCACTAAGTTAATCTGAACTTCAGATAATTAATGCCTTTCTAGCAACCAGTTTTAGCGCTAACTGCCCAGCTATTGGTGTGTAAATGCGCCTTGCCTACAGGAGCTAGGTACCAGCGTGATAGAAGGGCACGAGAGCAGAGTTATCGCCAAAACTCTCTGGCTAAGTGAAGCAATTTTTAGCATTTCAAAAGCCGATGAAATTCGGCTTTTTGCTGTGTTTACTTCGCTATTTGAATATCAACTATTAAGTGACTATCCACGATAATGGACTTGTAATCACGTCATAATTTACTCAATTTGTGTGCCTGTCCACGAAAAGGTCAGATAACCAATGAAAGCTTGATGTAGATTAGTGATTAATCATTTCCTCTTTTTTGATTAACGAAAGCTGTCGTGAAGCTTGCGCATTTGTCCTAGTATATTAATCAAGTGATTAATGGAGCTGAAACATGACAAATAAGCTAACGGAAGCCGCTGTTACCCCGAGAGAAAAGCTAATCACCGATGGTAAATGTTTGTTTATTAACCGCGGATATAATCGAGTCACGACCAGAGCAATTGCGGACCTTGCAGAGGTTAACATTGCTTTGATTAAGTACTACTTCGGCGATAAAGCGGGACTGTTTGAAGCGGTATTTCGCGAAGTTGCAGCACCTCTACTGAGCTTGCTTGAAGGGATTAAAAAATCACAGTTACGCGAACTCTCACCGCTCATTTTAACTCAGTTTATAGAGCGCTACTTTCAGGTGATGAGCCAATACCCAACGCTACCTAAGATCATTTTTATGGCACTACATGATACACACTCTAAAGAGCATGAAATCATAAAAAAGATTTTCTTTGAGCATGTAGAGAACGGTGTCAGTACCTTAAATTCGACCTTTCAAACGCTTTCGCCTGTAGAGCCCATTCGAGCTGAATGGTTACTTTTAACCTGCCTTGGCTTGTCGGCATTTCCTTTTTTGGTGCCACCAGTGATGCAGCCGCTACTTGGTATCGAAAACTCGGATACTGAGCTGTGGCGCACCCTTGGCAAACATCAGCAAGCTATTTTTAACGTGTTTCTATCCCAGCACATTGAACGGAAAACATCATGAAAACACCGTTTTACATCATTAGTTTTGTGTTACTGACGCTTTTGGTTGGTTGCTCTAAACCCGAGCGTAAAATCTTCGGCATTATCGAACGACCTCAGGTGCAGATCAGCAGCCCAACCGGAGAGTTATTAGTTGAGTTGCTGGTAGAGCGCGGCGATAAAGTGGTAAAAGGACAGCCACTGGCGAAAATCGATGACGTGGTGCAGCAACAACAGGTTAATGCCATTGAACAGCAAATCGCGCGCTTGCAAGCGCAATATCGATTGTTACTCTCAGGCACCCGAGTTGAGCAAGTCAAACAAGCCAAAGCAAGGGTGCATGCAGCCCAAGCCGCTTGGGAAGAAGCTCAGCGGCAACTTGTTCGACAGAGGCAGTTAATCAAAGACAAGTTGACCTCTCAAGATAGGGTGGATACCGCCTCTGCCAATGTTGAGTCGACACTTGGTATTTTGCAAGAGGCCCAAGAACGTCTGAATGAGCTTGAAAATGGTACGAGAGAGGAGACAATTGAGCAAGCAAAAATCGCAATTGCAGAAGCACAAACACAGCTAATTATTGCCAACAAACAGCTCGCTGAGCTTACCCTTAAAGCACCCACTTCCGGCATTGTCGAAGATTTACCTTGGCTTGTTGGTGAGCGTCCGGTTAAAGGTGCACCGATTATTTTGCTGGCTGCTGACGACAAAACATTCGCACGGCTTTATCTACCGCAAACCCAGCTTGCTAAAGTCTCTTTGGGAAGTGTGCTAAACGTGCATTTCGATGGCAGTGATAAAAGTCTACAAGGCGCCGTCAGCTACATTAGCCAAAGCGCGAGCTTCACGCCTTATTTTGCACTTTCACAAGAGGAAAGAGCACGTTTGATGTATGTGGTGGAAGTGGTGCTCACTGATAAAGTGACTGTCCCTTCAGGCACGCCGGTATGGGTGGAACTGCAAAATGACTAAGGAAATCGTGATCCAAAGTGAAGGTTTGGGTAAGAAATTTAACAACTATTGGGCAGTTTCTGACCTAGATCTTACCGTAAAACAGGGGGAAATCTACGGTTTTCTAGGGCCAAATGGCTGCGGAAAATCAACCACAATCCGGATGTTGACTGGACTGTTAACACCAACCACAGGTCATGTCAGTATTATGGGAAAGGATGTCCAGGCACATGGTGAAAGCTTGCGTAATCGATTAGGCTACATGACGCAAAAATTCTCCCTATATGAGTCGCTAAGTGTGCTGGAGAATCTCGAGTTTGTGGCGAAAATTTATGGTTTATCACGCAATGATGTTAAGCATAGAGTGGCTGAGCTGCTACAGGAATACCAATTAGAAGATAAAAAATCGGTGCAGTCCGGTGCGTTGAGTGGCGGACAAAAACAGCGCCTTGCACTTGCTGCCGCAGTTATTCATAAACCAGAGTTGCTCTTTTTAGATGAACCGACGTCAGCGGTTGACCCCGAAAATCGACGCGCATTTTGGGAGCAGTTATTTAGTTTAAGTGCGCAGGGCACGACCATTTTAGTGTCTACCCATTATATGGACGAGGCAGAGCGTTGTCACCGGCTTGCTATCTTAGAGCAAGGTGTAAAGCGTGCGGATGATAGTCCCATAGCGCTGATGGAACAGTTAAAGGTTTCGGTGTGCGAAGTTGTGGGTGACGACGTCGCGGCATTAAAAACACGTTTAGCTTCATTACCGAGTGTGATTTCCGTCTCCCAAATAGGTGCTCGCCTTAGGGTGTTGATAAACAAAAAAGAATCACAACCTCTGGCATTATTGCGAGCTGAATCTGGAGGTGGTTACGAAGTGGATTTCACTCGCGCTAACCTCGAGGATGTGTTTGTAACGAGCACAGGGAGGGGCTATGCTGAGCTTGCGTAGGTTAAATGCCATCGTCAGTAAAGAGTTTATGCAGCTGGCACGCGACCGTATTACCTTTGCGATGATTGTGATGTTGCCATTGGCGCAGCTGTTGCTATTTGGTTATGCAATTAATACTGATGTGAGACATGTTTCCGCAGGTATTGTTGATTTTAGTCAGACTTATCAATCCAGACAGTTGATCCAAACCGCAGCCAATACTCAAGTTGTTGACTTTATCGGCTATTACGATTCAATTGCGGCGGCTGAGCAGGCCATTACCCGAGGAAAGGTGAATACCGTGTTGGTTATTCCTGCTGATTTTGTGCGTCGGCAGCTCAATCGTGATTATCAACTAAGTGGCTATAAAGTGGGTAATAGTACAGCGCAACATAGCGTTGCGCAGTGGTTGATTGATGGTTCCGATCCGTTATTAAGTGGTGCCGTGGCAGGGCTCAGTAAGTTGCCTATTAGCATCAAAAGGTTACCTATGCCTGCACTGCCAGATCCAGCTTTTGCGCTGCAAAATTACTTTAACCCAGAGAAACGTTCGTCGGTTAATATTATTCCCGGTTTGATTGCTATTATATTAACGATGACGATGATCCTATTTACCTCATCAGCGCTGGTTAGAGAGCGTGAGCAGGGTAATATGGAATTTCTTATCACCACACCGGTTCGGCCAACCGAACTAATGTTAGGTAAAATTCTACCTTACATTCTTGTTGGCTTTATTCAAATGGCGATAATACTATTTTTAGGACATTGGCTATTTGATGTACCGCTCAATTTTGATATGCCAAGTCTACTTATCGTGACGTTGTTGTTTATCACCGCGAGCCTTACCTTGGGACTGCTGATCTCCACTAAAGCCAAAAACCAATTGCAAGCAATGCAAATGACGGTCTTTGTGTTACTGCCTGCAATATTGCTATCTGGGTTTATGTTCCCATTTGCCGCGATGCCAAGAGCGGCGCAATACCTTGCAGAGATCTTACCTGCCACACATTATGTAAGGTCGATCCGAGCTGTAGTTCTTCGAGGCGCGCACTTTAGCGATTTGTATTTTGATTTACTCTGTTTGGTCGCCTTTAGTGTGATTGGCTTTATGATTGCGACGATGCGCTTTAAAAAGCGATTAGATTAGGGCCTGTTGATCTTTCAAGTTTGTTTTTGCAGCAGTTTGATTGGTATTTATACAAGGCAGAGAGTTGTTGACTTTATCGGCTATTACGATTCAATTGCGGCGGCTGAGCAGGCCATTACCCGAGGAAAGGTGAATACCGTGTTGGTTATTCCTGCTGATTTTGTGCGTCGGCAGCTCAATCGTGATTATCAACTAAGTGGCTATAAAGTGGGTAATAGTACAGCGCAACATAGCGTTGCGCAGTGGTTGATTGATGGTTCCGATCCGTTATTAAGTGGTGCCGTGGCAGGGCTCAGTAAGTTGCCTATTAGCATCAAAAGGTTACCTATGCCTGCACTGCCAGATCCAGCTTTTGCGCTGCAAAATTACTTTAACCCAGAGAAACGTTCGTCGGTTAATATTATTCCCGGTTTGATTGCTATTATATTAACGATGACGATGATCCTATTTACCTCATCAGCGCTGGTTAGAGAGCGTGAGCAGGGTAATATGGAATTTCTTATCACCACACCGGTTCGGCCAACCGAACTAATGTTAGGTAAAATTCTACCTTACATTCTTGTTGGCTTTATTCAAATGGCGATAATACTATTTTTAGGACATTGGCTATTTGATGTACCGCTCAATTTTGATATGCCAAGTCTACTTATCGTGACGTTGTTGTTTATCACCGCGAGCCTTACCTTGGGACTGCTGATCTCCACTAAAGCCAAAAACCAATTGCAAGCAATGCAAATGACGGTCTTTGTGTTACTGCCTGCAATATTGCTATCTGGGTTTATGTTCCCATTTGCCGCGATGCCAAGAGCGGCGCAATACCTTGCAGAGATCTTACCTGCCACACATTATGTAAGGTCGATCCGAGCTGTAGTTCTTCGAGGCGCGCACTTTAGCGATTTGTATTTTGATTTACTCTGTTTGGTCGCCTTTAGTGTGATTGGCTTTATGATTGCGACGATGCGCTTTAAAAAGCGATTAGATTAGGGCCTGTTGATCTTTCAAGTTTGTTTTTGCAGCAGTTTGATTGGTATTTATACAAGGCAGAGCCTGCGTAGCATAGTTATTCTATGTAAGTTAGGCGATAACACAGTAGAAATGCCAATCAAGCGCTGCCCTTTGGGTTCCCCTGAGTGCGCTTTGTTCATTGTTGCTCAACTTTTGCTTAGATTACTAGGCGGCAAGTCGAGCGTCGCGATCAAAACACACTCAGGAGAACAAAAATCAAACAGCAAAGGTCAACAGGCCCTAGTTGTGTAAATATTGAATCGCAAAGGATGGGTATTAGTCTTTATTATGTTTACGCTTTTTAGTGGGTAAGCAAATGATACCTTCGGCGCGTTGGGCAATTTAATTCTGGTGTTATGGCTTGCGATACTCAACATTTCGGTGCATTTGGTGTGGATTAAAGCTGGTGATTTGTTGGCGCGAGTGTCGAATGACCCAAATTATAATAAATGGTTGAATCGGTTTTACGGCGGCTGTTTGTATCTGGTCGCGGCTTGGTTAATTTTCGATAATGAAATTTGGCGCGAAGGTTTGATCTGAGCAAAAATAAAGGCAGGCTTCTAGATAGAAGCCTGCCTTTATTTGTATACAAGTAATAGGGTGATTACATCACTCGCATGCCAGGCTGTGAGCCCTCGTCTGGATTTAAGATGTAAATTTCTTTACCACCTGGGCCTGCAGCCAACACCATGCCTTCTGACATACCAAAACGCATCTTGCGAGGTTTTAGGTTTGCAACCATTACTGTTAACTTGCCGATAAGATCTTCAGGTGCATAAGCTGACTTAATGCCAGCAAACACTTGGCGCGTTTCACCACCTAAATCAAGCGTAAGTTTAAGCAGTTTGTCTGCACCTTCAACATGCTCTGCGTTGGCAATTTTTGCGACACGCAGATCAACTTTGGCAAAATCATCGAATTCGATTTCCGCAGCGATTGGCTCTTTGGCAAGCGGGCTATTCGGATCTGCTGCTACAGATTGACCACCCACTTTCTTTTCAAGACTTTCTTTCGAAGACTCGATCATCGCATTCACTTTATCAAGTTCAACACGCTGCATTAGTGCCTTAAACTTATTGATTTCATGATTAACAAGGGCGTTGTCAACGCTTTCCCAAGTAAGCTCGGTATTTAAGAAAGCTTCAACATTTTTCGCCATACCTGGAAGGATTGGCTTTAAATAAGTCAGTAATACGCGGAATAGGTTAAGACCCATAGAGCACACTTGATGTGCACGCTCAAGCGTCTCTTCATTCTTTGCAAGCACCCAAGGCGCTTCGGCATCAATAAACTGGTTTGCTTTGTCAGCAAGGGTCATGATCTCACGCACTGCGCGGCTGTATTCGCGGTTTTCAAAATGTGTCGCGATTGAATCCTTTGCAGCAACAAAGCTAGTTAGTAGCGCTTCGTCCATGACAGAGCCGCTTAGCTTGCCGTCAAATTTCTTAGTAATAAAGCCTGCGCAGCGACTCGCGATGTTTACCACTTTACCTACTAAATCTGAGTTTACGCGTGCTGCAAAATCTTCTAGGTTGAGGTCTAAATCCGTAACGCCGCTGTTTAGTTTAGCTGCGTAGTAATAACGTAGATACTCAGGATCTAAATGCTCAAGATAGGTACGAGCCTTTACAAAAGTGCCTTTTGACTTAGACATCTTAGCGCCATTCACGGTGACAAAGCCGTGAGCGAATACGTTATTTGGTTTGCGGAAGTTAGCGCCATCTAGCATTGCAGGCCAAAACAGGCTGTGGAAGTAGATGATGTCTTTACCGATAAAGTGGTAAAGCTCGGTGTCGGAGCCTTCACCCCAAAACTCGTCAAAGTTTAGGCCTTGTTTCTCGCAAAGGTTTTTGAAGCTTGCCATGTAACCGATTGGTGCATCCAACCAAACATAGAAATACTTGCCAGGCGCGCCTGGGATTTCAAAACCAAAATAGGGGGCGTCGCGGCTGATATCCCACTGCTGTAAGCCGTCTGCAAACCATTCGTCTAACTTGTTCGCCATTTCAGATTGCAGACTACCTGAGCGTAGCCATGTTTTTAGCATGTCTTCGAATGCCGGTAAGTCAAAGAAGTAATGCTCTGAATCTTTCAAGATGGGTGTCGCACCAGACATCACTGATTTTGGCTCAATCAATTCTGTTGGGCTGTAGGTTGCACCGCAAGCATCACAGCTGTCGCCATTTTGATCTTCAGACTTACAAGTCGGGCAAGTGCCAGTAACAAAACGATCTGGTAGGAAAGTGCCTTTCTCTGGATCAAATAACTGTGAAATCGTGCGCTTTTTGATATGGCCTTTTTCGTCTAAACGAGTGTAGATTAGCTCGCTTAGTTCACGGTTTTCGTCACTGTGTGTGCTGTGATAGTTATCAAACTCGATATTGAAGTCTGCAAAGTCACGCTGACGCTCAATACCCACCTGCTTAACCATTTCTTCAGGCGTGATACCTTGCTTCTGTGCATTTAGCATGATTGGCGTGCCGTGCGCATCGTCTGCACATACATAATAGGCTTCATGGCCTTGTAACTTTTGGAAGCGAGCCCAAATATCGGTTTGAATATATTCCAGCAAGTGGCCTAAGTGTGTGGGGCCATTTGCGTATGGTAATGCACTGGTAATGAGAATTTTTCTCTTCGTCATAACGATTCCATGAATTTAGCGCGATCTTTCTAAGTGATGGTGTTGAATTGGTTGATTATTCACCGAGTTAACACTTGAATGGACAAGTGTGCTTAGTGACTCACCTTCGTTCAGACCATGAACCGCGAATTGACTGGTTTTAATGAGTTGAATGTTACATAATTCCGTGGCTATTTTCATCACCCAGAGGAGTTTAATTTGTATGTTTGGACTGGAAAAATGGTTTGCCAAGGGAAAAAACACCAAACAGGCAATCATTGAGCTTTTAAATGGCTATCGTAGTGCTGCATTACCAGTGGGCATTGATGCAAATTGGGTGATCAAAACACAAGAATCAAAGGCGCAAATTCAAGTACAAATTAATTTTCCATTTGCCATCCAATGCGACCAAGATGTTGCTAATTATCTACAGCAACACTTAGGCAAGGCCGTTGAGGTGATATCGAAAGTCGTCGTTGTCGGCAGACCAAAGTTTAAAGCTATTAAACATATTATTCTTGTTGCCTCAGGTAAGGGCGGGGTGGGTAAGTCTACCACTGCGATTAACTTGGCGTATGCGCTACGTGCTCAAGGCGCGAAAGTCGGTGTGCTAGATGCTGATATTTATGGCCCTTCGCTACCGAGTTTATTGGCTCTTGAGGATGAAAAGCCTCAGGCGAAAGATGATAAAACCTTACTACCAATTGAAAAGTCGGGCATTAAAGCCATGTCTATTGGCTTTTTGGTTCCAGCAGAGGACGCCACTGTTTGGCGAGGACCAATGGCTTCTCAAGCGCTTACTCAATTGTTAAATGAAACGGATTGGGGCGAGCTGGATTATCTGATTGTTGATATGCCACCAGGCACAGGAGATATCCAACTTACCATGACGCAAAAAGTGCCTGCCAGTGGTGCGGTGATTGTCACCACACCGCAGACCTTGGCGCTTGCAGATGCACAGAAGGGCATCGCGATGTTTGAAAAAGTGCAGCTCCCCATTTTAGGTTTGGTCGAAAATATGAGTTACTTCAATTGTGAGCAATGCGGTAGCCGCAACCATATTTTTGGTCACTCTGGTGGCACCACGTTGGCGAGTCGCTATGGTGTGCCTTTGCTTGCGGAAGTACCGCTCAACGAACAGATCAGAACAGCAACGGAGCAGGGCGAAGATATCATTGCCACAGTCCGTGAGCCTAATTCAGAAAGTAAGACTGACAATCATGGTATAGCAGATCACTATGTTGATTGTGCCCAACTGGTTGCCAGTATGTTATATTACCAATCAGACTCAACATCGGGTGTTGAGATTGTGATGACGGAAGATTAAGAATGAGATTATCGGATACCCATATTCGAGAAGCGATTGAACAACAACGCATAATCATCGAACCTACACCTAAGCCAGATATGATTTCGGGCGTTACCGTGGATTTAAGACTGGGTAACAAGTTTAGAGTGTTTCAGGACCATGCCGCGCCTTACGTTGATCTCAGTGGTCCTAAAGATCAGATCAATGCCGCGATGGAATCCATCATGAGTGACGAAATTGTGTTAGAAGATGGCCAAGCGTTTTTCTTGCACCCTGGTGAGCTGGCGCTGGCAATGACGTATGAAAAAGTAACGCTACCAGCCGACCTTGTTGGTTGGTTAGATGGCCGCTCGTCGCTGGCTAGGCTAGGTTTAATGGTTCATGTTACTGCGCATCGTATTGATCCCGGCTGGTCTGGAAACATCGTATTAGAGTTCTATAACTCAGGTAAGTTGCCTTTGGCACTTAGGCCAAACATGAAAATAGGTGCGATGAGCTTTGAAACGATGACAAGTGCTGCGCAATTCCCTTATAACGAGCGTAAAGACGCCAAATATAAGGATCAAAATAGTGCGGTTGCTTCGCGTATTAGTGACGACAGTTAATTGAATAGGTAGGCGAGAGGATTTGTGTAGCAAATCTGACGCTGACCTTGGGAATAACAACGACTAGAAAACAAGTTGTTATTCCGAGTTTAGACAAGCCCCTCAGCTTATCTAAACGGCATGCCATCTTTACATTTTTGATTTCCCATCAAATAGCCATAACGATTTAAATTCAATAATATTTTTGCATTTGCTTTGATCCAAACCATACTTATTGTAATGCGTTTTTTATGTTGTCGGCGAAAGCGCCATGCACATGGTAGCAGTAGACAAAGTGAAATAGGTATTAGCGCGCGAATGACGTTGCTTCCTGGTTTGCAAAGAGAAGCTCATAGCCAATGTATTCGAGTTGGTGTTTTTCTTGAACGTTAACGCTTGGTTTTTTGCATAACGAATAGGCTGATAAATCACCGTCAAAGTGACTCAAGGAGAATGGGTATGTGGCTTAGCGCTGCTAGGTATGCCACACTGATGTTTACAATAATTGTGTGTTGCATCTTTGCGATGTTGGCTACTGCTGAAACGCAGCTGGCCGCAGAAACTATAGAAGCAAGACCTTTAATTTCAGTAGGCTATGGTGACTTTTCCGAGGCCCAATTTAGTGTATCGCAAGAAACGGTAATTATTCCAAAGGGCGTTGCGGTTTGGCTTCGAATCACAAACCTTGTACGCGATGAGGCGTCAGACCAAGTGCTAACAGTTGCACGTCCATCCATGGGTAGTGTTGAGTTTTTTACCACGGACCCTATTGGAAAACTAACTCAAATCCCCGAAAGTAACAATCATACATCGTTATCCCATTTTTCGCCCCATTTGGTGATTGATGCTAATAGCTATATTGAGCCGATCATTGTAAAGGTTCAATCACCCTATGTTTCCTTGTCTAGAGTGAGTATTGAACCTTATGAAGTTTATATAGAAGATACTAATGCTCATCTATTTTTAACCGGGTTGTTTCTAGGGGTAATGTTTTTATTGAGTATTTTTATGCTCAGTACCGGTATTATTTCGAAACGCGCAAGCCTGCTTTCGGTTGGTGGCTATTTGCTGTCATTAGCCTGCCTTTACGTCACCCATAAAGGACTCGCTGATATCTTTTTCAGCTACCAAAATAGCATTCATTTTTTACATTACAGTGGCAGCTTTGTGTGTTTTGCACTCGGCTTCAGCCTTTTGTTTTTTCATCATTTTCTTACTAAAAATAGGCTTGATAGAAAGATTAAGCTAACCATCAAGACGACTGCTTATATCTATTTACTCAGCGGTGTCGTTGTGGCGTTTGCGAAAGTGAATTTACCGTTTGCACTTCAGTCCATAATGGTTATTGGTGCAATTGTATTAAGTACGATGATTTTGGTCAGCCAAGATAAAGACAGTCGTAAAGAAGTCTATTTTTGCTGCGCAATTTGGTCTCCCATGGTGGCGGTATTAATTGGTTTTGCTGGAAGTCAATTAATCCAACCAAGTGAGCAAATATCAATCGTAAACCATGTGTTGATCAGCCTACATTTAATGTTCTTACTACTATTTGTGGTTTGGCATGATGCAGAAAAGCGGCGTATGTATATTCATTATGCTGAGTTTGATAAAGAGACGGCACTGCCCAATAAATTCGCCCTGTTTGGTTCGCTCGCTAAGCTTGAGGAGCAAAATAAAGCGCATACATTGTTGCTTTTTAAACCACTGATCCTGCCATCAATAAGACTGAGTTTTGGCTTAACCTTTGCAAATCAGCACATCAATAAGTTATTCAAAGAGGTCTCTGAGCAAATCAATACTTATGGTAGCGCTGCCGTTGCAAATAAAGGAAACACACCTATTTATCGCCTAGAAGACCAAGTGTTTGCCATCGTACTTGATGGTAAAATTGAAGTCAGTCAAGTTGAGCAATATGTATGTATTTTATCTGCTGTATTCGAAGAAGGGGTTGGCTATAAAGACACGCAGATTGTCGATAGTCTAGAGGTTGGGGTAGCGAATTATCCAATGCATGCAAAATCCACTGAGAAGCTTATCCAGCGCGCTCTGCAGGCTCTTAATACTAAGTCACACAATGGCCAACGTTGGCATCTATTTGATGTTGAAAGCTCTATTTCGACTGAGCGACAATTAAAGCTCACCTCGTTTCTGAAAAGTGCGATAGAGCATGAACAGTTCAGTTTATTCTTTCAGCCGCAGGTAGACCTCAGGACTGGCAGGGTATTTGGCTCGGAAGTGCTACTGCGCTGGCTTCACCCTGAACTTGGTTACATTCCACCTGATGAATTTATTCCGATTGCGGAGTCTTCAGGGCAAATTTATGAGATCACCGAATGGGTGATTGAGCATGCGCTTCATTATCAAGCTGAGATAACCAAGTTATTGCCTGAGCACGTTATTTCAATCAACGTATCTGGTCGTGACTTGAGTAGAAGAGAGTTGTCGGTACAGCTTATTACGCTTATCAATGAATTATCACTCGCACCTTCTCAAATAATGATAGAGATCACGGAATCTGTAACAATAGGAAAAGAAGCTGAACTTAAAGGGGTGTTAGATGATTATCGTTCAATCGGCGTAAAAGTGGCGATAGACGATTTTGGTACTGGATATTCGTCACTTGCATATTTGAGTAAACTTGGATTTGATGAACTTAAAATTGATAAAAGTTTTGTGATGGATATTGAGACATCTAAGAGCAATCAAACAATATGTAAAGCGACGTGTGATATGGCGCACAGTTTAGGCTCAAGGGTGGTGGCAGAAGGGGTTGAGGATATCAATAGCTACATTCGTTTGCAGGCCTATGGCTGCGACTTTGCACAGGGCTATTTTATTTCACGTCCGTTGCCGTTTACTGAATTTAAGAGTTGGCTTGGTAAAGTCACCTATGCTGGTGATATAAAATCTTTCCTAGTTCGCTGAAGTAGTGAAAAATGGGCTCAGCGCATCGTTTTCTATGTTCATGTTCTGGGTAAATCCCCAGTTTTTCTTGTTCTGAACCCTTAATTCCCGCGGCCAAAAATGAATTTGATATATCGCTGTGGTAGGCAATAATGGCCTCGAACATCCGAGCTGTTAGTTCCTCGGGTAGTGCGTAATAAATCTGTTTGTTCGCGCTATCAGCAATCTTAGCGGTATGAAAATACCGATTTGGTTTTTGATGTTGTTCATCTAAAAAGATAAGCGCAAAAAACGTTGCTAAAGCATTGTTCAGTGGGTGTAATACTGTTTCGGTAGAAAGTAACCAAGCTGATGATGCAAAAGGCTTTTTTGGCTGTGTTATTAAATGCTGGCAAATATAGTGATCAAATGCATGCCACCATTCGTGGGCAAGTGCGCCACCACCGGCATTTTTTGCTAGGGCGAGTGTTCTCGTATTTGCTGCGTAATGTGCTTGAACACCTTGTTGACCGCCTGTACCAAAAGCAAAATTAAGTGTTCCCCGAAGGCCAATGACCTGTGGCGGTACTTGTAATATTTGGGCAAGATCTGCGAGGGCATCATAAATTAAATTGGCGGATAAACGGGCTTCTTCGGGCGTAACCCAATGACCAATGGTCATGGTTTTAAAGCCAAAGGTCTGTTTGATTTCACTGAAATCAACTTGATCGCCGAATCGATAATCGGGTCCTCGGCGAGTGTATCCGCGCTGTAGTCTCGAGCTTGGCATTTTCTTCCTTTAATACCGAGCTTTAACATCTTCAGGCATTCGCTTCATCTGCTCTTTCACCATGCCTGCTTGAAGTTTGTAGAGATCCGAAGTTTCGCATTGATCTACAATCTCGAGAAATTGAGCTGCCGCTTCAAGTGTTGATAAACTGTATTCATGTTTAGATTTACGAATAGTATATTCACTTTCATTTATCGAATCGAACTGAAAACTGGGCAACTGGCTTAGCCACGGATTGAGGTTATAAAGCTTAGTGGCTTTCTTCCAAGTCCCGTCCAATAAGATGATGGCATCAGGCTTTTGAGCGTGATTGTGTTCTATAGTTAAGGTCTTAGCGTGGCTGTTTGGGTAGAGCAATGCAACATGGTTTACGTTGCAGAAGTTAATCAACTCTTCAAAGTCACTGGTATTTTCTCCAACATACAGCGCAAAACTGTCTAACTGCAGGGCGAGGAGCTTTGCGGTATTTTTGGCGACTTTTACTTCGCTCGGATGCTGCATGATAATAACTTGAGTCGCATTTGGTATCACGTTACCAATATAGGAGCATACGCAAGTTTTTGTGGGAAACTGACAGACTGGACAGGTATTACGTTTCATGTTCAACGAGGTGTTTCTTAATATAAGTCATATTTTATCATATCTTCCCCGCATTTACTTTGCACAAAAAACCAGATTTGGCTAGCATAAGTAATAGAATATTAAATTTAAGGAAAATTATGAGCATCGTAATAGATGAAGGTGCCCTAGAAAACATGCAAATGTTGCTGGGCGAGCAATTCGAAGATACGGTTCATTTTTGTTGTTCTGAATTCGAGCGGTTAGAATCGGAGTTGATGCTGAATTTGAATCAGGATCAAGAAGCTGCCATTCGTCATGCTCACAGTTTGAAATCTAACGCTGCTCAGTTTGGGGCCGCTAGTTTGAGCGATTTAGCAAAGACGATAGAGCATGCCCTTATTCAAGGGGAGCAGGATATTGTTGATGACTCTATTGAAGAGCTTGCAGCACAAGTTGCAGGTTCAAAAGCGAAACTACAGCAGTGGGTGAGTGCTCAATCTTAAATCCAGAATAAGCTAAAGAGCGGAAATGAGGTCGTTTATACGGCCTTTTTTATTTAAAATTGCGCTTATTTATCCCACCCTAGTCACTTCATTTTGTAAGTTGCTTTTTTGAAGCATAAAAAGTTATCACAAGCATAGAATTTAGACGGCATTGTGATATATGCTTGAGCAAAATGAGGGGGTTATAGATGCTACAAATAACAAAAAGTAATAAGCTCAACGGAGTGAGTTACGATATTCGTGGTCCAGTATTGGATCAAGCTAGAAAAATGGAAGACGAGGGCATGAAAGTCCTCAAATTAAATATTGGTAACCCGGCGGCGTTTGGTTTTGATATGCCAGAAGATATGCACCGAGACATCATAAAAAACTTATATTCTGCACAGGGGTATTGTGACTCAAAAGGATTGTATTCTGCCCGAGTCGCCGTGTATCAATATTATCAGCAAAAAAGCTTTCCCAATATTAGTGTCGATAACATCTTCATTGGCAATGGCGTTAGTGAATTGATCCAAATGACCGCGCAAGCCTTACTCAATGATGGTGATGAAGTTTTGATCCCCGCACCGGATTATCCGTTATGGACTGCCGCAGTTAAATTATCAGGCGGTAATCCAGTGCATTACCTTTGTGATGAAGAGCAAGACTGGTTTCCAGATATCGAAGATATCAAGCGTAAAATCACGAGTCGCACAAAGGCATTGGTGCTGATCAACCCAAATAATCCGACCGGTGCTGTATATGACAAAGCATTGCTCGAAGCATTAATTAACGTTGCCAGAGAACACAAGCTATTAATACTGAGTGATGAGATCTACGAAAAGATTTTATATGATGATGCAGAGCATTTTTCAATTGCGAGTCTTTGCGATGATATCCCAGTTATCACGTTTAACGGCTTAGCAAAAACCTATCGTGCAGCCGGGATCCGCATGGGCTGGATGGTGATCAGTGGTAAGCATTCAGTGATGCTGGATTTGATCACAGGCTTGGAAATGCTTGCGTCTATGCGATTATGCGCTAATGTTCCTGCACAGTTTGCCATTCAACAAGCGCTCGGAGGCATACAATCCATCGACCAACTCATTGAACCGGGTGGGCGTTTGTATGAGCAGCGTGATATTGCGTTTAAAGGTTTAAACGATATCGAAGGGATAAGCTGTGTAAAGCCAAAGGGCGCGCTTTATGCGTTTCCAAAAGTGGATGTAAAGCGGTTTAATATTAAGAATGATGAGCGCATGGTGCTGGACTTGCTCAAAGAAGAAAAAATTCTACTTGTCCACGGACGCGCTTTTAACTGGCCCAGTGCGGATCATTTTAGATTAGTGTTTTTACCACATAAAGATGATTTACAGCCTGCAATGGATAGAGTAAAGCGCTTTTTTGCGCATTATAGTCAGTAACATCTGTATTAAAAAATAAAAAAGCTCGGAAATTTCCGAGCTTTTTTGTGGGCTAGTAATTTGTTACTTAGTGAGTATTAGAATGTAGCTCCGGTGTCGATTGTTGGCTATCAGCCGAGTCTTTCCCTTTAAACCATTTGCGACCAACGCGTTTAACATCTTCAAGTGCCACATATTGACAAGGGATAAGTACAAGGGTGATCACCGTGGCAAACAACACACCAAATGCAAGCGATACTGCCATTGGAATAACAATTTTAGCTTGCAGGCTCGTTTCCATAATGATTGGTACAAGTCCGATAAAGGTGGTCAACGAAGTGAGCAAGATTGCTCTAAAGCGTTTACATCCCGCCTCGACGGCTGCGGCTTTTAAATCTATGCCTTCTTCGCGTGCTTTATTGACAAAATCAACCATAACCAAAGAGTCGTTCACCACAACCCCAGCCACGGCAATAATACCGAAGAAAGACAAACTACTCATTGTCATTCCTAATATCATATGACCGAATACCGCGCCAACCACACCAAATGGGATCACAGACATGATGATGACAGGCTGAGAATAAGAGCGTAGTGGAATTGCCAGTAGTGCGAAGATAATCATTAATGACAGGGCAAAGTCACGAATTTGCTCCGCAACACTGTCCATTTCTTCTTGTACGCGACCCGCTACTGCACTTTGAACGCCAGGATAGTTCTTTAATAGACTAGGAAGGTATTCGTCACGAACCTGTTTTGCTATCTCAAATGGTTGTGCGATTTCTGTATCAACTGATGCCCAAACATTAATCGTGCGTTTGGCGTTTTCGCGGCGAATTCGGTTCACACCATCAACCAATTTTACATCAGCCACTTCTACCAACGGCACTTCTGCACCTTGAGGCGTTAAGATACGCACATCCTGAATGTCACTAATGGCATCACGGTTTTCTTTAGGATAACGGATCATCACTTTGATCTCTTCACCATCACGTAAAATACGCTGTGCTTCAAGGCCGTAATAACTGAAGTTTACTTGGGATGCAACATCTGCCAACGTCAGTCCAAGGCTATACGCTAATGGTTTAAGCTCAAGCTGCACTTCATCGGTTGCTGATTGCATAGAGTCATTGATATCACCAACACCTTCAATAGTTGCTAGCTTGTCTTTTAGTTTCTGTGCGACTTCGCGGAGCTCTTCTTTGTGTTTACCTTCTAATCTAAAGCTAATATCTCCGTCATCACGACCACCATTCATGATGCTATCTTGAATGTTTAGCGATTTAACACCTGGTAGTGCAGGCATTGCATCACGCCAGCGGGCGCTGAGTGCAAAGGTATCGATTGGGCGCGCATCTGGTTCAACCAAGATCACCATAATATTTGCGCTAGTGCGGCCGTTCATATTCACCATGTAATCACGGATCATTTTCTTGCCATACTCAGCCTCAATTTCTTTGTCGACATTTAGTACCATTTGCTCGACTTTTTGAATTGACTCAAGCGTCGCGTTTTCTGACGAGGATAAGTTCATATCAATCGAGATACGTGGAAAATCATGTGGGATTTTTGGGTTAGCAACAAACTTCACTAAGCCACCAGCAAACATCCCTGCGCTGACAATTAAAATGGTTAAGAAGCCAACAATAACGGTATAGCGGTAGTGAATACAGCGCACAATAAATGGGCGGTACGTGTTTTCAATGAAAGATTGAAGGCCGCTATCCATTTTTTCCCTGAGGCGGTGGAACGGGTTTTTAGGGTTGCTTGGTTTGTCTTTCATCGCTGCTAAATGTGCAGGTAAAACCAGCTTAGATTCAACCAAAGAGAATAGTAAGCAAAGAATTATTACGCCACCAATTGCTTTAGAAAAAGCTGCCGTTGGGCCGGTTGCTAATGTTTGCGGCAAGAAAGCAGCAACAGTAGTAAGCACACCAAAAGTGGCAGGTATAGCAACACGTTTTACGCCACGAACGACATTATCGAGGCTATGACCATGTTTTTCTATTTCAGCATGGGCGGATTCACCGACGACTATCGCGTCATCAACGACAATCCCCAACACCAAAATAAAGGCAAACAGTGAGGCTAAGTTAATCGTTACGTCTAAATAGCCCATTGGCATCATTAAAAATGCACCTAAGAAGCTAACTGGCAACCCCATCATTACCCAAAATGCTAAACGCACACGTAAAAATAGGGCGAGCATCAACATAACTAATACGCCACCTAACGCCATATTTTCTAGCATCATGTTAAGGCGGCCATTAAGGTAATAGGTCAAGTCAATAAAAGGTTCAAGTTCTACGCCTTGTGGCAGTGAGCCTTTCTTGGCCTCAAGATAGTTCTTAATGATATCTGCAACTTTGGTGATGTCTTGGTCTTTTGATGCGCTAACTTCATAAACCAGTGAGTTCTTACCATTGTATTTAGAGTATTGAAGTCCTTCTTCAAAGCCATCGTTAATGGTGGCGACGTCGCCTAAGCTAACCTGTGCGCCGTCTGGTAGTGTTAGTAAGGGGAGTTTTCTAAACTCGTCACCGCGATAGGCTTGGTTTTCAACTCGCATTGAAATATAGCCATTTTCGGAGCGAATTTGGCCAGCAGACATGTTCGCTGAGAAGCTCTTTACCGCATCCGAAATTGCTCTAAAACTTAGGCCGTACTCGCGCATTTTATCAGGGCTTATCTCAATAGAGATTTCGTAGTTCAGACCACCATCAAAGCGTACAAGGTTAACGCCGGGTAACGACAGCATTTCTTCATGAATGCGATTACCAAGCTCTTTAAGATCATGGGGACTTAAGTCGCCATTGAGTGACAACCACATTACTTCTTGGTTTTCTTTTTCGTGACGTACAATAGGACGCTCCATCCCGGATGGGAAAGTTGAGACGGAGTCTACTTGCATTTTTATTTCGTCGAGTACTTCTTTAGTGTTGTACTGCTCGTCTACTTCTATCCAAGTTTGCGAATTACCACGGTTAGAGTAGGTGATCAAGCGCTTGATCCCTTCTAGACCCTCCATGGACTCCTCAATCTTAATCGTGATCCCTTCCTCGACTTCTTGAGGTGCCGCGCCCGGATACACTGCTTGAACACTTATCCAGTTACTTATATATTGCGGAAACATTTGCTTGCGGATCGAAAACGCTGTAAGCAAGCCGCCAACAATAATAAATATCATCAATAAGTTTGCTGCAACGGGGTTACGCGCAAACCAAGCAATTAAGCCTTTTTCTGTACTTTGACTATGCATAAACCTTACTCCTCTTTGAGCGCTAACTGGGTGTTAGCGCTTTGCGAAGGAGTGTCATCTGTACGTAGTTGCATCCCTTCAGAAGGATAGTCCAGTGCTGAAGTAATGATCTGTTGGCCTGACTCAACGCCGTTATCAATGACGACCATGCCATTGTACTCTCTAATAATATTGACCTTTTTGTAGCTCAGCTTGGCATCGTCATCCAATGTCGCAACGCGACCTTCTTTCACTAAGTGATGAGGAATCATAGTGGCATTTTGCACTAACAAACCTTGAATATCAGCATTGATATAAGCGCCAAAACGTAGTGGTTTCATGTCGTTGTGATAAGGCTGCTCGACTTGAGCAACGAGGTAGGTCATGCGACTTTTGTTATCGATAACGCCTTCACTGCGCACTATTTCGCCTTTCCAACTCATCGGTTGACCAGCGACTTCTGCTGTGATCACGACATCGGTGCCAACACCTTGTTGCGGTAAATATTTCAATTCATTATCGGCAACAGGGAGGCGTACTTCCGCAACAGATGTCGCATTGAGTTTACCAAAGCCATTACCGGGATTGACTACACTACCAAGGCTTACGGTGCGAGATTCTATAATCGCATCGTAAGGCGCTTTGATATAAGTACGCTCTAAATTTCGGTTCGCTCTTTTCACTGCAGCCTGCGCAGCTTTAAAGCTTGCTAACTTTTCAGCGAGCTGAGGTTTTCTCAAATAGAGTTCAGAAGGTATTTTTTCGTTAGCATTTGCTTTAATTCTTTGCCATTCTGCTTTTGCTACTTGCACCTGAGCTTGTTCTATTTCTAGCGCTGAGCTGGCTTGTGCTAAAGCCGCTTCGGCTTCAATCAGCGACGCTTCATAGTCATTCGGGTCGATGCGAGCAAGTACGTCACCTTCTTTGACAAAGCCACCTTTGACAAACTTGTCAGACAATGAAATGACTTGACCACTGACCTGAGCAACAAGATCAGTACTGTATTTTGGCATCACGATACCGTATGACGATACGTTAAGCCTAACTTGGTCAATATGAATAGGTTGAACCTGTACGAGAGGATGTACTATTTCTTCTTTCTTCTCTTCTGGAGGTTGTTTCATTGCAGACATGGCAACAGCCGCTGCAATTCCCACCGCAAGAACGGCAATTGGTAGAATTATTTGTTTTTTACTAGCCACGTTAAAATCCTTCCTGTTGAATGATTTTTAATGACCCAGATTAACGGCTCTAGATCATCGATAAGCTTAAGAATGCGCGAATAGTTATGTCGAGGTGTTTAAATCCAGACTGAATATGTAACAAAGCTTTGCGTACCTAAATTTATCGTTACATTCTTAAAAGCGATTGATGCTTTTACGTGTAGTCGATTTTTCGATAAAATGCACCACTTATTGTCAAAATTGCGAGAAACAGAATGGATTGTAGGCTTGGTTGTGGCGCTTGTTGTATAGCACCAAGTATTTCAACACCCATTCCCGGTATGCCAAATGGTAAACCTGCGGGGGAGCGGTGTATTCAACTAGATGAAAATAATCTGTGTAAACTGTTTAACCAGCCAGAGCGCCCACAGGTGTGTTTGCAATTTAAGGCCATGGAAGATGTGTGCGGTGACAGTAATGAAGCAGCGATGCAGATCATCACAGAACTCGAAATGTTGACCTAACTAGCCTCTGGTTAACTGATAAAAAAACGCCCAGAAACTTACCTGCTAAGTTCTGGGCCTAGGGAAAGGCTCAAGATTGAGCCGTGCGCTAACTAAAAACACCTTCTAAGACTGTAGGGAGAAGTAGAAAGTACTGTTAAGTTTAGTTAACCTTTCATTCTTTTTACAAATAAATGAATGATTTATTAAGTTTATATAAAACAAAGAGTTGTTCTTTATATTCATAATTGGTCTTAAAAATATCAAAAGGGTATATTCAGGTTATACCCAAGTTATCAACAGGCCGTCTTTAATTAAATCCCGAGGCAAACTGTTTTTAACTTTATTCTTTTGCCATTTTCCTAACCCGATGGCACTGCCACATAGCGTGAGGATCACCTCTCCCGTTAGTTTGGTAACTTCATCTAGGCGTATATCTTTGCCATTAAAGTAATCTTTTGCTTGCTCTTTTGTTAGTGCTAAAGTGTTTTTAGACGCTAAGTGACCGAAAGTAGTGGCAAACTCATGCTCTAATCTTACCCCGTTTTTATGGGTAGTACCGATTAAAATCCCTATGCGAGAATATTTGATCTTATCTTGGATTACTTCAAAGTTGTCAGGAAATAACCACACCTCTTTATCGCGCTGCATCAACTTACCGTCAAGTTGGGTAATACCAAACTGTTTTTTTAGTACGGATAACAATAGTTGAGTGGTTTTCTTGTCTAGTTCCTCAAAAGGGAAAGCGCCTTTTTTCTGCTTTGGATTTTTAACGGCAACAGAGTGTAACTTCTTAAATCGAGCAATGAAAAACCCTTCGCTATCATATAGCTGAGGCCACACATGCAAGTATCCTTCGGACGTTGTTGCTTTTTCAGCACCCTCAAATAAGGTCGACAGGTTTTCGACTGCTACTGCTTGAGGATAATTATCAATGAGGTGTTGGCATACTTGCTGATTTTCCAATGGTGTTAATGTGCAAGTTGAATACACTAAGGTACCACCTGGCTTTAAGGCTTGAAATGCGCTGTCTATCAGTTGCTTCTGCACTTGTGCAATTTCAACATTAGACTCTATTGACCAGTTTTTAAGGGCATTTGGGTCCTTTCTAACTGTGCCTTCTCCAGAACATGGTGCATCAAGCAAGATGTTATCAAAACATTCATGCATATAATCGCCAAAGATACAGCCGTCAAAATGAGATAATGCAACATTTCGTATGCCCATACGTTTCATATTTGCTGCAAGCGCTTTGAGTCGAGATGAAGATAGCTCATTAGCGATTAGTACGCCACGTCCATCCATATAAGCTGCGAGTTGCGAAGTTTTCGACCCTGGTGCTGACGCCATATCCAAATTAATATCACCGCTGCTGATAGTCGATTTCAATGCTGTTGGCGGCAACATGGAACTTGCTTCTTGGACATAGATGCAGCCACTTAAATGGATATCTGTGTTGCCGATAGCAAGATTAGCTTCTTCTTGTTCACTTCTTGCTATCCAAAACCCTTCTTCACACCAAGGGATCGGTTCTGCCTGCCAATCACTTTTTTCGCAGTAGGCTAAGAATTCCGTGATAGACATTTTTAGGGTATTGACTCTGACTGCTCGGCGTAAAGGAGACTGGCACTTATCTATAAAGTCTTCGATGCTAAGGTGGTCTGGTAAGTAGGTTTTTATGTCGTCTAGAAACGCGCTGGGAATATAAGTTGATTTGTCCACGCAGTTACTCAAGTTATAAGCTTTCTCTCATTCTACACTTTCATGAGTGAAAAATGCATGTTTGTTGTGACTATGGTGATTATTAAGTAAAACTCATGGCTGACAGTAAAAGGCTATGGTTATATAATCTTCGCGAAATATCGCGAGGATTGCTATGTCTATTATCAAACACTTTTTGGCGGACCCTAAATTATTATTGAATGCGGTTGGAGAGGGGATCTATGGTTTTGATCTTTCTGGTAACGCTGTTTTTGTAAACCCGGCCGCAGAGCGTATGACTGGGTGGCAAAGTGATGAGCTTTTGGGGAAAAAAATACATCAGTACCATCATCATAGTCATGCAGATGGGAGTGAGTATCCTGCTGATGAATGTAACATCTACAAAACAATGTTTGATGGTAAAACACGACAGGTAACCAATGAGGTGTTCTGGCGGAAAGATGGGAGCTGTTTTCCTGTGGAATATACCTCTACGCCAATTTTCAAAGATCAGCAAATTATCGGTGCAGTCGCGATATTTCGCGATGTGTCGCAACAGCACAAAACTGAAAATGCCCTAAGAGAGGCGCTGAATAAAGTTCAAGTACTTACTGAGCAACTTAAAGATGAAAATGCCTACCTGCTAGAAACATTAAATGAAAATTGGCAAGACTCGGGTTTGGTGGGCAGTAGCGCAATATTTCAGGCCATGTTAGCGCAGCTAGAGCTGGTTAGCCAGACCGACAGTACGGTATTGGTTTTAGGGGAAAATGGCACGGGTAAAGAGCTTGTTGCCAGAAATCTGCACCGCCTTAGTGAGCGTTCATCGCAATCTTTCGTTAAAGTAAATTGCGCTGCTTTTTCATCAACTTTGATCGAATCTGAATTGTTTGGACATGAAAAAGGTGCATTTACTGGAGCGAATGAAAGACGTAAAGGACGTTTTGAGTTGGCGGATAAAGGAACCATATTTTTAGATGAAATTGGCGAGCTACCGCTAGAAGCGCAAAGCAAGTTATTACGTGTATTACAAGAGCGAGAGTTTGAACGTGTAGGGGGAAGTAAGTCGATCCAAGTAGATATACGGATAGTCGCGGCGACCAACAGAGATTTATGGAAAATGGTCGAGGAGGGAGGGTTTAGAATGGATTTATATTATCGTTTAAACGTTTTTCCTATTCGAGTGCCTGCACTACGAGAGCGTATAGAGGATATACCCGTATTGGCCAACAACCTCATCGTGCAGCTCAACAAAAAGCTGGGTAAGCAACTACGCGGGATCTCAAAAAAGGCTATCCATGCGCTACAGCGTTATGATTGGCCTGGCAATATTCGAGAACTCCAAAACGTGTTGGAGCGCGAAGCGATATTATCTAAAGGTCGTTTAATTGATTTATCTCAAGCACTTAACGCTACTAAGCAGCATAAATCTGAAAACGGTGAACTGACTTTAGCGCAGGCAGAAGCTGAACACATATTAAGAGTGCTAGAAATAAGTAACTGGAAGATCGCTGGCAGCAACGGGGCGGCTGATAAGTTAGGACTACCCGAAAGTACGCTAAGGTCGAAAATGAAAAAACTAAAAATTGCTAAGCTTTCGTGATATTTCGCGCCTATTCGTGATATTTCGCGATGTTGAAAATATAATAAAAATAAATACGATAAAAATCAAAATGTTATAAACTTTCAGATTGGTCTGAAAGTTGCAATATCAAACTCGTGTATTACCAATGTAGCAAATAACATGAAGTTTGATATCAAAGAAGAAGACATGATCATTAAGCCCTATAAACAAGAAGGGCCTATTTACGTCAGAGAGCAAAAAGGTTTTTTCCAAAAAATAAGAAGAAACCTTGGCTGGTTTTTAATGTTAACTTTCGTTCTCATTCCTTGGATCCCGTACAACGAGCAGCAGGCCATCTTGCTTGATTTTGGTAAGCAGCAATTTAGGATATTTGGTGCCACCTTTCTCCCTCAAGACTTTATGATTCTAGCCTGGATTTTTATGGTGGGTGCCTTTGCTTTATTCTTTGTCACAACTTGGCTGGGTCGCGTGTGGTGTGGTTATACTTGCCCACAAACAATTTGGATGCTTATGTTCACTTGGGTTGAGCACCGAGTGGAGGGGACTCGCAACCAACGAATAAAGTTGGACAAATCAAACTGGGATAGCAAAAAAGTCGCTAAGAAAACGGCTAAACACGCTATTTGGTTGATAATTTCGGTGTTTACTGCCACTTCATTTATGGCCTATTTTATACCTGCAAAAGAGTTGTATCTAGACATGTTTACGCTTGAGTGGACTGGCCTGACTTCCTTCTGGGTATTTTTATTCGCACTTTGTACCTATGGAAACGCGGGCTTTCTGCGAGAAAAAATGTGTACTGTGGCTTGTCCATATTCTCGTTTCCAATCGGTCATGTTTGACAAAGATACATTGGTTGTCACCTATGATAGTGAGCGCGGTGAAAATAGAGGTCGTCGCAAACGCAAAGAAGACCCAAAACAGCTGGGGCTCGGCGACTGTGTAGACTGTAATTTATGTGTTGAAGTTTGCCCCGCTGGTATTGATATTCGTAATGGCCTGCAATACGAATGTATTAACTGTGGTTTATGTATCGATGCGTGTAACGAAACGATGAATAAATTCGGCTATCAGCCAGATTTGATTAAGTATCAAAGTGAGCATCAACAAGCAGGCAAAAAGTCGAATCCATTTAGGTTAAAAATAGTAGGCTATGGTGCTATTACTGTATTGATAGTAGTCACAATGGTGATTTGGGCATTCAATCGTACACCAATAGAAGCCTCTGTTATTCGCGACCGTAATGCGCTTTATCGTGTTAATTATGAGGGGTTAGTCGAGAACCCATACACCTTAAGTGTAATAAACAAAACACAGCATGATTTAACTTACACCGTGAGCTTAAAGGGACTGCCAGATGCGAAACTTACAGCTCCAATCACAACGCATATCGCTGGCGGCGACATGGCGTTAATCCCAGTAACAGTGACCGCTGATGGCTATGAGCTTAAAGGTAAGCGCACTCCAATCCAATTCACTATAGAGTCGCAACAAGATGCCAATATTAGCATCACGAAGGACAGCTACTTCTATAAAAATTAGTTTACACTCCCCCCGACTCAAGGCGCTTGTATTATGAAGCGCCTTTTTTGTGTGCATATATGCACAATCTGACGCTAAATTTATGGCTTTCTCTCTGAACTTTTAGCGTATAAGCTTACTCTTATTGAGAATGAGTTTTATTAGCTGAATATTATGTTTAAAAATACATCACAACACTATGGTTTGTTAGCCATCATCTTTCACTGGGTTAGCGCGCTTGCGGTATTTGGCATGTTTGGTCTCGGGTTGTACATGGTTGAACTCAGTTATTACGATCCTTTCTATCGTGATGGCTTACATATTCACAAAAGCATAGGAATAATGCTAGCAGCTTTGATAGTACTTAGACTGATTTGGAAGGTTACCAACCCTAGCGTGAAACCCGAAAGCGAAGCCACTCCCATGGACAAATTGCAAAACACAATAGCACATGTCGTTCACGTCGTTTTGTATTTAGGTTTGTTTGGGCTGTTTGTCACAGGTTACTTAATTTCTACCTCAGATGGTAGAGCAATAGAGGTGTTCAACTGGTTTTCTGTTCCAGGTATTGGGGAGCTGTTTGATGAACAAAGTGATATTGCAGGCACTGTGCATTTATATATTGCTTGGGGGCTCATTGGATTAGTGGCGCTGCACATTGTGGGAGCGCTAAAACACCACTTTATTAATAAAGATCGTACCTTAGTTCGAATGCTCAAGGTACCAAACGCTACAAAAGTTGAGGATTAAAACATGAAAAAAACAATCATTGCATTAAGCATGGCAGCTATGACCTTATCGGCCGGAGTAAATGCTGCGGATTATGTAATTGATACAAAGGGTGCACATGCCTTTGTAAACTTTAAAATTAAACATTTAGGATACAGCTGGTTGCATGGCCGATTTAATAGCTTTGAAGGCGACTTTAGCTATGATGCAAAAAATCCAAATGCATCGAAAATCAATGTAGTGATCGATACTGATTCTATTGACTCGAATCATGCAGAGCGTGATAAACATTTGCGCGGTAATGATTTTTTAAACGTAAAAGCAAACCCAAAGGCGACTTTTAAGAGTAACTCGATTACTTTTAGCGATGATACAAATGCGAAGGTGAAAGGAAGCTTTACACTCAATGGGGTAACAAAGCATATCGAGTTTGATATTCAAAAAGTGGGCGAAGGTAAAGATCCTTGGGGTGGATACCGAGTTGGCTTTGAAGGCGAAACCCAGTTAAAACTTGCTGATTATGACATTGATTATGATCTAGGTCCGGCATCAACGCACGTTACCATCGGTTTGCACTTGGAAGGTATTCGTAAGTAATCTCTACTAGCACCACGTGTTTCTACATACGTGGTGCTGCGCTTTATATTCTAGGAGGGGTCCACTTTTCAAACGCAATATCAGTTTTAGAAAGTTAGTTTTTAAAAATACTAGCTAGCTGTGGTTGAAATTGCTCTGGTAACCAACGAGCCATAGCTAATCTGAACTGCTCGTTTTTGTGGGCTTGCTTTAACGCTTCGCTAATTACTGCTATCTGTTCCTTACCAATCGCATTGTTATTACAGCCTGCATATCCAGCAGTTATCTGCGAGGCGATACTCAATCTGACTTGTGTCAATTCATCTTGCTTATCAACATGCAATTTGTGGTAGTGGTGTTCGCTTGGGTATCCGAGTATCACGTCGACTCTTTTTTTGAGTAGCATGATAGTCAAACTCTCTAACGTATCTCTTCCTGGTCTTATAAGCACTTGCTTGGTAGGCAAACTCGCCAATAACGCATCAATTTCATGACCAAACGAACGATTTGCCGCCACACCTACGGTTAGCCCATGCTCAGTTACGAGCTTTTCCAAATCAATTGCGCTGTTGCTAATGCCAAGCGACTGTGCGACATCTTTCCTTAGTGCGGCAGAGGTTGACAATCCAATGGTAGAATACTCATCACTAAAAGCGATATGTCTTTGCCGCTCGGGTGTTTTATAGAGGGAGATCATACAATATTGGTTGTTGAAATTAGAGAGCTCATGTATCGCCCTCGATGCGGGGAACACTTTATAATTGAAGGTGTATTCGGGCATCTGTTGTTGGATGAGTTTTATCAATAACTCGTCCCGTCCTTGCCCCTCCAAATCGTCAGAAAGGATATAATAAGGCGCGAAGTCTATAGCAATCCAAGTGATTTGTTTTGCAAATACAAAACTGGATTGAAAGGCAATGAAGAGGAGTAAGATGATTTTGATCAAATTGGGTCACTCTTGCTGAACTTACAATAAGCTTAGCATTGATTGCGATATTGATGATTAAATTAATGTTTATTTAATTTGTATTTAATGTTTACAGAGGTTGGCGGTATGCTAGCTTTAAAAGAGGTTTTAGTTTTGGGTAAAAGTGTGCTAATTAAAGCTCAGTCAAGCGATTGAATATAGAGTTTGATTGCAGCGCGTTAACCCAAATATAAGTAGATAAGGCCGCATGGCAAGGAAAGTCATACAAGCCAATAACTATAAATTATTAATAAGGAAAACCGATGGCTATATTAATCGTTACCGATATTTTCGGTTATACGGATCATATTGATCGTTTTGCTAAATCGCTTGGAAGTGACGTGCAGGTGCTTTCACCATTTATAGAAGAACCAAACAGTGTCTCTGAGTCGGATTGTTATGATTTGTTTTTGGCGCAATGTGGTCATCGTTTATATGCTGACAAAGTATCAGCAGCGATTTCTGAATACAAACCAAAACTTATTATTGGCTTTAGTGCAGGCGGAGCTGCTGCGTGGGTTGCATTGTCTGAACAAGGTGCCTCTCACTCTGTTGAGCAGCTTATTGCATTTTATCCTAGCCAAATACGTAACCATCTGAATATTAAGCCTAGTTGCGATGTGTCTATCTTCTTTGCTCAAGTTGAATCTCATTTTGACGTTGAGCCCGTTATAGAACAGTTAAAAGATAAAAAAGGGCTGGATTGTGTCCGGACGCGATATTTACACGGTTTTATGAACATGCTTTCGGGTAACTATGATGAGTACGCATACTCGCATTATCAGTATTTTTGCCAGCGAGAGGCACGTAACTATATCGAGGTTGTGCAACGAGAGGCGGAGTTTTCATAACGACATACGCAAAAGCGGCTTGAGCGAACTACACTGAACACTAACTTATCATACTTTAAGGAGTGAGAGATGTATCCCGAGTTGCCTGATTATCAACATTTTTATAGTAATCCGATCGCCAAACCTCCATGTAGAATGCTAAATGCGCAAATGTATGGCTTCTTTGTCAAAGGAAATAAATCAACAGTCCAAGCCTATGTTGATAAAACGCTTAATTCGGTTTCTAATAGTGAATTTGTATTCAGGGCCTTAACGGATTGGTGCTTATTGACCTTTACGGATATTGAAAATATCGCATCAAAAGTGCCGCCATTTAGTAACTATGGATATATGCAAGAAACCGATGTCATCGTCTGGTTGCCAATTCTGCAAGTCAATCTCGAAACGTTAAAAGCAGAGCATCTGTATTGGTATCCTGCGTTTATCTCTGTCAACAACATTAACGCACTGATAAATGGTCGAGAAATATGGGGCTACAACAAATATTTATGTCGCTACGAAATGCCTGAAAGCTTTGGCGATCCACTGAACTTTTCCCTCTCTCTGGAGACCTTTAAGGAATTTGATCCCAACGTGAAAATGGCATGGCATGAATTGTTATCCATTGAACCTGAGGATGACGGGGAGTCATGGCTAAAAGAAGTGTTGGAAGTGGGTGAAGAAATTGCTGAGCTTTTCAAAGATTCAGTGTCTGATTTAGATGTCGATAGCCAATTTCTTAAGCAGTTCTTATCGGGTTTTACCCACCCGCAAATGGATCAAATACTATTTAAGCAGTTCCCAGATGGCCATGCCGAGAAGTCTGTATATTCGGCAGTGGTGCATTCCCCTTCTGAGGTGAAGAAAATCCACAAAATTGGTTTTATCAAAGATGACTTAAGCCTGAATCTACAACGAATGGATGCGTTTCCACTCGATAAAATGTTTGGCATTCCATTAGGCAAAAGCGAGGTCAAACTACCTTACTTTGTGAAAATGGACTTCGATCAGGCTGGAGTCGAAGAAATTGTTTCCAGTGCTCAGAGTATGGCTAACCTCCATCGTTAGTGTATTTGTGGCATAAAAAACACGATTTTTACTAAAGCGATATTTGCATGTTTAGTTGTCTTCCTATGTGGCTTTAGGTGTTGCTCGTCAACACGTTTGAAAAAGGAAGGCTTATGAGTAAACAAAAAGTAGCAATACTTGGCGGCGGCGTTTCGGCGATGACAGCTGCGGTATACATGACTGAACAAGAAGATTGGCAAGAGCGCTACGATATTACCGTTTATCAGCAAGGTTGGCGTTTGGGGGGCAAAGGGGCGAGTGGTCGTAATGCTGAATACGGCGAGCGTATAGAGGAGCATGGTCTTCACGTTTGGTTTGGTGCCTATGTCAATTCTTTTAGGGCAATTGAGACAGTTTATAATAAGCTTGAGCGCTCAAGTGATATCCCCATTCACACTTGGCAACAAGCACTAAAACCGCATAGTTTGGTGGTGTTGCAAGAATATATCGACCAGCAATGGCAAACTTGGTCAGTAGATTTCCCTGAGATCCCAGGTAATCCAGCAAATGGCACTCTCGATTTACATTTTTGGCAGATTTTAAAATTACTTGCGGCTTGGCTACACAAGTGGGTTGATGATTTGGAGTGTGAAGTTGAGAAAACGCACAAATCCACACAACTCAAAACTAAAAAAGAAAGAGATAAAGCGCTGCTTGCTCACTTGGGACAGGAAGTTAAAAGCTTTTTTGATAGCGTAGAAGATAAAGCCAAGACCTTATTTGATGACGCAGAAAACCATGTTCAAGAGGTTGTATCCACACCAAAGCTGTTAATAACGCAACTCAGTAATTTTTTGACGGTGCGTGAAGCTGATCATCGTTTAGAGAATAAGAAAGATCACTTAGTTGTTTGGTATATGGTTCGAAAAATTAGGCGTTGGTTGCAGTCTGAAGTAAACGACTTAATTGATGACAACCCTATCATTAGACGTCTGTATATATGTATAGATTTAGGTGTTGCGATGACCATAGGCATGCTCCGTGATAAAGTCTATTCACGAGGTTTTGGCTATCTTGATCGGTACGATTTTAAACAGTGGCTCAAGCGCAATGGCGCAAATGAATCGCTGTCTGTCGAGTCTGCGCCTGTCCGCGGCTTTTATGACCTCGTTTTTGGCTATGAGGACGGTGATTTTAAAAAGCCGAATGTCGAAGCGGGAGTTGCGGCTTTGGCTATGCTTCGGATTATGCTGTGTTATCGCGGCGGTGTGATGTGGAAAATGCAAGCGGGGATGGGAGATATTATTTTCTCTCCTATCTATGAGCTGCTCAAACATCGAGGCGTTAAGTTTGCGTTTTTTCATCAGGTCGAGTCGCTACACTGTGCACAGAATGATGATGGTCATTATGTTGATAGTATTAAATTAATTCAGCAGGTTAAACTAAAAGAGACGCAATGTTACGAGCCTCTGGAATTAGTGAAAGACTTGCCATGTTGGCCAAGCTTTCCACTGTGGCAACAAATTGACCCGCAGCAAGTGGCACTACTTAAAGAACATGAGATTAATCTAGAGTCTTACTGGTCTAATTGGGAGGTGGTTTACCAACAAGCATTTGGACAGAGGTTACCGAGAAAAACACTGAATAAAGGTACTGATTTCGATTTAGTGATTTTTGGGATCTCAGTGGCAGGTCTTGAGCCACTTTGTCAGCAATTATTGGCTAAAGATAACAGCTTAAAGTTGCAAGCCGAAAAGGTCAAAACTGTTGCGACTCAAGCATTACAGTTGTGGCTCACTAAAACTGACAGTGAACTGGGTTTTCACGACCCTTCTGGCAGTAATGAGCCACCTATATTAAGCGCATTTTCTCAACCCTTTGACACTTGGGCTGCGATGTCTAATTTACTTGAGTTTGAAGATTGGCCAAATACACAGCCCAAGAACATTGCCTACTTTTGTAGTGCTTTTACCTGCGCAGATTATCCACCTCCGAGCGATCATGAGTTTCCTGAACGCATGAAAGCTCAGGTAAAAGAAAACGCATTGCAAAAACTTAGATTACAGATGCAGCCACTGTGGCCAGAGGTTTATCATGGTAACGACTTCGATTGGAACGTATTGTTTGATGTTGATAATAATGAAGGAGAAGTTAGGTTCAACACTCAGTATTGGAGGGTGAATGTCGACCCCAGTGAGCGTTATGTGTTAAGTGTTGTTGATAGCAGTCAATTTCGACTGCCTACGGACGGTAGCGTCTTCAATAACCTTTACATTACCGGAGATTGGATTAAAACTGGTGTCAACGCAGGTTGTGTTGAAGCTGCTGTGATGGCTGGCATGCAAACGAGTAGAGCTATCACTGGGTATCCTCAAAGCATTAGTGGAGAATCAGGGTTTGAGCCCTTTAACCGTTGAGTAGTTAGTCATACTGACTGAGTAGTTCAACTACATTTCAAGCCTTGCAATTTGCAGGGCTTAAATCCCACTTTGGTATAATTTGTATGCGTTATGAACGATAACTTGAACCTTAAAAAGGTAATCGGGTTCATTTGTTTGGGGGTCTTTTTAATTCAGCTATACTGATAGTGCAATTGCATGATATAGCTCGGGATTCAAACTATGCCACATCCAAATGTGCTGTTAAATACGATAACACTAACATTACTCTCAGTAGTTTCGATGGAAACGTCAGCACAAGTCGAAGAAGAAATCGAAGTCATTGAGGTATACGCTCAAAAAAGAAAGCAATCTATCAATGATGTTGCTATCGCTGTTAAACCCATATCCGGACAAGTCATCACTGACGCGGCACTGAAAGATACGACCGAACTGGGTAGTTTAGTTGCGAATGTAAAAATCAGTCAAAATGCAGCTGAGGGCACGCCTCCAGCGGTCAGCATTCGAGGTGTCGGACTTGTCGATTACAATACGGCCAACACTTCTCCGGTTGGGGTGTATTTAGATGGTATATCTGTTGGGTCTGCGAATAATCAAATCATTAACTTGTTTGATGTTGAGCAAGTAGAAGTATTGAAAGGTCCACAAGGTACACTTTTTGGTAGAAATACCACTGGGGGGGCAATTTTAGTGCGCACGGCGCGCCCAACAGATGGTAATTTTGCTTCTGTCAGCGTGGGGGTCGGATCGGATTCTTTAACAAGAGCACGTACGATGCTCAACTATAGCCTAGATCAAAATAGCGCGGTGCGACTTGCCGCGAGCCACAATAACTATGAGTACACAACGTATAACCTCCAGCCTGACGCTCCTGAGGCGTATATGGAACAAAATGATGTTCGACTAAGTTATTTTGGCGAGTTTGATAAGTTCAGTGTTTTTGTGAAATTAGATTATGGTCATTGGAATGGACTGGTTCAGCCGGTCGGGAATATCGGATTATTCTCAAACCCTTTGGATGGTTCATTATGTTCTCCAGCACAAGCGGGTACTAGCAACTGCGTTGATGCGCTTGGCTTTAATATAGGCAGTGACGATTTTTGGGCTGTGCGGGTCAATAATTATCAAAAACATCACAGTATAAGCAAAGGCGTTACAACAGAGGTCGCGTATGCATTGGATGATCGGTCTCAACTTATTTATCTAGGAGCTTTCAATCGCTTAGATAGGATACATGGATTTAATTGTGATGGAAGTCCATTTTCATTATGTGAAGGTGAGTTAGGGCTTAAAAATGAAAAGCTGGTGAATGAGCTTAGGTTTGAGCAAAGTATGGAAACCGGCTTTCTAACGCTAGGCTTATTTCAACTAGAAGAGCGTATTTACCAAGATAATTTCAATGATTTATTACGTGATTTTAGAGGAACCCCTAATGGGGCAAGTGCAGCAACCTTTTTCTATGACAATGATATCAAAGTAAAATCAATGGCTTTGTTTGGTCAATATGAATATGAAATCAGTGAACATACTGATGTACTTGTAGGAGTAAGGTACAGCGATGAAAAGGTGAATTATGACTCTTTCTCTTACCTAAATGTACCGTTTGGAGATAACCTCGCTGGCATTTTAGTCCCTGCCTACGACATTGAGGGAAAAGAATCCGATAGTAATTTGTCTGGAAAAGTGTCAGTTATCCATAAAGTTAAACCGGATAAAAGCGTTTATTATAGTTTATCTAATGGTGTAAAAAGCGGCGGCTATAACGGTGGCTTCCTTATTTCGAAGGATGCCGCGATACAGGCAAGTTATGGCCCCGAAGAATTAATCGCTCATGAAATAGGAGCAAAGCTGTTATTTAATGAGCTTAAACTTCGTACAAATTTGGCCGCTTTTTACTATGATTATAAAGACCAACAGGTATTTATGAATCAGGCTTCAGAAGTACCTGGAGCACCGCCTTATCAGTTACTTGAAAACGTAGGTAAGTCAAAAATCTATGGTGCTGAGATAGAAAACACTTGGTATCTATCGGAGCAAACTCAGATAAGCTTGGATATAGGGTATATACCTGAAGCTAACTTTGAGGAATTTATTGATCCAGTTGGTGTTGTATTGACCGACAACCGCTTACCGTTTACATCCGAATGGAATATCTCTGGACAAATAAATTATGCATTTAATTGGGATGAAGTTAGTATAAAAAGTAGAATAGCATTTGATTATCAAAGCGAATATTACTTTGACCAAAACGAATCTCTCTATGCTAAGCAGCCCAGTTATATGCTTTGGAATGCCAATCTACAGGTGGAGTATAGAGACTGGCAGTTAGGTATTTGGGGTAAAAATCTTTTAGATAAAGAGTATAGCCATCTTAAGTTTGACCTAAGTAGCTTTTTGGGAATATTGGAAGACTTTAAAGGTGAGGGAAGAAGGATAGGCATGGATGTAACATATCGCTTTTGATTTTGTTTGAGCACTATATAGAGATAAGTCACCTGACTTGGGGGTAGAAAACTTGCAGATAAAATACCGAACCACAGGTAACTTTACTAGGGTAACTGGCTAGAATGCGTTTATTACTGATCATTTTCAGCATAATTCTGTTTTCTAGTTTCGCCTATGCAGATCAGACTGTGTTGAAATTGACGCAGCCTTGGCAATATCAAAATTTACATCACGTTGGAAAGGCTTATGAGGCAAGTTCCAGTACAAGGTTTCCTCAAAGCTGGGATGAGTTGAGTGCATGGGAATCTATTCATGCGCCACTAAAGAAGAGAGCGCTGTTTTCTGGTCGTTATTTCTTGGTGACTAAAGTCAGAAATGAGACGCCGTTGAATGAATTTGTGCTCTATCCATACAATACGGTATTGAGCAAAATTGAGTCGAGGATATATACACCAGAGACGGTCTTGCGAGTTTTTTCAGGGGGCAAGGTCGAAAATGAATTTGCATTTCATTATGGTAACCAAGTCACGTTAGAACCAAACCAAGATTATTATATCGTTACGCTCTTCGAGAGTGATTTCTTTTACACCCCGGTAAAGTTGACCATTGAGCCTCTGAGAGACTTTCAGCAGGAGGTGGTCTATGAAAACCTTATCATGACGCTTTGTTTTGGTGTAGGCATTGTTCTTGGGCTTTATAACTTATTAATCTACATCGGCTCTAAAGATATCACTCATTTTTATTACGCATTATTTACTTGCGTGTGGGTATTTGCGTGGAGCCATTTCTTTCATATTCCCGACGAGCTATTCGGGTTTTACTCTGCAAACTTACATTGGTTAGGTTTTGCGCTTGCGCCATTAACCAACGCGTTATTTTATATCCATCTTTTAAAACTCAAGGATGTTCATCCAAACTATGTGTCGATTTCTATCTGGCTCGGAGTGATAGCAGCGCTTGGACTACCGTTTTGTATTCTTTTCCCAGGTTTTGGCTTTATTTGGGCAACATTGGTAACGGGATTAGCGCTCTGTTTCGGACTATTTGTCGGTATTAAGCGCTGGGTTGAGGGCTTTAAGCCAGCTCGCTATTTTGTGATGGCATATATCGCAATGGCGATCCCCAATATGGTGGGCAATTTAACTAACTTAAGTTTGCTGCCAGAATCGTCGAGTAACTTATATCTTTACGGTTTAATAGGTACTGCGCTTGATGCATTACTGTTGGCTTTCGCGGTTGCGGACAAATTTAGAATTACCAGTGAAGAAAATATAGAACTAAACAAAAACCTTGAAGCAAAGGTGTTAAAACGTACTTATGAGTTAGAGCAGGTGGCCTCAGAGCTTAGAGATGCTAGTGAGGCAAAAAGTCGATTTTTGGCGAACATGAGCCATGAAATAAGAACACCAATGACGTCAATTATTGGTTATGCCGATGGCATTATGCTCGGAGATATTAAGCCGCATGAGCGTAATCACGCAATCTCCGTTATTTTACAAAACTCGCGCCATGTACTTGGACTAATTAATGACATTTTGGATATGTCTAAAATTGAGGCTAATAAACTAGAAGTTGAGTTGGTGGAGTCAAACCTTTTTCAAGCAATTGCGCATGTCGATTCGTTATTGGGTAAGCAAATTAGAGATAAAGGGCTTGAGTTTGCATTGAATTATCACTTTCCACTGCCTGATTTTGTGGTTATTGATCCCACTCGATTGCGGCAGATATTACTAAATCTCACATCTAACGCAATGAAGTTCACGACGGTTGGTAAAATCTCGATTGATGTGGCGTGTCAAAACGAGCGCCTTATGATCACGGTACGAGATACCGGGATAGGAATGACAGCGGATGAGCAAAAAGAATTATTCAGTGCGTTTTATCAAGCCGACTCTTCCACATCAAGGAAATATGGTGGGACAGGGCTTGGACTAAATATTTCCAAAAGCTTAGCGAGGAAGTTAGATGGTGATATTTCGGTAGAAAGTGAGGTAGGTTCAGGTACTGCCTTTACTCTTACTGTTGGCCTATATACCACCGAGAAAACAAAGTGGGTGCAAAGTCTCGCTCAAATTGGCGATGTTCGTGAACAAGGCACAATACCTGATGAAATAAATCAAGAGCTTAAAGGTGAAGTGTTATTAGCTGAAGATAACACAGACAATAGTAAGCTTATTAAGCGTATTTTAGAGCGTATGGGCTTATCTGTGACGGCGGTTGAAAATGGTCAGCTAGCGGTACAGGCGGTACTAGATGGTGATTTCGATTTGATATTAATGGATATTCAAATGCCGGTAATGGATGGTGAGCAGGCGTTTAGCTTTATTCAGGCCACTGGCTGTAGCACACCTGTGATTGCATTAACTGCCAACACCATGCAGCATGAAATTGAGCGTTATTTAAAACTTGGATTTAGTGATCATCTCGCAAAACCTATCGATAGAGTCGTATTCAGTCAAAAAATAGCCTATTATTTGGATATCCAAGTCGATGAGGAAGTTGATCTGCCTGAAGCCGAGTTTTATCAGTTAAAGCAACAGTATATTTCTGGGCTGCATGAGCAAATCATTCAGATCAAGAATCAAGCTAAGTATCAGGATTACGATGCGTTAGCAAAAACAGTTCACGCGATTAAAGGCACTGCTGCGATGTTTGATTGTATTGATATTCATAAAATCGCAAACGAGTTGGATGTTAAGCTGAAGAATAAACAACTCGAGTGTGTAGAAGTACAGCTAACTGAATTACTTGGCGCAATGACAGCCGCTATTGAGTCAGAAAAGCAGCAAACCAAACAAGCTTAGTTTTCTACGCCTTATAAATATTTACAGCGGATAGAGTGACCGTTCAAGGATGCCATAAAACACTTTATCTTAATGGCTGCAGACTATAGATTTGAGTTTTACTTAAGTTAGGGAAATCCTCCCGCTGCTTATAGTTAGCATATAGATTGGAAAATATGGTGGTTTTGGATAGTTTATCTAGGCTTGCAATAAATAAACGTCCACTGTTTTTGTCTCCCGATATTACACTGCTTTTACAGCACTGCTGAAATGAGGAAATAAGCGTTCTGATAGTATTCTTGTTGCCCATATCCTGTAGTGCAATTTCTGCTTCTATAAAGAATGCAACTCCACTCCAATAGACTCTTTGTTGCGCGTTTAATGACCACATATGTTCGCTCACTCTTTTAAGTGACCCTTTATTCATTAGCGTATTTTTTGCGCCTCGGCTGAGCCCTGAAATTAATCTTGTATGAAACTCCCCAACATTAAAAATATTGTTCTCTAGCATAATGACATTTTGTAAATAGGTAGCAAGTCCCTCTGCAAGCCAGAAATCTGAGTGGTCAAGCAAAGGATGATAAAGGTGAGCAATTTCATGGTACAAGGTCCAATCTTTAATCAGCACTCGGCTTGAGGTAAATCGTTTGATTTGGAGTAGAATAGCATCGGGTTTGCCACGCTGAACCGTGCCCCATGGCACTGGCTCAGATGCGAATAAGCTCGGTTCAATAATAAATGGAAGTGTTTGCTGTTGCAGTGCTCCCAAGGAAGACTCTGTTGCTTCAACACCGCGTTCTAGCCAAGTTTCTACATGTTGTCGATCACTGCTATTTATCCAGCCCTTATATTCGATTTCAATTTCGGTTGCCTGTGTAGCGACAATTAAATTGAACGACAGTATTAGCATTAATAATTTCATTATTTTCTCTACAAAGGTTACTTCGTAAATAGACCTGAGAACGCATCATTTCATTCTTGATATTGAGATTATCTCAACTGACCTCGTTGGATGATTATGTAAAACTGAATAAAACAACGTTAAAAGGAAATAAGATGAAAGTCACCGCACTTAGTTTATTGTTATTGAGTCCTGTTGCTTTGGCAAACCCACTTTTAGGTACTTGGGAGTTTGTTGAGGGAAAATATGCCACCACAGATGGCATTGTATCAGCGAAAGCGCCGAGCTTGACGTCGATAAAGTTAATTACTGAGGCTCACCACAGCTACATTACGCAAAGCGAAGGAAAGTTTAAATACGCTGGTGGGGGGAGTTACAAAATAGAGGGAGATAGATTTATCGAAACCTATGAATATGGAAATGTTACTACTTTACTCGGTCGAACGATGTCATTCAGCTACAAGATTGATGGTAATTTATGGCATCATGAACTGTATGAAGATGGTAAGTTTGTCGAGAAGGAAGTATGGAAAAAAGTTCAGTGATCCCAAAGAAGATGCGTTATATCAGTCACGCATCTTCTCAGCTTCAAATCCAATATACCGAAACACCAGCATTGAGTGCAAAGCAAGTGCTAATCAAAGTGCATGCATTTGGGGTTAATAGAGCAGACATTTTGCAAAAACAGGGGAAATATCCTGCGCCAGAAGGCGATAGTGAGATTTTGGGTCTGGAAGTGTCTGGAACGATAGTTCAAGTAGCGTCTCCTGAGCTTGAACATTTACTTGGTGATCAAGTGTTCTGTTTAACCTCTGGCGGTGGCTATGCTGAGTACGTGGTTGCACAAAGTGAATTACTCATGCCGTTAACCGAAGGCTTGTCGTTGAGCTATGCGGCAGGCTTAGCTGAAGTATATCTTACGGCCTATGATGCGATTGTACGAACAGGGCAGCTAAATTCTAATGGGATTTTACTATGCCATGGTGGCGCTTCGGGTGTTGGCAGTGCTGCCATAAGGATTGCAAAAAGGCTTGGTGCAACGGTCATTACTACCCAAAGTAGCAAGGAAAAGGCCGAGTACGCAAAGTCTCTGGGTGCAGATCACACGATTAATTATTTAGACAGTGACTTTGCTGAAGAAATGAAAAAACTTGGTTTGAAAGCAAATGTCATTCTTGATCCAGTTGGCGGTGAATACCTCAGAGCGAACCTAAGAGTTGCAGCAATGGATTGTCACTGTGTGATGCTCGCAATGCTAGGCGGAAGATATACAGAGCTAGACTTTGCCAAGTTACTCGCGAAAAGATTTAACTTGCATGGAAGTACGTTAAGAAATCGCTCCTTGAGCTATAAAAAGGAATTAGTGAAAGATTTTCTGAATGAGTTTGGCTCGGACCTGTCGGATCAGACGATGAAGATACCAATATATAAGGAGTTATATTGGGGTGAAATTGAGCAAGCCCACGATATTCTCGAACACAACCAGAATCTCGGGAAGGTGATAGTTAGAGTTAGTTGACTGTTTATTTATACAGTTGCTATTCTATCACTTCTTAGTGATTCGAGGAGTGAATATTTTGACGTTCAAAATTGAAGAGAAAGTACCTTGCCCAGAGGAATATTGTGATTTGCGAATAGCCGCTGGATTATCTGCAAAATCTCTAGAAGCAGCCACAAGGGGACTACCTAACTCATTATACGGGATCGCAATTCGACATAACAAACAACTTGTGGCAATGGGCCGGGTGGTTGGAGACGGAGGTTGCAATTTTGAAGTTGTCGATGTTGCCGTCAATCCACTTTATCAAGGGCAGGGATTAGGGCGTACAGTAATGGAATATATTGATGGTTACTTAGCAGCAAATGTTTTGCCGGGCTCTTATGTTTCAATGATTGCGGACGAGCCTGCTTTTTATGAAAAGCTGGGTTACCGCCTTGTATCTCCAGCGAGTCAAGGAATGACAAAGAAGTTCACAGTAGACCCCATTAAAAGCACTAACATTTGAATTCTCAACTTTTTTCTTGGCTGATAAGAAATAGCGAAAGGTGTTACTTCTAGGTATAGATAACTTTTGACGGGGTACAACCGAGTGGATCCGAATTATCGACCTTTGGCGCGGGTTATAGAGAGTAGGTAGTGCTTTTTCTTTATTTGAATTAGATCTAAGGTTGGTACAACCGAGTGGATTCGAACCACCGACCCCTACCATGTCAAGGTAGTGCTCTAACCAACTGAGCTACGGTTGTATTATAAGATTTGGTACGACCGAGTGGATTCGAACCACCGACCCCTACCATGTCAAGGTAGTGCTCTAACCAACTGAGCTACGGTTGTATTATAAGATTTGGTACGACCGAGTGGATTCGAACCACCGACCCCTACCATGTCAAGGTAGTGCTCTAACCAACTGAGCTACGGTTGTATTATAAGATTTGGTACGACCGAGTGGATTCGAACCACCGACCCCTACCATGTCAAGGTAGTGCTCTAACCAACTGAGCTACGGTTGTATTATAAGATTTGGTACGACCGAGTGGATTCGAACCACCGACCCCTACCATGTCAAGGTAGTGCTCTAACCAACTGAGCTACGGTCGTACAATAACATTTTCTTATTAATTGTTTTCAGGTCTGTGCCTGTCAACGCGTTGTAATATATAGTGACTCAGCTAACGGATCAAGCGGCTTTAAGTAATTTTTTGATTGTTTGCCTTTTTTTTGTTCATACTGGAGGGATTTCACACAGCTCGTAAAATTTTTGCCACCATTTTACGTGTGCTTTCGCAGAATCTTTAAGGTTATCCAAGTGTTGTTGAAGCGTGAGCGGATCGGCAAGGTTATTATTTTGATACAATAGGTGGATAGGTTGCCAGGCTGTGATCAACTCTTCCATAGAAAGAGAGAGCATCGCCTGATAAGGCTGAAGAACGGATAAATAATATTTGTTGAAGATATTGTTTATGATCTGTGCCTGCTTTTTATTTTCGCCACTTTTGCAAATGCCATCTCTTAGCCCAAGTTTTTGTAATTGGCTTGTAGTCGCATTATTCAGTTGAGTCTGTTTACGAACGCTCGTCACTAAAGTTGAGATAAATCGCTGAGAAAGCACCTTTAAAGCGGGTGTGAGTGTGGCAGGGTTGAGATTTTCTGGCGTATCCATGTTTATTGCCAGCTCTGCGAGCTCGTTAACTGCCTCTAGCATGTTGCTGTGGGCTGCTGGCAGCTCCAGTGGTACTTCTTCAGCGATTAACAAGCTCAAACTTGCCAACTCTCTTTCAAATGTCATCATATGAAGCAAGTAACGTGAAAGCTGCTGTTTCTTTTCCTGTGCGGCTTGAGTTAACGTTTGTTTCAGCTCATCGCTCGTTTTTGGGTGCTGAATGCAGTGAGGCGCTTGCTGAATAAATAAGATGCTATATTTCAAGCGCTCGCTTGGGTAACTTACTTTCCCTAATTGATTATTGTGCGCAGCGATGAGATTTGTGACTTTGCAGTGTCCAGCGGTCGCGATGTCTAACATAGAGATAGTTAGCTCACTTGTCGGCAATGGTACTTTTTGTACCTCCGGATTGTAAAGTGGTGCTGGGAGTACCACCTCTATGTCAGTTGCGCTCGCCAAACGTTGTTGATATTCAACAGCAATATCGCTCGGCTGCTTGCTGCAGCCGGCCAAAGTAAAAAGTAATAGCGTACTAGCTATTCGCTTGATTAATCTCAAATTTCACCCGTTTGTTTACGCATGTCACCAATAATACTGCCGCCGTACTCAAGCCAATAATAATACCAATCCAAAAGCCTTGAGGACCCATTGCAGGCGTTATTAAATCGGTCTTTGCTAATACATAGCCTAATGAAAACCCAATTAGCCAATATGATACAAAGGTAACCCAAGATATTGGTTTAGTATATTTGAGTCCCCTTAACACACCATTTGCTGAGACTTGTAATGCATCGGGTAATTGATACAAACAAGCCAGCACCATAATGCTGGTTGCAAGAGCGGCTACTTCAGTATTGTTTGTATAGAGCCAAACAATCTGATCTCTTCCTATATACGTAATGAGTGCGACAAATAGTGCAATTAAGGTAGCCAAAAGAAACGCGGTATTTACTGAAAGTTTAAGTTGGTCTAAGGCTCCTTGTCCAGTTAGATTGCCGATCCGTATTGCAATAGCCATCGACAAACTCAATGGCATCATAAACAGCATAGTAGTGACGCTGGCAGCAATTTGGTGACCAGATACGGAAATAGGACCTAGATCTGCAATAAATAAAGGAATACAAGCAAATAGCGTAACTTCAAAGAAGGTTGCCAATGCAATTGGAAAGCCAAGTGCAGCAACATATTTCATCATAGATAGACTTGGCTTGGTAAAACCGCTGATGAGGGCCTTTCCATCTATGTGTTTACTCTTCAAGCTATACACCCACTGTGCAATTGCCATTGACCAAAGCACGATAGATGTAGCGAGGCCACAGCCCGCACTACCAAGCGCTGGCGCGCCAAACTTACCATAGATGAAAATATAGTTAGCAACGACATTGATACAAAGACCAACAATACTGATGTAAAAAGCAGGCTTTGTTTGGCCAACCCCTTCGGTGACATTGCGGTATACCGTAAAGATCAAAAAGCCCAATAGACCCCATTTTACAAAATCAATATAGCCTTGAGCGAGGGTCTGAACATTCTCACTTGCCCCGATATTTGAAAAAACCATAGAAGTAAAGTTCGCTAAAACCAAACCAACGGTAAAAAGCGCTAAAGCAAGATACAAGCTTTGCTGGAAAAATCGTTTGATCCCAGCAGTGTCATTAGCACCATGGCAATGTGCAACAATACTCGTAAGTGCAAGTAAGATCCCTTGTAAACTAAAAATCAAAGGGTTCCAAACACCCGTAGCAATAGAAAGAGCAGCTAAGTCCTCAGCACTGACTTGACCTGCCATCATCGTATCAACGACGGTCATTAAGACTAACGTAACTTGAGCGAGAAAAACGGGGATCGCAAGTTGAAGCAAGCGTCTGGCTTCCCAAGTTGAAAAATTCATGGTGAGATACTACTTAAGGCGTAAAAGCGTTAGTTTATTTTAGTGCTTTGTTTTTAGCAAAATTTTGCGGCTAGCAGTCGCAACTATTTTTATCTAGTTGGATATTCTATACAAATTAAGTACATCTCTTAGTGCGATTTCGCTACAATCTCAAGGATAAATTAAGAGGGTAGATATGTTTACAGGAATTGTTCAAACAAAAGCGACGGTGGTGTCGGCGAAGCAGGTCGATAATATTTTAAAATTAGTTATTTCTGTTGGTGCTGAATACCTCGATAAGCTGACCTTGGGGGCGAGCATTGCAATTAATGGATGCTGCCTAACGGTGGTGCACTTCGAACAGCCAGAAAATGATGTGGTAGGGCAAGTTTGCTTTGATGTGATTGATGAAACATTGAGACTCACTAATCTAGGTGAAGTACAAAGAGGGTCGCAAGTTAACTTTGAACGCTCAATGACGTTTGGGACAGAACTCGGCGGACATATAATTTCAGGCCATATTCAAACAAGCGCGAAGATCAGTGAAATACATCGCAACGAAGGCAACTGTAGGATGCATATAGCCTTGCCAGAAGCCTGGCATAAATATGTTATGTATAAAGGCTTTATCGCGTTAAACGGTGCGAGTCTGACAGTGGGGGAGCTTGATCATGCCGGATTTTGGTTACACCTAATACCTGAAACGCTGGCACTTACCAATTTAGGTACGATGTGCGTGGGAGATACTGTAAATATAGAGGTTGACCAACAAACCTACACGATTATTAATACCGTGGAAAACTACATGAAGAAGCAAACTTTATTGAAGCACAGCTAGTACTTTGCCCGAGTAATACCCTTTACGTCTATCCTGAGATACAAAAAGTACAGGCTGAGGTTGCGCCAACATGATAAGCAGCTCGCAAATGAGCTGCCCTTTATATAGTACTTCTTCTTTGGTTAAAACACTTGTTCGTCGTCGCTATCAACCCTAAGCTCAAGCTTATTGTGCAGTTGGTCTAAGTGCATATTTAGGTGTATTGGATTGCAACAAGCAGCACAGTCTTCGTAGTAGTCCTGATCGCCTTCACTTGTATCAAGATTGACAAAAATATGATGTCCACAATGAGGACATTCAATACGTTGTTGATATAGGCTTTTCATTGGCCCTCCACCTGAATTGGCCAAACTAAATACCCTTTAACTATAGCGCATTGTGACGAAAATATGGCAGTTATTTGAGCAGGGCTTGCACTTGTTCAGCCGCGTCCCGTATGTACTTGCCAGCAAACAAGTTTGCTTGCACTAAAAGAGGATATAAGCGATAAATGTCTAATCGCTCAGGTGCATTTTCTGCAAGTGGATAGATAGACTCGTAACCACGATAGAAGTCATCTGGTAGCGGAGCGAATAACGAAGCCATCGCAATATCAACTTCTCTATCACCATAATAGCAAGCTGGGGAAAATAGCACGGGTTTTTGATGGCTAAAGCCAATGTTACCATGCCAAAAATTACCGTGAACCAAGGACGGTTGAACTTGGTGCGGAAGGAGTGGCTTAAGCTGCTCCACAAATGTATCAATATCAGTGAGGATAATCCCTTTTTCAGCAAGCAGTTGCAGTTGCCAACCGATTCTTTCCTCAGCAAAAAAAACTTCCCATTTTTTGTGCCATTAATTTGGTTGCGGCAGCTCATGAATATAATTATCTTCTTCTAGGCCGTACATTTCCTGTTCATGACGTTGGTGCATTTTAGCAAGGCTTTGACCGCACTCAAGCCAGTTTTCATTGCGATGATCTAGTTCTAACCATTCCAGCACAATAAAGCAGAACTCAACACTCGTACCTAGGGTAATTGTATCGGCCACGAGGAAATCAGAGTCGCGAATGAGCTTTTCACGATTAGATGCTTCACATTCAAATCGCTCTAAAGCCTGAATAGGGGCTACTTTGACCAAAAATTGATGGGTATCGTCTGCAATCTTATAAAGTTTTTTAGACCCATAACTTTTTAAGGTTTGTTTTGAAGTAAACTCAAAAGCGTCATGGAGAGATTCTGAGATTTGTTGGTTGACTTTGTTCCACATAAGTTAGATCCAACATATTCACTTACTCTAAAATATGGTTGAAATTCTCAAGATCACAAATACTTGAGGCCTTTTTCTAAAAAAAATAAAATATCGCGTCTGTCATTTTATCCAAGGGAAGTACATTGAATAAAAATATCATCACCAATTTACTCGCGGTACTGCTAACAGGTACTGGCTTAGCACTAGAAAACGACGTGATGTTTTCGGTTGGATTGTTTGCATTATCTGGTGCACTGACGAATTGGTTAGCGGTACATATGTTATTTGAGAAAGTGCCTTTCCTCTATGGTTCAGGGATTATTACGCTTAAGTTCGAATCGTTTAAAGTGTCGATTCGAGAGCTCATTTTGAGCGAGTTCTTTAGTAGAGAAAAACTAGAAAAATTTCTCGGCAAGGAGCATCCAAAGTTTGACTTGGCGCCGATAGCCAATAAAGTCGATTTAAATCCAGCGTTTGACCGTTTGTTAAGTGTCATTGAAGCGTCGCAATTTGGTGCGATGCTGCAGATGTTTGGTGGGACTGAAGCTGTACAACCGCTGCGAGAGCCATTTATTGAGAAAATGCGATTAGCAATAGTTGAGCTCGGTGAACAGCCTGAGTTTGATGCTGCAATTAGTGAGTCGCTCAGTAACGGTCTACTCGGTGATGACTTACATCAAACCATTGAAAAAGCGGTGGATGATCGACTCAATGAACTAACGCCGAAAATGGTAAAGGAGATTGTACAAAATATGATTAAGACTCACTTGGGTTGGTTAGTTGTGTGGGGAGGCGTCTTTGGTGGTCTATTTGGGTTATTGGCTACAGTTGTGTAGCTAAGCTGAGAAAAAGGCGCAGTCAGGGATTGCTACGCCTTGCTTTCTTGTTTACAAATATGTCGACATGACTACTTAGATCCTGAGACAAAAATGGTCTTTTTATCTAGTTTAGCGATGTCTTTAATACTGGTTTCTACTTTACTGTCTACACCAAGGAAGTCAGCAGCTTTATTAAACCCGTAGGTTGCTGCAAATTTGCCGACTGGCATATCATTGCAATGTAGTTTTTCTTCTACAACACGTTTCTTTAGGTGGTTCTCTTTAATGGTGTGGAACAAGTGAATCTTATTGTCTTTGACTACCGACATACAAACTTTAGTCGCTTTACTATTATCCGCAGCAACAAAGTCTGCAGCAGATGCGGTACCTGCGATCAGAAGCGAGGTTGCACATACTAAATTGAACAGTTTCATGGTTAGCTCCTTGGCTATCTCTAGGACACGTTCTTAGTATTACTAAAGTTGCCGCAGAATGCTGTAAATCAAGTAATTCCGAATGTAATAGAGTATGTCAAATGTGTGCAGGCTTTCTATCTATCTGTAAAGTAATAAATTATTTTGTTTCTAAAGATACAAATAGCAAAAACTTTTTTCACTATAAAATACCATTATCGATAATTTAACACTTCATTCTTAGATTTACTTCCTCTTTGTTACTTATGACTCTTGATGTGTCAAAACGTGTCAATATTGACGCTCATTTACATTCCGTTGTGGCAACTAAGGCTTTTCGAAATTACTCACTGATGACAACATGCGTTATAATGTCCGGACGTTCGTCGTAATTACTTGTCACTAAAACTCATAATTGCGTAAAGTGCGATGGCATGAGTTAAAGTCACAAAAAAACAATAGAGATGACAAAAATGTATAAATTTGCTCCCTCCATAGTCGTAGCTGGCATTGCCGCAGCTTTGATGGGCTGTCAGGATAACGGCCCACAAAAAGAAAAAGTTACCATAGAGAAAAACCCGTACCCAAGTACTTACAAGCCTGTACCTTCTCAATCAACCCTAATCACTAATGCTACCGTTCTTACCGGAACGGGTGAAAAGATAGAACAAGGTGATGTCTTTATTGTTGATGGTAAAATCAAGCAAGTTGGTAAAGACCTATCTGTCACGGCAGATATTACCATTGATGCTGAAGGTAAATGGGTAACACCTGGCATTATCGATGTACATTCTCATTTAGGGGCTTACCCCAGCCCAAGTGTAGAATCGCACAGCGATGGCAATGAAATGATTAACCCTAATACTTCTCAGGTATGGGTAGAGCATTCTGTATGGCCGCAAGACCCGGGCTTTAACCGAGCTAGAGAAGGTGGGATCACCACGCTACAAATCTTACCTGGCTCTGCAAACCTATTTGGTGGTCGTGGTGTTACCTTAAAGAATGTACCGGCACCAACGATGCAAGCAATGAAATTCCCAGAAGCGCCATATGGGTTAAAAATGGCATGTGGTGAGAATCCAAAGCGTGTATATGGCTCCAAAGGTGTCGCCCCTTATACTCGTATGGGTAACATGGCAGGATACCGTGAAGCTTGGATTGAAGCTGGTGAATATAAGCGCGCGTGGGAACAATACGAAGCCGAGTATGCTGCTGGATTGAATCCGGATGCCCCAAAACGTGATATCAAGTTCGATACGCTTCGTGGTGTGCTAGATGGTGAAATCTTGATCCATAACCATTGTTATAAAGCGGAAGAAATGGCAATGATGATCGACTTGTCTAAAGAGTTTGGTTATCACGCAGGGACGTTCCACCACGGAATTGAAGCATACAAGATTGCAGATCTATTAGGTGAAAACGGTAACTGTGCTGCGCTTTGGCCAGATTGGTGGGGCTTTAAGATGGAAGCCTATGATATGGTTCAGGAAAACGTTGCAATTGTTGATGCAGTGAAAAACTCATGTGCAATTGTTCACTCGGATTCAGATACCACAATCCAACGCTTGAATCATGAAGCCGCAAAAGTGATGAACACGGCTAACCAGTCTGGCTTTAACATTAACGAGCAGCATGCAATTAAGTGGATCACCTCGAACGCTGCTAAGTCGTTAGGCATTCAGGATAAAACTGGATCGCTAGAGCAAGGTAAACAAGCCGATGTAGTAATTTGGAACACCAACCCGTTCAGCGTCTACTCTCGTGCAGAGCAGGTCTTTGTAGATGGTGGTAAAGTCTATGATCGTCACGATGAAAAATATCAAGCGGTTAGTGATTTTATGTTAGGTCAAAAGTAAGGAGTTGATGAGATGAAAACCATGAAATTAACCATGATCACTAGCGCACTGCTAGCTCACTCTGTTGCTTTTGCCAATGTTACTGCAATTACTAATGCAACGATCCATACCGCGACAGATGCTGGCGTGCTTGAAGGCGCGACCTTAGTTATCGAGAACGGTAAAATAAAAGCGATTAACCCAGATAACGTCACTGCTGATGTAACGATTGACGCCAGCGGTAAGGTTGTTACTCCAGGCTTTATCGGCTCAATGAACCAACTTGGTTTAGTTGAAGTTGGTGCTGTTGCTGCTTCTCGTGATGCTGGTGATGACGATGCCGGCGTAGACTTTGACGCAAGCACCGCATTTAATCCACGTAGTAGCTTAATTGCCTATGCAAGAAAAGGCGGTGTAACGCAAAACTTTGTCGCACCTTGGGGTGGTAAAAGTGAGTTTGCAGGGCTTGGTTTTGTTGTTGACTTATCTGGTGAATTTAACAGTGTGACCGACAAGCAAACAGCGTTAATTATTCACCTGGGTGCCAAAAGCAAAGGGTCTCGTGCAAAAGCGTTAGATAACGTTGTTAAAAAGCTTGAAGCACAGCAAGAAAAGCTTGCTAAGAAAGACAAAAAAGACGAGGGAAAACCAAGTTTAGAAGAACAAGTGTTAACTCAAGTGCTTGCGGGTGATATGCCTGTGATTGCGACGCTTTCAAGAGCGTCGGATATTCTTGAAGCGATTAAGCTAAAAGAAAAGTTTGGTTTAGATCTGATTCTTCAGGGGGCAGATGATGCGGTAGTGGTCGCTGAGCAATTAGCTGAGGCGAAAGTACCTGTTATTTTGAGTGCAGTATCAAACCTACCAGCTAGCTTTGACTCAATGCATGCAAGTCTAGATAACGCAGGTAAGCTTGAAAAAGCGGGTGTCAATGTCATCCTGTCAATTGGTGGTGACGGTAGTCATAACGTCTACCAGCTACGCTTTGATGCGGGTATTGCGGTAGCAAATGGCATGAGTCATGAAGGCGCACTTAAGGCGGTTACCGCTAACCCTGCGAAAGCACTGGGTATTGATGGCGGTGTAATTGAAGCTGGTAAACGTGCAGACATCGTAATGTGGAGTGCGGATCCGTTCGAATTCAGCACCACAATCGATAAAATCTGGATCAATGGTGAGGAAGTGTCTACTGAATCACGCCACGATAAGCTAAGAGACAGATATACGACAGATTCTGATATGCCTAGAGCGTATACGAAGTAATGTTTTTAAATTAGGGCCTCATTTGAGGCCTTTTTTAATTCGGTTTGTCCCGTCCTAAATAACCTGAGATTTGGGTAAGGAATGAGCTAACTAATTGTTCTTAAACTTAATGAAATTATTTCCTTATCTAGCCAGAGAGTTTTAGGGATAACTCCACTCTCGCGTCCTGCTACCGCCCAGGTACCTACATCCTAGTAGGCAAGACGAATTTACGCACCAATAGCTGGCTATTGGAAGTGAATTCAACGCAGTTAGCGCTAAAACTGGCTGGTGTAACGCAAAACTTTGTCGCACCTTGGGGTGGTAAAAGTGAGTTTGCAGGGCTTGGTTTTGTTGTTGACTTATCTGGTGAATTTAACAGTGTGACCGACAAGCAAACAGCGTTAATTATTCACCTGGGTGCCAAAAGCAAAGGGTCTCGTGCAAAAGCGTTAGATAACGTTGTTAAAAAGCTTGAAGCACAGCAAGAAAAGCTTGCTAAGAAAGACAAAAAAGACGAGGGAAAACCAAGTTTAGAAGAACAAGTGTTAACTCAAGTGCTTGCGGGTGATATGCCTGTGATTGCGACGCTTTCAAGAGCGTCGGATATTCTTGAAGCGATTAAGCTAAAAGAAAAGTTTGGTTTAGATCTGATTCTTCAGGGGGCAGATGATGCGGTAGTGGTCGCTGAGCAATTAGCTGAGGCGAAAGTACCTGTTATTTTGAGTGCAGTATCAAACCTACCAGCTAGCTTTGACTCAATGCATGCAAGTCTAGATAACGCAGGTAAGCTTGAAAAAGCGGGTGTCAATGTCATCCTGTCAATTGGTGGTGACGGTAGTCATAACGTCTACCAGCTACGCTTTGATGCGGGTATTGCGGTAGCAAATGGCATGAGTCATGAAGGCGCACTTAAGGCGGTTACCGCTAACCCTGCGAAAGCACTGGGTATTGATGGCGGTGTAATTGAAGCTGGTAAACGTGCAGACATCGTAATGTGGAGTGCGGATCCGTTCGAATTCAGCACCACAATCGATAAAATCTGGATCAATGGTGAGGAAGTGTCTACTGAATCACGCCACGATAAGCTAAGAGACAGATATACGACAGATTCTGATATGCCTAGAGCGTATACGAAGTAATGTTTTTAAATTAGGGCCTCATTTGAGGCCTTTTTTAATTCGGTTTGTCCCGTCCTAAATAACCTGAGATTTGGGTAAGGAATGAGCTAACTAATTGTTCTTAAACTTAATGAAATTATTTCCTTATCTAGCCAGAGAGTTTTAGGGATAACTCCACTCTCGCGTCCTGCTACCGCCCAGGTACCTACATCCTAGTAGGCAAGACGAATTTACGCACCAATAGCTGGCTATTGGAAGTGAATTCAACGCAGTTAGCGCTAAAACTGGCTGCTAGAAAGGCATTAATTATCCGAAGTTCAGGTTAAATACACTTGGCGGGTTTTGGCAATCCTGCTATTTTTGTTGCTTGTTTGGCTGGGCCTTTTGGAAATAACTTATATAAATAGATGCTATTACCTTTATCCTCGCCTAGTGCTTTAGCCATTGCCTTTACCAGCATGCGGATCGCAGGGCTGGTGTTGTATTCGAGATAAAAATTTCTCACAAACTCAATGACTTCCCAATGTGAATCTGAAAGCTCAATGTTTTCTTCCGCGGCTAGAAGTGGTGCTAAATCTTTAGTCCATTGAGTATGATCTAGCAAATAGCCTTGTTTATCTGTCTCGATAGTTTGGTTGTTAAATTCTAGCATGATGATTACCAAGTAATTGAATTGTTCATAGTAATGGTCAGCTCAACCCAATCTTTGTCAGAAATAAGCTTTACTCCGGCTTCTGGGACAATGCTTCTGGCACTGGCGCAGGTTTGCAGCATCACCACATTTGCATCTCCAGCTGAGATACGCGTTTGCCCAAAGCAGCCATCATTACACAATAAAATTGTGTCTTGATGGGATACAAACTGCAGCTGATCGCATGCTTCAATACTAGAAATAATATGTAGCGTACTCATAGTGTCACCACAAAGTCATGTTGTTTGATTAACGCAAGGATTTCATGTTGATTTTTGATTTCAGTAGCAACTGCAAGGGAGTGTGGCGATATGTTAAACTCCTCCATCGCTGACTGACAGGCATAAACCCGCTCGACATCATAAATTTCCAGAGTTTTTAATTGCTTAAACATATCTTTTAAACCCAGTAGTGGAGCATTGAGGGTTTTCTGGAGCGATAGCACAGCAGAACCGGTAAAAAGCCAACTTACTTGTTGATCAATCGCTGCATAGATTAGTGCGACATCGAGCGCTTCTTTCAGGCTATTTTGGTCAAATGGACTGGTTTGAGAAATAATTAACACGTTTTTACTCATTTAAACTGCATCCACTTATCAGACTTACTCGAGATCATGGCAAACTCCGCAAGGCCTGCAACGGTGAAAGGGCTAACGTCTTCGATGCTAACGCCGCGCTTTTCCGCAGCGGTGACACACAGCAACAGAGGGATCCCTTTATCTTTGATGCGTTGCCAAATCGCGTTGACTTGCAATTCGTCGGAAGCGTGTACGATATTTTGACTAGCGTGATAAACACCATCTTGGTATAGAAAGATACACGCGATTTGATGGTCACTTTTAATAGCGGCATCGACATACCGTTCTAGTATAGTTAACTTTGACTGTGCAGCTACGCCAAAGTGCACTGATATGGCTATTTGACTCAAATTTTACTCATAAAAAAGCCCCGTAATGGGGCTTATTTTATCAGAAATTCTGAGTTAGTCATCCGACGCGCCTAAAAGGGCAAGGATACTGGTAAATAAGTTATAAATACTTAAATACAAGCTCACAGTTGCAAGCACGTAGTTTGTCTCGCCGCCGTTGATAATTCGGCTTGTATCATAAAGGATAAAGCCAGACATTAATAACACGACTGCCGCATTAATTGCCATAAACGCGATGCTCGATCCAATGAACAAGTTTACTAGGCTTGAGATAATAACGACGATTAAACCAACCGTTAAAAAGCCGCCCATAAACGAAAAGTCTTTTTTCGTGGTTAGTGCATAAGCTGATAAACCGAAGAAAATTAACGCTGTTGTGCCAAGAGCTTGTACTATCAACATGCCACCATTTGGTAGTGCAGCATAGTGATTAAGCATAGGCCCAAGGCCGAAACCTAAAATACCAGTAAATAAGAATACAAGACCGATAGCAGAAGATGAGTTTGCTTTTTTACCGATAACAAATAGCAAACCAAATGCAACTAATGAACAAACAATACCGGTAAACGCTGGTAATGCCATTGTCATTGAAATTGCGGCTGTTACTGCACTGAACGCTAATGTCATTGCCAATAGGAAGTAAGTGTTTTTCAACACTTTGTTTGTTTCCATTGTCGACATGACAGGTTTTGCAGTGTTGTATGAATGATTGAATGCCATGATTCAAGCTCCTTAATAAAACATGCTGATCCCAAAAATAACTGAGATAAGAGTATCAATTGTTATATGTTGGGGCAATGATTTCTGGATCAATATCTGTCGTTAATTGGGTCTCTACGGTAATTGTTACTCAATACGTAAGACTTTGAATATTTTCAAAAGTTCGCTGAAATATCAAAAACACGCATAATTTTGGCTGGTTCTTAGACGATTGAGCCAAATTTTACGCAAACGATCAAATAATTGAAAAAAAAGCTTCACAAGCGCATGGGGATTCTCTATTATTCGCCCCGCTGCGGAGAGATGGCTGAGTGGTTGAAAGCACCGGTCTTGAAAACCGGCATACGTTAATAGCGTATCTAGGGTTCAAATCCCTATCTCTCCGCCACTTATTTTAGATTCATGCTTGAAAGCGTGGATTATAGGTTTTGGAGAGATGGCTGAGTGGTTGAAAGCACCGGTCTTGAAAACCGGCATACGTTAATAGCGTATCTAGGGTTCAAATCCCTATCTCTCCGCCACATTTAAAGCCCTCATATTTGAGGGCTTTTTTGTTTCTGATATCAGAAATCTCCCATCTTGCGATTTCACCGATATACTCTCGATAAAAATACCTATTAGACCAAAGTCGGCTAGTGCCGAGGCACTGCTTGCACAATACTCAATAGTGTTGAATGAATAATAAGTGTAGAGAGTGTTGAATATGAAACAAGTTGGCAAAGGGGTTGGGTTCTCTTTATTATCACCGTTAATTGTGGGCGGTGTGCTTGGGATTTACTACAGCTTTACACTCGGTCGCAGTGAGATGTTCTTTAACTTACTACTCAGCGCAATTTCTAACGCATACATCGTTGGTCTTGCAATGTGTCTATTCGTTGTTCCCGGATATATCCTTATGTTTAGGTACAACAAGGTGCAATATGGTGGTTTGTTAACACTAGGCTTACTTGGTGGTGCGGTATTTAGCTATCTTTTCGCTGCACAATCGGGTGTCGGTTTTATTGTTAACGCCTTAATGTCAATGCTCGCCGCGGGGCTATTCTTGTTTGGTTTACGGGCAGGTCATCGTAAAACTGAGTGATAATTAACCGAGCAGTGTCAGTTTTACAGATAATTAATACTTTTTCAGTCGAAAAGGTTTTAATTATTTCTCCGAAAGAGTACCTTTAGCTTTTGTCGTTCAATTCGTGAATTTGATGGTAATGCAAAAGCAAGACTTTTATCAGACTTTAGTTAAACAAGCTCAAGGGCTAATCAGTGGTGAACACAATGTGATTGCCAATATGGCAAACTTGAGTGCGCTTTTATTTACAACTCTTGAAGATATCAACTGGGCAGGCTTTTATCTTATGGATAGCGCTGAAGAGTTGGTTCTTGGGCCATTCCAAGGCAACCCTGCCTGCATTCGAATTCCTGTTGGTAAAGGGGTGTGTGGTACAGCTGCTGCAACTTGTGAAACGCAATTGGTTGAGGATGTTCATGCGTTTGCTGGCCACATTGCTTGCGATGCAGCATCAAATTCAGAAATTGTGATCCCTGTTTTTAAAGATAATAAAGTGATTGCCGTGCTAGACATTGACAGTCCTAGTCTGGCAAGATTTGACGAGCAGGATAAGATCGGATTAGAAGCGTTAGTTAAAGCGTTTGAGGAAACGCTTTAATGAAAGATATGCTTCAGGTACAAGATTATTTGTTTTCCTACGCCGATGTTGGTGATTGGGAAGGTGAAGAAGAAGTTGTTGCAGAACGCTTAAATGAACTTATTCATCACGCATGGGATTTGCTTCCCGAAGATTTAGACTGTGACACAATAGATAGGCTCATAGAAGGTATTTGGGAACATCTTCGCGGTGATTTAGCGCTTCTTGAAGCAGATATAGAAGAGCTAATTGACTGGGTTACACACTATATAAACTCGTCGCTCGATGAGCAGATGTAATTAATAGGTTTAAAAATGGAAACCACAAACAAGCTAAAAGACACAAATGAAGTATTAGACTTCTTATTTTCAGAATTTCCTAACTGCTTCAAGCAAAAGGAAGGGATTAAGCCATTAAAGGTTGGTATTTTCAAAGATATCGCTGAGCGTATTGAGGGGTCTGACAAAGTCAGTAAAACTCAAGTTCGTCAAGCACTTCGTAAATACACTTCAAACTGGCGTTATCTCGAAGCAGTCACGAAGAACGAGTTTCGTGTAGACCTAGACGGCAATCAAGCAGAAAAGGTTGAACAAGAGCACGTTGAACACGCAGAAAAAGCATTGACCGAGAGCCGTGCAAAAATGGCTAAGCGTAAAAAGCCACAGCGTCCAAACAATCGCGATGGCGAAACAAAATCTTACAAAAAGAAACCTCACTCTAGGGATCGTCAAGACCAAAAACGCCCTAAAATGAGTAATAAACCTGCTGAAGTTAAACCAAAGCGCAGTGGTAAAGTTGAACCTTTACCGGCTGAACAGGTCAAGGTTAATAACAAAGTTAAAGTTAAACTTGGTCAAGCGCTTGTAAACGCTACTATCACTGAAGTCAAAAATGATGAAGTGCACGTAGAGCTTGTAACAGGAATGCAAGTTAAAACTAAAGCAGATAGCCTATATATCCAGTAAGGAGTTGTATATGAGTAAAAAGTTACCACTCATTTCCCTAGTCGCCGCGTTCGTATCGAGTGTTACTTTAGCCTCAACAAGCACAGTCACTATTAAGGACTTGCCGGTTCTTAAACCTGAAGCGCAACACACAACGGCTAGTAAACGAGTGACTAACCTATTTACTCGACAACACTACAAACGCTTCAGTTTTGATGACAGCTTATCGGATAAAATTTTCGATAGGTACGTAGAAGCCATCGACTTTAATAAGTCTTTGCTTCTACAGTCGGATATCGATAGTTTTCAACAATATCGTAAGCAATTTGATGATGCATTGATCTCAGGAAAACTGGGTTTTGCTTATGATATGTTTAATCTAAGCATGAAGCGTCGCTTTGAGCGCTATGATTTTGCCATTGGCTTACTCGACAAAGAAATGAACTTTGACAAAAAAGATGAGTTCATTTTTGATAGAGAAGAGCAAAGTTATGCAACCGCGACAAGCGAACTTGACGAATATTGGCGCCAGCGCGTTAAATCTGATGCGCTGCGCTTAAAATTGACCGGCAAAAATTGGGAAGAGACCAAAGAAGTCCTTACCAAGCGCTACAAAAACGCGCAAAAACGCCTAGTCCAAACGAACAGTGAAGATGCATTTCAAGTAATCATGAATGCGTTCGCACGTAGTATTGAAGCGCACACTTCCTATCTCTCGCCACGCCGAGCTGAACAGTTCAAAATGGATATGGACTTAGAGCTGGAAGGTATTGGTGCGGTATTAAGTTACGATGAAGATTACACTGTGATCCGAAGTTTAGTTCCAGGCGGCCCTGCGGACAAAACCGAAAAGCTTAAGCCGGACGACAAAATCATCGGCGTAGCACAAGATGATAAAGAATTTGTAGACGTTATCGGCTGGCGTTTAGATGATGTGGTCGATCTCATCAAAGGCCCTAAGGGAACCAAGGTTCGACTTCAATACCTTAAAGGTACTGATAGTCACGGTACGCCCAAAGTCGTTGAAATTGTTCGTGACAAAGTAAAATTGGAAGACCGCGCAGTTAAGTCTTCTGTCTTTGAAGCCAAATATTCTGAGCTACAAAGCAAAATAGGCGTGATAGAAATCCCGAGTTTTTACAATAATCTTTCTCAAGATGTAAAAACTGAAATCGCTAAACTTAAAGAAGCCAAAGTAGATGGGGTTATCATTGACCTTCGCCAAAATGGTGGTGGCTCGCTTTACGAAGCGACCCAGCTATCCGGTTTATTCTTTGACCAAGGTCCAGTTGTTCAGATCCATACCGCTTATAACCGTGTTGAAAGTCAACAAGATAGAGATGGCATTACCTTCTACGATGGACCTTTGACCGTTTTAGTTGACCGCTACAGTGCGTCGGCATCTGAGATTTTTGCTGCCGCGATGCAGGATTATGGTCGAGCAGTGGTGATTGGTGAGCAAACCTTTGGTAAAGGCACCGTGCAACAACATCGTGGCCTCGGTAAAAACTACGATTTATTCGAAAATCCTTTGGGGAGTGTAACTTACACTATTGCGAAGTTTTACCGTATTGATGGTGGCAGTACGCAACATAAAGGCGTGATCCCTGATATCTTGCTACCGTCGGCAATCAATCCTGAGGAGTGGGGAGAGAGCCAAGAAGATAATGCACTGCCTTGGGATAGTATTGTTCGTGCAAAATATGCGAGTCTAGATAACTTGTCGCCAACTATTCAATACTTGAGTAAGCGCCATGATGAGCGAGTAAAAGCAGAGCCAGAATTCGAATATATTTATAAAGATATTGAAGAATACAAAGCGCGCAAAGATGATAAGGCGATTTCATTAGTTGAAGCCGAGCGTATCAAGGAGCGTGAAGAACGCGATGATCTGGTATTGAAACGCACTAATGAAAGGTTGAAACGTCTCGGTTTAGAGCCGGTTAAAGATTTGGATGATGCACCAGAGGTTATTTCGGAGTTAGACCCTTACCTTGAAGAGGCTGCGCTTATCACGCAGGACCTAATTTCATACGGGCGGATAGCCAAAAACGAAGTTAATAAATAATAAAAGGCGCTTCAAGCGCCTTTTATTATGCCTTTTACACTTACTTTTACTTTACAAATTTTGTTATCATCTGCCAGATTTTCTAAGCTGATACTCTTTTGAGGCTTTTTGAGAATGGTGCGTGGCTCGACCACTGGCAACCTAGCTACTCAAAACGGCTCAAAACGGTATACTGCAAATAAAATAATTATAAGCATGGGTCGTCGTGCGTAGGAGTATTCCTTTTGAAACAACAAAAACAGCCGTCATTTATTGACGCTCTTATTCCGATCACTTTGTTGGTCGCTTTGCTTGGTGCTGCGGTGTACCTCTATGGTGACAGTTCATCATCAGGTCCAAACCAAATAGCCTTGCTTTTTGCAACATTCACAGCGGCGCTCGTCGGCCTAAAAAATGGTTTTACGTGGAAGACGCTTGAAGAAGCGATGATAAAGGGGATAACTATCTCTCTTGGCGCCATTATTATTTTATTGATGGTGGGTGCCTTAATAGGTACTTGGCTGCTGTCTGGCACGGTCCCAACACTGATTTATTACGGACTACAAATTATCAATCCAAGTTGGTTTTATGCCGCGAGTTGTTTGATTTGTGGGATTGTGGCGATGAGTATAGGTAGCTCATGGACGACGGCCGCAACAATAGGTGTCGCTCTACTAGGTGTGGCGACGGGGCTTGGCTTAGATCAAGTCGTGACAGCGGGTGCAGTTATTTCAGGTGCTTATTTTGGTGATAAGTTAAGCCCATTGTCTGAAACCACAAACTTAGCGCCTGCAGTCGCTGGTAGTGATTTATTTGATCATATTCAGCATATGCTTTGGACCACTGTACCTAGCTTTGTAATCGCACTTATTATATTTATTGTCATGGGCTTTAATGCTGAAGCGTCAAGCGAGGCGGGGCGAATAGATGAAATTGTTTCGATACTTCAAACTAATTTCAACATTAACCTGTTAATGCTAGTTCCTTTACTGGTGCTGCTTGGGCTTGCTATCAAGAAGATGCCTGCTTTTCCGGCGATTTCAATCGGCGCGGTGATGGGGGCGATATGGGCTGTACTGTTCCAAGGTGATCTTATTGCAAGTCAAATTGATGCTAGCCAAGGTGAGTTAGTGGGCTATGTGAAACTGGTGTGGGCGACTTTCTTTGATGGTTTTGCGTTGCAAACAGGCGATGCAAAAATGGACGACTTGTTAAGTGGCGGTGGCATGTCATCAATGCTAACGACAACTTGGCTGGTGATGACGGCATTGATGTTTGGCGCCATTATGGAAAAAACTGGTTTACTTGATGTCTTCGTACGCAGCATTCTTAAAATTGCAAAAAGCACGGGCTCACTAATTGCCTCGACTATTGCAACTTGTATTGGTACAAATCTAGTTGCCGCGGATCAGTACATCGCGATTGTTGTTCCTGGTCGTATGTTCAAAGAAGAATATAAAAAGCGCGGTTTGAAGAGTGTAAACCTCTCTCGCACGCTGGAAGACGGTGGCACAATCACCAGTCCACTGATCCCTTGGAACACCTGTGGCGCATATATGCAAAGTGTACTACTGATCAATCCGTTTGATTATGCCATGTACGCATTCTTTAACTTGATCAATCCTGTGCTGGCGGTTATCTACGCGTATCTTGGTATCAAGATCCTTAAAATTACGCCACCAACGGTAAACGCGGAAGAACCGAATGAGAAAGCAGGGCAAGCGTAAAATAGCACATTTGCAATCTTGATCAGGCCTTTTCCAACAGGTCAAATAGAAATTAAACGCCTATCCTTAGCATTGGCGATAGCAAATTTGTTTTATCACTCGCCCCTTTATGGGGCGTTTTTGTAAGGACTATATATGACTCAAAAACCACAAGCCAAATTTCTTAAAGATTACCTTACACCAAGCCATACCGTTGATACGCTTTGCTTGACCTTTGAGTTAAGCCCAAGAAATACCATAGTGACTGCCGTAAGTCAGTTTGTCGCTGTGAGCAATGCGACACAATTAATATTGGATGGTGTCGACTTAGAGTTAGCATCTTGTCAGGTAAATGGTGAAGAGTGGCAAAGCCTTGAAAAATCTGACTCTGAATTGATTCTTTCTAACTTGCCTGAGGCCTTTGAGCTTAAAATTGTCACTAAAATTTCGCCGCAAACAAACACCTCACTTGAAGGCTTATACCTCTCTGATGGCGCTTACTGCACGCAATGTGAAGCGGAAGGTTTTAGAAAAATCACCTACTTTATGGATAGACCTGATGTACTGACGACTTATACGGTGACGGTCATCGGTGAATCAAAGTATCGTTACTTATTATCAAATGGCAATAAAGTTGAAGAAGGGAGCTTAAGTGACGGCAGACATTTTGCAAAATGGCACGATCCGCACAAAAAACCGAGCTACTTGTTTGCCTTGGTTGCCGGCGATTTTGACGTATTAGAAGACAACTACAGCACTAAGTCGGGTAGAGAGGTGAAGTTGGCGCTATTTGTCGATAAAGGCAATTTACATAAAGCTCCCCATGCTATGACGTCACTAAAAAAGGCCATGGAGTGGGATGAGTCAAGGTTTGATTTGGAATACGATCTCGATATATACATGATTGTCGCGGTTGATTTTTTCAATATGGGGGCAATGGAAAACAAGGGACTAAATGTTTTTAATAGTGCCTGTGTCTTGGCAAGCCAAGAGACTGCGACAGACCGAGACTTTCACACCATTGAATCGATAGTTGGACATGAATACTTCCATAATTGGACTGGGAACCGGGTTACTTGTCGAGATTGGTTTCAGCTTAGTTTAAAAGAAGGCCTAACCGTATTTAGAGATCAGGAGTTTAGCAGTGATCTAGGTTCTCGAGGCCTAAACCGTATCGATGCAGTAATGGCGATGCGTACACATCAGTTTGCGGAAGATGCAGGGCCAATGGCACACCCAATAAGGCCACAGCAAGTTATTGAAATGAATAACTTCTATACCGTTACTGTTTATAATAAAGGCGCTGAAGTGATCCGTATGATGCATACCTTATTGGGGGAAGCAAACTTCCAAAAAGGGATGAAGCTCTACTTTGAGCGTCACGATGGACAAGCTGTGACGTGCGATGATTTCGTTAATGCAATGATGGATGCTTCTGGTGTTGATTTAACGCAATTTAAACTATGGTATGAGCAATTCGGCACGCCAAGAGTAAAAGTGGCTACAGAGTATGACGAACAGGCACAAATATACGCAATTACGGTGAGCCAAAGCCATGCCGATTGCGACCCTGTAAAAGCGCCACTGCATATTCCTTTTAAGCTAGAGCTTTTGGATGAGCAAGGTGAAAGCATCCCGTTGCTAACAAAGCACGGTGAAATACAACGGGCGTTAGATATTACTGAATTTGAACAGCGGTTTGAATTTGAGCAAGTTGTAAGTAAACCGGTTCCTGTATTGCTAGAAGATTTCTCAGCACCTGTGCTTATGGAGTACAGCTATTCCATTGATGAGTTACTACACATATTGCGTTTTGCGCGCAGTGATTACGCTCGCTGGGAAGCAATGCAGCAAATCTTTATGATTGAAGTTAAACGAGCGGTTACGTCAGGTGATTTCAAACTGGATCCAAAACTCCTCGGCGCGTTGTCCTCATTAGTGGAAACATTAGAAGGAGACCTTGCGCTACTGGCTGAGTTATTGACTTTACCAACGTTTGACACGCTAGCCAGTCAATTTGAAATTATCCCAGTAGACAAACTCGTTTCAATTTCCGATGCATTTGAAATGCAAATTGCGCAATCACTGCAATCGGTGTTTGAACACGCTTATTTGTCTTTGCAAGACTCAGGCTCATTGGAAGCAAAGGATGTCGCGATCAGAGCCTTTAAAAATAAAGCGCTTTATTACTTAGCGAAAACAGACTCTGATAGTGTGGACAGCGCGCTAGATAATCAATTTTCTTCAAGCAATATGACCACTAAGTTGGCATCACTAAAAGCAGCTGTCGCCGCGCAGCACACAAAGATGGAAAGTTTGTTCAGTCAATTCGATAGCCAATGGCGTCACGATAGTCTAGTCATGGACAAATGGTTTGCATTAAGTGCAAGCTTATCTAATGATGAGGTGATATCGGATATAAATACGCTTTATGCGCATCCTTGTTTTGACAAGGGTAATCCCAACCGTGTTCGCGCATTGATAGGAAGCTTCGCAAGAAGTAACCCTGCGCAATTCCATCGTACAGATGGTAAGGGCTATGCGTTATTGGGAGACCTATTAGTGGAACTAAACAGTATCAATCCACAAAATGCGTCTCGTATGATTACGCCGTTCATGTCATGGAAGCGTTATGATGAAACGCGCCAACAACTGATGCGGGCACAGTTGAATCGTTTGGCTAACTTAGAAGGCTTAAGCGACGACTTATATGAGAAGGTAGAGAAGGCGCTAGCGCAGTAGATGAAAGAGTACTTCTTTTACATGGATTTGAGCTACGACAAGTGCCTCGGTTACTACTACGGGCACTATACTTCAGTGCAAGTGATTGAAGATGGGGGGAAGAGTATTCGCTTCCCCGCAGAGCATATTCGCCCCTTTATTTCATCAATTGGGATCAGGGGGAGATTCCGTCTCACCTTGGATGATAGCAATAAGTTTCTATCGTTAGAAAAAGTCACTTAATCGAAGTAGAACTGCAAAACATATTTTATTTTTGTTAAATGAGTTTGTTATAAGCTTGAAATACGTGTTATAAATTATCTGGTAGGACGTCTTACCAAGAGTAAAATACGCCCCTAGAGGCGAAAAAGCGTTGATTTAGTTGAGCAGTATTTGTATTTTCGCGGTTTCGCTTCTATCGTTTAGACAACAAAAAACAATAACTCTAAGAGCTTAAGCTCTAGACATGACCCGCCAAAAGGGGGAGAAATAATGATAAAAAGATCGCTCTTTGTGAAAAACAAAATCATGCTCGGTCTTAGTGCGGCAGTAATGGGAGCTGCCGCCACGTCAGTACACGCGGCCAGTTTTGAGGTTGGTGATTTCGAAATTACCTTCGATTCGACTTTTTCTTATGGTCAAAGCATTCGCGTTGAAGATCGTAACTTTGATTTCATCGGTAAAAGTAATCATCCTCAGTTTAACTGGGATGGTTATAAAGCAACCACTGGCAATACCATCTATTCTTCGTCACAGATCTGGTCACAACAGGGGGCCTATTCAAATAATGGTGATGCTGGTAACCTAAATTTTGACTCTGGAGATACTTTCTCTCAGTTGTTAAAAGGTACCCATGATTTAGCAATTACCAAAGATAACTATGGTTTATTCACTCGTTTCATGTATTTCTATGACTTTGCGATGGAAGATGGTGATTTTGCGTATAGCAACCCTGTTTCAGGCAAAAAAGTTGACCCGTGTGAAGACGACGATACCAAAAAACAAGTCTGTTCTGATTTACGCTTGCTAGATGCATTTGTTTGGGCGGATTTTGACCTCAATGATGGTAAAAACCCGCTCTCTGTGCGTTTAGGTCAACAAGTAGTTAACTGGGGTGAAAGTACGCTTATTTCCCATGGCATTAACGTCAACCCAGTGGATATTGACCGTTTGAAAGCACCTGGCTCTGAAGTAAAAGAAGCCTTTATCCCTGTAGGTATGCTTTGGGCGTCGGTGGTGTTATCTGAGAATGTAAACCTAGAGGGCTTCTACCAATATCAATGGCATGAAACAAGGTTGCCAGCAACGGGTAGTTACTTCTCAACCAATGATTTTGCATCTGAAAATGGTTATATGCAAAATGTACAACTTGGTTTTACCTCAAACCCTGATATCGATCTGTATCACCTAACGGATGCGTTAAACAGCTTATATGCTGATGCAACGGCCGCATTGGTTGCTCAAGGCGTAGTACCAACAGCACAAGCTGTTGGCAGCGCTGCAGCGTCCATGTATATGGCTTATCCGACTAAAGTGGCGCTTAAAGGAAAAGGGAATAACGGTAAGAGCGAACCTGGTGATGGTGGTCAGTACGGTTTACGCTTAGGTATTTTCTCTCCAGAGCTAAACGACACTGAATTTGGTTTGTATTACATTAATTACCACAGCCGTAGACCTTTGATTTCTGGTAAAGCATCTAATTTTACACAGCAAGCGATAATGGCGGATTTAGCTTACATCGCACAAAATCAAATTACAGCAGACAATGTCACTAACCTAAATGCCTTTACTCAAGCGCAAATTACCTACCCAGAAGACATCAAACTGTATGGCTTAAGTTTTAATACTGCGATTGGTGAAACCGCATTTGCTGGTGAAGTGGCATATAGACAAGATGAACCACTGCAGATAGATGACGTTGAACTACTTTACGCAGGTATGGTTGAGCAGTTGGCCGCTGCGGGTCTGCGTGATGATTTGGCTGGTTTATCTCAGCTTAGTCAAGGTGACGATATCGCTTATGTGGGTCCTGGTGAAGTCGCGCAAGGTTATATTTTGCGAGACACTATTCAAGCACAGTTTACTGCAACGCATTTGTTCGGACCATCGCTAGGCGCAGATAGCTGGGCAGTGGTTGGTGAAGTCGGTGCTGTTACCATCAAAGACATGCCAGAGTACGATGAGCTTCGTTTGAATGTTTCAGGTACTGGCCGAAGTGGCACGATTGAGGGGCTTTCTGGCCGAGATTACAATCTTATCCACCAAGCGGTTTCAAACGGTCCAGAGACCAACCCATTCCCATCGGCTTCTGCATGGGGCTATCGCCTTATTGCTAAGGGTGAGTATAACAATCTATTCAGTGGTGTGAATTTTTCTCCACGCGTAGTGTTCTCACATGATGTTAACGGTATCACCCCGGATCCTATGTTCTTGTTCATTGAGGATCGTAAATCGCTAGGCATTAATCTAAACTTTAACTACCTAAATTCGTGGTCATTTGATTTTGGCTATAACACGTTTTGGGGTGGTGGTAAGACGAATACCTTTGCGGACCGTGATTTCATCTCATTCAACATTAAGTATTCAATTTAAGGGCTTTCGATATGTTTAGAAAACCTACATTTATCGCAGCAACAATAATTACAATGCTGTCTGCCAGTAGCGCTATGGCGAAGATGAGCGCTGACGAAGTTGCACGTTTAGGTAAAGACTTGACACCTATCGGTGCAGAGAAAGCGGGTAATGCTGATGGCAGTATTCCTGCTTGGAATGGTGGGATCACTGCGCCTCCAGCTGGTTATGAAGTGGGCATGCACCATCCAGATCCATTTGCTGATGACAAAGTATTGTTCACGATTGATAAATCAAATTTAGATAAATACAAGTCATTGTTAAGTCCTGGTCAAATTGCGTTATTTGAAACGTATCCAGAAACGTTCAAAATGAACATCTACCCAACTAGACGCAGCGCGTCTTATCCGCAGTTTGTGTATGATGCGACAAAGAAATACGCATCTACAGCAGAGCTGATCGAAGGTGGTAACGGCATTAAAAATACTGCTATCGGTATTCCGTTTCCGGTGCCAAAAGATGGCTTAGAAGCTATCTGGAACCACCTATTGCGTTTCCGTGGCTTGTCGATTGCACGTTTCGGCGGTCAAGCGATGCCTACGGAGTCAGGGGCTTACAACATTATCGGTTTCGATGAGCAACTATTGGTTAAGTACTCTGCAACAGACGCAACCCCTGAAGCGTTGCAAGAGTCAAATATCCTGTTTAAGTTTAAGCAGCAAGTGACAGAACCTGCACGTCTTGCTGGAACTGCATTGCTTGTGCATGAAACCATGGACCAAATTTTGACACCTCGTCAGGCTTGGACCTATAACGCAGGCCAGCGTCGTGTAAGACGTGCGCCAAACGTTGCATATGATGCACCAGGAACTGCGTCAGATAGCTTACGTACAACAGATGACTTTGATATGTTTAACGGCTCTCCAAACCGTTATGATTGGAAACTTGTTGGCAAAAAAGAGATGTATATCCCTTACAACAGTTACAAACTACATAGCGACAAGCTGAAGTATGATGATATTTTGATGGCCGGTCATATTAACCCAGAACATGTACGATATGAAAAGCACCGCGTATGGGTAGTTGAAGCTAACCTGAAAGAAGGTACTCGCCATATTTACAAAAAGCGTGTGTTCTATATTGATGAAGATAGCTGGCAAATCCACGTAACGGATATCTATGATAACCGTGACCAGATGTATCGCGTTGCGATGGCACATGGTCTTAATCACTACGAAGTGCCGACACATTGGAGTACGTTGGATGTCTATCATGATCTAAACTCTCGTCGCTACCTTGCGATTGGGTTAGATAACGAAGAAGACATGTACGACTTCAGTCAGTCTTTCAACGATAACGAGTTTACTCAGGGTGCTTTGCGCCGTGAGGGTCGCCGTTAATCAAATATTATCAGGCTGAAGCAACCTCGCTTCAGCCTTCTTCCTCCTTTCCTCTCACAACTCGAGTGTTTTCTCATGATGAAGAAGTTAGTAGCAGCCTCGATTTTAACTATGGCGCATGTAGCAGTAGCTGAAAGTAGTGATCAGATCTCAGCAAAATCAGCCCTGATGGTCGCTCACCCAGAGCAAACGCTTTTCACAGATATTACAGATAACGGTGATGCGTTAATTGCGGTAGGTAAACACGGCACAATAATTATTAAACAAGAAGGGCAAAACTGGACGCAGGCAGAGGTGCCAATTCAATCACTGTTAACCTCTGTGACTTTCAAAGGTAAAGATATTGGTTGGGCTTGTGGCCACGACGCCAGCATAATCAAAACCACAGACGGTGGTAAAACATGGGCGCTAAAACAATATCTACCAACATTGGAAAAGCCTTGTCTTGATATTGAGTTTATTGACCAACAACACGGCTTTGCTGTGGGTGCTTATGGCATGTTTTTTGAAACCACTGATGGTGGTGAGTCTTGGACAAAACGTTTTATCAGTGAATTTGTTCACCCCGATGATGTCGACTACTTAGCCGATTTAAAAGAGCAAGACCCCGCGGCATACGAACAAGAAACGGCGTTTATTCTCCCTCACTTTAATCGCCTGTTAATCGCCGAAGGCATGATGTACCTTGCCGGTGAAATGGGACTTGTGGCACAAAGTGATGACTTAGGAAAAACATGGCAAAAATTTGAGCCTTTTTATCGCGGTTCATTTTTTGCTGTTGATCAAACCTCAGATAACCAACTTATTGTTGCAGGCCTTAGGGGCAACGCATTTATTGGCAATGCACAGCAAGTCGTGCAACTTGATACTCAAAAAACGGCGACAATAAATAGTATTGCTCACAAAGATAATGTGACCTATATGTTTGCTAACAGCGGTGTAATATTCACGTTGAAAGCAGGTAAGCTAACCTCAAAACAACTAAAAAACGGCCACTCTATTTTAGCAGGCGTGGTTAAAAAGAATCAGCTAATTCTAGCGACGGAGCAGGGGATTGCTGAGGTAGAGGTGAAAAACTAATGCAAGCGTTTTTAAATCAATTGGTATACGCCATCTTTAGGCACCGTATTACCGTCGCGTCTTTTTTCGTACTGACGACGATATTTTTGGGCTTCAAAGCTACACAAATTCAGCTCGACGCGTCATTTAACAAAAATATTCCATTAAATCATGAATACATGAAAGTGTACTTGAAGCACGAAAAACAGTTTGGTGGTGCAAATAGTATTCTTATTTCTGTTTGTGATAAAGGTGGTGACATCTTTAATGAGCCATTTTTCACTCAGCTAAAGGCTGTGCATGATCAGCTTTATTTTATCCCTGGTGTTAATCGTCCACTGGTGAATTCAATTTTTGCACCCAGTGCGAGGTTCGTTGAGGTGGTAGAGGACGGCTTTGCCGGTGGACCCATTATTCCCGCTAATTTTCAACCTACCGAACAAGGTCTAGCGGTTGTAAAGCAGAATATTGAGAAAGCAAAAGTTGTGGGTCGTATGGTTGCAAGCGATTATTCTTGTGCCATGGTAACCGCTCAGCTAATGGAAACCGATCCGCAAACTCAAGAAAAGCTTGATACCTTAGCCTTTGCGCAAAAACTAGAATCTGAGATCCGAGCGCCACTGAGCACTGATAACGTGAGCATACATATTATTGGCTTTGCGAAAATGGCCGGTGACATTGCTGATGGTGCGAAAGGTGTAGTGCTTTTCTTTGCGTTAGCAATTGCTTTTACCTTTATTATGGTCTGGATGTTCTGTAAGAGCTTTAAGCTTACGCTGCTTCCGATTGTTTGTTCATTTATTGCTGTGATTTGGCAGATGGGCTTACTCAGTACTTTGGGTTTTGGTGTTGACCCTATGTCTATTTTGGTGCCTTTCTTAGTGTTCGCTATTGGTGTGAGTCACGGTGTGCAAATGATCAACGCGATAGGTAAAAAAGTAGCGGAAGGGGTAAGCTGCAAAGTGGCAGCTGAAGCGAGCTTTAAAGCATTACTTATCCCAGGCGGCATTGCTCTACTTTCGGACACCGTTGGTTTCTTAACCTTACTGGCAATCGACATCGGCATTATTCGTGAACTTGCTATTACTGCCAGTTTAGGGGTTGCGGTTATTATCTTTACCAACTTGGTACTGCTTCCTGTGATGGCATCGTTCTTTGAGTCTGCAAATATTAAGCGACTTGGTGATGGTAAAAACGCCAGCCATGGTATGTTTGAGGCAATGCGAGAGGCCTTGGTGAAAACCACAGACAAAAAAGTGGCCAGAGTGATTTTACTTATCAGTGCAGTACTATTCGCATTTGGCTACTGGCAATCTGAAAAAATGCGTATTGGTGATTTACATGCTGGTGCACCGGCGCTACATGAAGATGCCAGATACAACCAAGACACTTTCCTTATCTCAGACCGTTATGCCATTTCTTCTGATATCTTAAAGGTAATTGTAGAAGCGACACCTGCGGCTTGTACTGAGCACGATACAATGGAGCGTATTAGTCGCTTCCAATGGCGAGTAGAAAACTTACCGAGTGTACAATCGGCTGTTTCTTTAAGCTCCGTTGCACAAGCGGTTAATGCTGGGTACAACGAAGGTAACTTAAAGTGGCAGACGTTACCAAGAAATACCGCTTCTCTAGTTCAAGCTACCTCTCGAGTGGAGACCAGCTCTGGGCTACTTAACGGTGATTGTTCGGTGATGCCTATTATCATCTTTATGGCAGATCATAAGGCCGAATCTATCGACCATGTGATTGCAAAAATCAAAGCGTTCTCAGAAGAAGAGGGAACTGATGACGTTGCCTTTAAATTAGCATCAGGTCCAATCGGTGTGATGGCGGCAACAAATGAATCCGTTTCCGAGGCGCAGGTTCCTATGATGATCTACGTGTACGGCGCGGTGATCCTGTTGTGCCTAGCGAGCTTTAGGAGCGTGCGAGCGACTATCGCAGTGGTACTACCTTTATATGTGGTATCAACGCTGGCGCAGGCGCTTATGGTGCAGCTTGAAATCGGTTTAACGGTATCCACGCTACCGGTAATTGCTTTGGGTGTGGGAATAGGTGTCGATTACGGCATTTATATTCTATCCTCTATGATGGGACAGCTTAAGCAAGGTATGCCATTGTCGGTTGCCTACCGAAATGCGCTTGCTGAACGAGGCAGTGCGGTACTGTTTACTGGTATCACATTGGCGATTGGGGTAAGCACATGGATTTTCTCTGCGCTTAAGTTCCAGGTTGATATGGGTATCCTTTTAACCTTCATGTTCTTGGTAAATATGCTGGGTGCTGTGCTGCTTTTACCGGCAATTGGAACGCTTGTCTGGTCTGACCAGAAAAAATAATGTGAATAATTGTGCTCCTTTTTATTTGGTATTGGCGATTTATATCTATTTTTTGTGAATAGATGAGCAAACAGCTGAAAAGCTTGAAATGTTTTCGTCAAAAAGGCTGTTTATTAGCGTCAGAAAGGTTAGAATTTACCTGACTCCACGCTAATAAATGGCTGTACAAATAATCTACCGTTCAAAGGTGGTATAGATTAAGGAACACATAATGACACAAAATGAAGGCACAGCTTCTGTTATCCTAGATAACGTCTGCAAGCTTATCCATAAAAAAGTCCATGCTGACAAAGTGTCACTTGTCGAAACGTTTGCCAAAACCTTGTACAGCAATATGTCTAAAGAGGATTTGGCACATCGTAACGACAGTGACTTATACGGCGCAGCATTGAGCCTTTGGAATGCCCTTGATAAAAACAAGTCTGACGATGCCGTCATTCGCGTTTTTAATCCTGAGGTTGCAAAGGATGGATGGCAATCATCGCATACGATTGTCGAGATAATCGCTAAAGATATGCCGTTTTTGGTTGATTCAGTGCGCATGGCGATGAATCGCAAAAACATAGTCTCTCACCTATTACTTCATTCTCCACTTAAGTTACAAAGAAATGATGCAGGTGCAATCACCGCAGTTTCTAACTTAAAAGCAGAACAAGAATCTACGTCTACTAAGACCGTATTCTTTATCGAAATCGACAGGCAAACAGATGATTCGGTGATCGCTGATTTTACAGCTGAGCTTGAATCTGTCTTAAATGATGTTTCTGTTGCGGTTGCTGATTGGCTACCAATTCGCGATAAATTGGTGAGCGTAAGTAAAGAGCTGCCGACCCGTCATTATAGTTGTTCAAAAGAAGAAGTTGCTGAAGCCGTCGAGTTTTTAGACTGGCTGGTTAGCGACAACTTTACCTTTATGGGCTACCGCCAATATGATTTGACACCAGTTCAAGGTGACTATGAACTGAAGCCAGTTGAAGGCACAAGTCTCGGACTAATGAAAAACTCAGGTGACGATCACAGCCGTTTATTGTCTGAACTGCCTGAAGTTGCGCGCAAAGAAGCACGCAGTAACAACTTGTTGATCTTAACCAAGACAAACTCACTTTCACGCGTTCATAGACCAGCGTATATCGACTATGTTGGTATCAAGCGTTTTGATGATGAAGGTAACGTGATTGGTGAAGACCGTTTCATTGGTTTGTTCTCGTCTAGCTTCTACAACAACAGTGCGGTAGATGTTCCGGTACTTAAGAGTAAAATTAACCGTATCATGGAGCAATGTGACTTTGCTAAAGGCACACATGCATACAAGGCGGTACTCAATATTCTTGAAACCTACCCTCGTGATGAGTTAGTACAGGCACGCGAAAGCGAGCTACTTGAAGTGGCAATGGGCGTTCTACAAACTCAAGAACGTGACATGTGTCGCCTATTTGTGCGTAAGGATGTGTATGGTCGTTTCTTCTCTTGTATGGTTTATGTGCCAAGAGAGCGATACAACACAGCGTTACGCCGTGAAACTCAACAGCTGCTAGGCCGTGCATTTAAGTCTAGCGACAAAGTAGAGTTCACCACCTTTTTCTCTGAATCAACACTTGCGCGTACGCATTATATCGTGCGTGTTGATGACAACAACATAGATTACAACGTGAAAGAAATCGAAAATAACTTGGTAGAAGCCGCTCGTACTTGGGAAGACAAGTTACAATCTGCACTTCTTGAAAGAACGGGTGAGTCTCGTGGTAACGAGTTAAACCGTAAATACACGAATGCCTTCCAGTCTGCTTATAAAGACCAAGTATTGCCAAGCGCAGCAGTCGTAGACATCGAAAAGCTAGAGCAACTAAACGACGACAACAAACTTGAGATGCTATTCTACAGACCTCAAGAAGAAGCAACGTCACAGCTTGTTCGTTTGAGCTTGTTCCATAAAGCAGAGCCTATTCACTTATCAGACGTGATGCCAATGCTTGAGAACTTTGGCCTACGTGTTATTGGTGAAACACCATACGCGGTGAAGACGACTGATGGTCAAGTAAACTGGATCATGGATTTCTCTATGCTTATCGACAGCAAAGGGATCACTGATTTTGACAAAGTATCAGCACGTTTCCGTGCGGCATTGACCAATGTGTGGAATAACCGTCTAGAAAACGATGGTTTCAACCGTTTAGTGTTATTAGGTGGTCTAACTGGTCGTGAAGCATCTATCCTGCGCGCATATGCTAAATACATGCGCCAAATTGGTGTGACGTTCTCGCAGTCTTACATTGAGAATACATTTGACCGCTACCCGCACATTGCAGCGATGATCGTTGATCTATTCGTGAAGAAGTTTGCACCGAAGAAAGTTGCTACTGAAAAGGCGCTTCAGAAGGTTGTTGATGCTATCTACTTAGAGCTTGAAAATGTAGCGAACTTAGATGATGACCGTATCATTCGTTTGTACGTTGATATGATCAATGCAACGCTGCGTACTAACTTCTATCAAAAAGAAGCTGATGGCACGAATAAGTCGTACACGTCATTCAAGATCCAGCCAAGCGCAGTGCCAGATATGCCATTGCCATTACCAGCGTTTGAAATCTTCGTTTACTCTCCACGCGTAGAAGGTGTTCACTTACGTGGTGGTAAAGTAGCTCGTGGTGGTCTACGTTGGTCAGACCGTCGTGAAGATTTCCGTACAGAAGTACTTGGCCTGGTTAAAGCACAGCAGGTTAAGAATACGGTTATCGTACCTGTAGGTTCTAAAGGCGGCTTTGTTTGTAAACAACTTCCAACTGAACGTGAAGCGTTCTTCAAAGAAGGCCAAGAGTGTTACAAGATCTTCATCCGTGGTCTACTAGACATCACAGATAACATCGTACATGGTGACATTGTGCCACCAGTGGATGTTGTACGTCACGACGAAGACGACCCATACCTAGTTGTTGCAGCGGACAAAGGGACTGCGACTTTCTCTGATATCGCAAATGGTATCGCTGAGTCTTATAACTTCTGGCTTGGTGACGCTTTCGCGTCAGGTGGTTCAGTTGGTTACGACCACAAGAAGATGGGTATTACTGCTAAAGGCGGTTGGGAATCGGTTAAGCGTCACTTCCGTGAAATGGACGTTGACTGTCAAACAACTGATTTCACAGCGGTTGGTATAGGTGACATGGGTGGTGACGTATTTGGTAACGGAATGCTGCTATCTAAGCACATTCGTTTACAAGCGGCATTCAACCACATGCACATCTTTATCGATCCAAACCCAGATGCGGCAAGCTCGTATGTAGAGCGTGAGCGTCTATTTAATCTGCCACGTTCAAACTGGGAAGATTATAATAAGGATCTAATTTCTGAGGGCGGTGGTATTTTCTCTCGTGCAGCGAAAGCAATTACGCTAAGCGCTGAAATGAAGAAGATGATAGGCACTAAGAAATCGAGCATGACACCCAACGAGTTGATCAAAGCATTGTTGAAGATGCCAGTTGATTTGCTGTGGAATGGTGGTATCGGTACTTACATCAAGTCTAAATCTGAAACTGACGCTGAAGTAGGCGACCGTGCAAACGACGCGCTACGTATCAACGGTGGTGAGCTTGGTGCGAAGATCTTTGGTGAAGGTGGTAACTTAGGTGCTACTCAGCTGGGTCGTATCGAGTTTGCTTCAAACGGCGGTCGTATCAACACTGACTTTATCGACAACGTAGGTGGTGTTGCCTGTTCGGATAATGAAGTTAATATCAAGATCCTACTTAACGGCCTAGTTGCTGAAGGTGAATTGACGAATAAGCAGCGTAACGAATTACTGTATTCAATGACTGATGAAGTATCAGAATTGGTACTGAAAGATTGTTACCGTCAAACGCACACGTTGTCGGTTACTAAGTCTAAAGGTCCAGCGACGCTGAAAGAGAAAGTACGCTTTATCCATGCACTTGAAAAAGACGGCAAGCTAAATCGTGCAATCGAATTCTTACCAACTGATGAAGAGCTAGCAGAGCGTGCGGCGGCAGGTAAAGACCTAACGCGTCCTGAGCTATCTGTATTGGTTTCTTACTCTAAGATGGTATTAAAAGAGACATTAGTTGTTGATGAGATCTCAGAAAATCCATACTACCGTCAGTTGCTAGTGAACTCGTTCCCAGCACCGCTGCGCGAGCGCTTCAATGCTGCGATGGATAATCACCCGCTACGTAAAGAGATCATTGCAACGAAACTTGCAAACAATATCGTTAACGATATGGGTCTAAACTTCATGGTTCGTATGCACGAAGAGACAGGTGCAACGGATGCAGAAATTGCGATTTGCTACTCAATTGCAAGTGCAATCTTTGAAATGAAGGAAACGTGGTCAGCGATTTCTGCGCTAGATAATAAGATCCCAGCGGCAGTTCAAACGGAAATGCTATATCAATTACGTCGTACGGTTCGCCGTGCAACGCGTTGGTTCTTGCGTCACCGTGACAAGTCTCAAACTATCGAGCAAACCATCGCGTTCTTTGCACCTACATTTAAAGACTTAAGTGCAAATCTACACAACTACATGGTTGCAAATGAAAGCGAGCAGATCGTTGATAAAGCACGTGACCTTGAATCTCAAGGTGTGCCAGCTGAGATTGCACTGCGTATCGTGTCACTTTCAAGCTTGTTCTCTGTCATGGACTTAGCGGAAGTTGCACATAGCTCAGGTCGTAAGATCGGTGTTGTGTCTAATACCTACTTCACGCTTGGTGCAAACATGGGCCTACATTGGTTCCTTGACCAAATCACGGCTCAACCTGTTGCAAACCATTGGCAGGCGCTTGCTCGTGCTTCATATCGTGAAGAGCTGGATTGGCAACAGCGTTCGTTGTCAGAGGTTGTGTTAAACAGCTTTGCTGGTGATGACAGTGATATCAATGAACAGATTGAACAGTGGATGGATAAGCAAGCAGGCTTACTACACCGTTGGCAGCAAATGCTAACTGAGTTTAAGACGTCGCAAAGTCATGACTTTGCTAAGTTCTCAGTTGCACTTCGTGAGCTAATGTTACTAAGCCATAACTGCGATACTTCCAAATAATCTAGAAATCGCTACAATACCCCAGCTTTGACTGGGGTATTTTTTTGTCTAATGCCATTGGCATAATCCATTTAGCTAAAGTTACGCTTGGGTAATTTTAGCTAAGTCGATTACGTTATCAATACTGAGGAGCTACCATGTTTTACGATCTTGCGCGTCGTTTTATGTTTAATAAAGATGCGGAGTGGGCACACGATTTTGCCCTAAACAACCTGCGCCGCTTTGCGAATACGCCAATGAGCCTTGCATGGTCTCAATCAGTTCAAGACAAACCTGTTAATTTTCTAGGGTTAGAGTTTAAAAATCCAGTCGGGTTGGCCGCCGGTCTTGATAAAAATGCTGAGTGTATCGAAGCATTTGCGCAAATGGGTTTTGGTTTCATTGAAGTGGGAACTGTCACGCCGAGACCACAAGCGGGCAACGATAAGCCTCGGATCTTTCGTCTACCTGAGGCAAATGCGATTATTAATCGCATGGGGTTCAATAACAAGGGCGTCGATTACCTAGTCAACAATGTAAAAGCAGCAAAATACGATGGGATCCTTGGGATCAACATTGGCAAAAATAAAGATACACCGAATGAACAAGGTAAAGATGACTACATTCACTGTATGAGAAAAGTATTTGAGCATGCCTCATATATCACCGTGAATATCTCTTCACCAAATACACCGGGTCTGAGAGATCTACAATATGGCGAGGCGCTAGATGATCTATTGCAAAGCCTGAAAAATGAACAGATGGATCTGATCGCCAAGCATAACAAGTCAGTGCCTATGTTGGTAAAGATCGCACCAGATGTCGATGGCGTTCAGTTAACCCAGATCGCAGAATCGTTAGTTAATAATCGTATTGATGGTGTTATTGCAACTAATACAACATTAGCCCGTGATGCGGTAGAAAACCTAGAGCACGGTAATGAAGCAGGCGGTTTGTCTGGAAGACCTGTTCGTGAAAAATCGACGCATGTTGTCAGCGAATTGAAGCGTATTACCGACGGTAAGCTACCAATTATCGGTGTAGGTGGTATTGACAGTGCGGAATCTGCAAAAGAGAAATTTTCAGCTGGTGCAGATTTAGTGCAAGTCTACACAGGCTTTATTTATGAAGGGCCAGCGCTTGTTAAAAAGATCGTTTCGTCCTTATAAGGATCGGTCATATAACCAAATGATCCAAAACAAAACGTTATTATAAAAAATTTCATCATTGCGTTTTTCGCGTTATACTCCCACTTACTAGTTGAGCTAATTGGTTGGTGGGAGAGAAGTTTTGCAAGCTTCAAAAGAGTGGCAATGGATCCGCTGCACAGAAAGGAACAGGTTGTTAATTGATTTGGGTGACGAGCTTCAGCTTTGCACGCCTTTTCGTTTGCGCCACCTTACTGAAGACTCAACCGTTAATCCCAATTTTAGTCTCAGCGAGGCTGAATTTTATCAGAGTGTATTTTCCTACCTATGCGGTTTTGGTGTTTGGAACGAGCCTAGATGCTGCCAAATCGCTTTAAATGCAACTGCAGCAAAATTTCACTTACAACCGATGCAAGCAAAAAGCTGGTTTTTTAAGCCATATTTTGGTGGTGAACCTGTGAGTGAGGCAGTTGTGTGTTTAAATTCCAAGTTAAGCCGCGGCGAGTTTCTAATTATCGAGCATGATGGTCAATCAAGCCTTTGTTTAAGCTTGAACGAGCAATTTATTCTTGATGAGGGAATAGAGCTTGAACAATTTCAGGCGATAAAAGTACTAAACGATCGGTTAGCGCCTCTTGTGTTAACACACCGAGTTCATCAAAGCGCATAAAAGCTCATTTCTGTGAGTAAATAGGGATGGGTATAGAGTTTTGCTTATAGCCTAGATTAAAATAGCCCTTCTAGAAGGCTAATTGTTTGTATTTTCTCTTGTGTTTCTGTTATGGGTGCTTTATTATCTGACGCTTCTCAGGAATAAGGAGATAAAATTTTGAGAAACTTACATACCAAAGCGGCTATGATTTTGATAGCGACATCAGCATTACCTTACTCTACAAGTTCTAGCGCAGCAACAGACGACGAGTTGAAAGCTTATAATTACGGGCTTAGATTTCTAAACTATCAACGCTTGTTCGAGGAAGGCGAGGAAATATGTATAGACGGTAAAGGCAATGAATACAGGCCTTCTAAAGGCCAGAACGTGCAAACTCATACATGTGACCAAGGTGCAGACCAGTTTTTCGCATTATATAAAAACGGAAAACCTATATATCCACTAGGAGTCGTTCCTGAATATCCGTACCCTAATGATCCTCGTTCTAGAGATCCTTGGGATAGAGGTCCATATAATCTTGGATATACTACCTATAATGTATCAATACTTGCTGATATTATAGGGGAAGAATTTAGTGACCCATGGGTTGAGATTAGACCTACTAATCCACCAGAAAACACCTCTGGAAGAAAGAAAGATCCTCATTTGTGCCTAGATGCTGCTGGATACAGCGGAAAGTCGAAAGACAATGTAATGTTTTGGGACTGCGAAAGTAAACCAGATCAACTGTGGAGGTTCACTTCAACAGGCGAAATTGTGAATAAACAGAATGGTATGTGTTTAGATGTTAGGGGTTATTCAGGTAAGTCAGGCATTAGTATGATGTTGTATCACTGCGATGGCTACCCTGATCAGCAATGGGAAGTTGCATATTGGGGTGAAACTAATGGTAGGTATTAATCTGCCTCATTAGTTTTTGTGAAAGAACCTTTCTAAATATGGTTCATATTGATGATAAACTTCGCTCTATGAACGAGGTTTATCATTATATTTTTGAGTGCCTATTCTAAGTTTTGTTGAAGGCATAAGATTGCGGTTTGGGTTAAATAGGCACTAATTAACTTTTGCAAATTCAGTAGGGTGCATAAGGAACAGGTAACGAGTATCGTGGAATGTCGAACTGAGTGCTCGTGGTATCAATATGTATCTTGCGATGTATTGTAGCTTTAATGGTCGTGCAAGTTCGTACGGTTTATTCAATATGCTTATACAATTCTCTTACTGTTCAAGTATAAAAAGTAAGTCCGATATTCTACATTTTCTAAAATTTTTATCGTAATTTATCCTCATACAACCAAGCTCAACTAATAACTAACGATAACTTGTGTGTTATACTGCGCCCAGTTGAAATTTAAGGGTATTCAAATTGCAATTTATCGCATTGACATCTATTGGTGTAGAGCAGTTACTGGTTGAAGAATTAACCGAGTTTGGTTTTGAAATAAACAAGCAAACCGTTGGTTCAGTTAAGTTCACAGGCGCTAATCTAGACGTACAAAAGTTCTGTATGATGACACGATTTGCAACGCGCGTGATGTTGCTTATCGATGACAAACCAGAAGTGAATGACAAAGATTCTCTCTACAAGTTTGTTCGTTTTCAGGCATGGCAAGATTGGTTTAGCCCAAAGCAGACCTTTGCAGTAGAGTTTAATGGTACGAATAATGCGCTTAAAAATACGCAATTCTCTGGCCTGGTGGTTAAGGATGGGATCGTTGACTACTTCAATGACCTGTTTGAACAACGTCCAGATGTTGACAAACAGACACCGGATATTCGCATCATAGCGAAATTATCTAAGCAAGGCTGTGCGCTATATATCGATTTCTCGGGACCTCGCTTATCTGATAGAGGCTATCGTGACAAACAAGGTAAAGCGCCAATTCGTGAACATTTAGCGGCAGCGCTGGTTAAACGTAGCGGCTGGCTTGAAGATACTAATAAGCCGCTTTTTGACCCCTGCTGTGGTTCTGGCACGTTATTAATTGAAGCGGCATCTATGGCGCTTGGCTTACCGACTAACCTTAATAAAGATTTTGCCTTTAAACGCCTGCCGAGTTTTCGTGAAAGTAAGTTCACCGAGCTTAAAGCACAATTAAATGTACAACCAGAGCAAAAGAGCTTATGGCTGATCGGTAGTGATATCGATGAACGTGTGCTGTCAATTGCTGAGCGTAATGCTAAGCGCGCAGGCGTTGAGTCACATATTAAGTTTAAGTTTGAAGATGCCAATCAGCTTAGCCTTGCTGCTAAACGTCCTGGCACTGTGCTGAGTAACTTGCCTTATGGTGAACGTCTAGGTGGTATGGCTGAAATTATTACGCTATATCGCAATATGGGTATCGCCTTTAAAAAGCACTACAAAGACTGGAATTTGGCGTTACTTGCGAGTGAAGAAAGCCTATTAAAAGTGCTAAAACTAGCGCGTAAAAAGTCTTATAAATTCAAAAATGGTCCGCTCGACGTGCTACTTAACCTGTATGAAATGAATGAAATGCAGGTACAGCAAAATAAACAGAGCAGTGGGCTTAATTTTGAAGGCTCGACTGCGTTTGGCAACCGCTTGAAGAAAAACCTACAAGGCTTAAAATCTCGGCTGAAAAAAGAAGACATTAACGCGTATCGTGTTTATGACGCAGATATCCCTGAGTACAATGTTGCGGTTGATGTATATAACGATAACGCAGTCATCTTTGAATACAAAGCGCCAAAAGAAATTGACGATAGCGTTGCGCAAAAACGTTTGCAAGACGTGATCACACTGACCGCCGAGCAGCTTAATATCGACCCGCTAAACATCGCGGTAAAAGTAAGAAAGCGCCAAAAAGGTCAAGAGCAATACAAGGCCCTAGACAAGCAAAACCGCACTGAGGTAGTGGAAGAGTACGGTGCTAAGTTTAAGGTTAACCTATTTGATTATCTTGATACAGGTCTATTCCTTGACCACCGCTTAGCCCGCAAGTTTATTCAGCAACATTCGAAAGATAAGCGGGTGTTGAATCTATTTGCATACACAGGTAGTGCTTCTGTGCACGCCGCAGTTGGCGGTGCTAAATCTGTTACCACGGTAGATATGTCAAAGACCTATCTAAAATGGGCTGAAGAAAACTTTGAGCTAAATGGTTTGAAGAATCCACGTTTCAGATTTGAGCAAGCGGATTGCTTAAAATGGCTTGAAAGAGCAGTTGGTCAATATGATTTGATATTCTTAGACCCACCAACATTCTCTAACTCTAAACGTATGTCTGACGCATTTGACGTACAAAGAGATCATTTAAAACTATTTGGTTGGGTAAAGAAGATATTAGCACCGAATGGTGTATTGCTGTTTTCTAACAACAAACGCGGATTTAAAATCGATGAAATGGGACTTGCGGCACTTGGCCTAACTGCTGAGGAATACTCATCGCAAACCTTGTCTTTGGATTTTAAACGTAACAAGCAAATTCACAACAGCTGGTTGATCCGTCATGATTAAATGTACCTTATTCCACACCGATGGTTGTCATCTTTGTGAAGAAGCGTTGGCGATGTTAATTCAATTTTTGCCTGAAGCCGAAATTGAACTAGTCGATATCGTCGATAGCGAAGAGACGATGACGGAATATCAATATAGAATCCCTGTGATTAAAAAAGGCGAGACAGGTCAGGAACTTGGCTGGCCTTTTACTCAACAACAACTACAAGAATTTATAGAATAATATGGATCTCATTCGAATTGCTAAAGCCCAACTGGCTTTTGGCTCACACCCTATACTTGATCAAGCTGATGCCGTTATTGAATCAGGCGAGCGCGTTTGTATTGTGGGCCGAAATGGTGCCGGTAAATCAACGTTACTGAAAGTACTTGATGATCAAGTTCAACTTGATGATGGTGAAATCAACCGTGTTGGTGGATTAAAAGTTTCAAGGCTAGAACAAGACCCACCAAAGGGCGCAAATGGGTCGGTCTTTGATTATGTTGCGAACGGTTTACCTGATGTTGCTGAGCTGCTCATTGAATTTCATGAAGTCAGTGAAAAACTACAAACCAGCCAGTCAGATAAACTGATGACCTCGCTTGAGCGCCTGACTCAGCGATTGGAAAGCGAAGATGCGTGGCGTTTTGAGTCACGGATCAAGCAAGTGCTTAGCCAGTTGCAATTAGATGCGAATATGCGCCTAGAAGAACTCTCAGGTGGCTGGCTACGCAAAGTCGCGCTGGCCAAAGCGTTGGTGAGCGATCCAGACTTGCTGCTACTCGACGAGCCGACTAACCACCTTGATATGCAAAGTGTTATCTGGCTTGAGCAATTCCTGAAAGAGTTTAAAGGGGGGATCGTGTTTATCTCTCACGACCGTGCCTTTATTCGCGCAATGGCGACTCGAATTTTAGATTTAGACCGTGGCAAGTTGGTTTCATACCCTGGAGATTATGCGCAATATCTAGAACAAAAAGCCCATGATTTAAAAGTGGAAGAGCAACAGAATGCCTTGTTTGATAAAAAGCTTGCCGAAGAAGAAACCTGGATAAGACAAGGGATCAAGGCTCGTCGAACCCGTAACGAAGGGCGTGTGCGAGCACTAAAAGCGCTCCGTGTTGAGCGTAAGCAACGCATCGAGCAGCAAGGTAAGACAGACTTTAACATCGAGACCGCGGATCGTTCCGGTAAGCTGGTCTTTGAAGCGAAACATTTAGACAAAGCATTCCAAGAAAAATGCATTGTGAAGGACTTTTCAACGCTGGTGATGCGTGGTGACCGTATTGGCTTGGTCGGTCCTAACGGAGCGGGTAAAACCACGCTGTTAAAAATGCTTTTTGGTGATATTAAACCTGATGCAGGCAGCGTAAAACAAGGCGTAAACCTAGAAGTTGCGTACTTCGACCAATACCGTGAAAAATTGGATGAAGAAGCAACTGTGCAGGATAATGTCGCAGAAGGTAAGCAAGAAGTGATGATGGGCGGACGCTCGCGTCATGTGCTTGGCTATCTGCAAGACTTTTTATTTCCACCTGCGAGAGCACGAACCCCTGTAAAGGCATTATCGGGCGGTGAAAAAAACCGCTTATTACTTGCTAAACTCTTCCTTAAGCCTTCAAATATTATTGTGCTGGACGAGCCGACCAATGACTTGGATATTGAGACGCTCGAGTTACTTGAAGAAATCTTAAACCAATACCAAGGCACGGTGCTGGTCGTCAGCCACGACCGAGAGTTTATCGATAATACTTGTGGCAGTGTTTGGGCGTTCGAGGGCGAAGGCCTGGTGACAGAAATTGTTGGCGGTTATAGTGACTTTGAGCTGTATCAGCAAAGACGAGAGCAGCAAAAGAAAGAAGCACAAAAGGTTCATCAAGAAAAACAGCAACAAGCCGAGACTAAAAAGGCAGCTGCGCCTGCTCGTTCAAATAAACTGAGTTACAAATTAAAACTTGAATTAGAGTCGTTGCCCAGTAAAGTAGAGGAACTTGAAGAGGCAGTGAACAAACAACAAGCACTGGTCAGCGATCCAGACTTCTTTAAACAAGATCAAGAAACGACCCACAAGGCATTGAACCATTTGACTGAGCTAGAGTCGAAGCTGGAAGCCGCGTTTGAACGCTGGGAAGAACTAGAAGCATTACAGAATCAGCAGTAAGGATTAAAATGAAATTTAAACTTTTAGCCGCGAGTGTCGCCGTAGCCCTTTCACAACAGGCGGCCGCTGCCACCTATCAGTTAACTGAATTACCAAGACATGATAATAGCAAATATAGCTACGTGTCGGATGCCAATGAAGCTGGAGACGTGATTGGTCACGCTTCCAATTTATTTGGTGTAAAGATTGATGTGTCGTATATCGACTTCGATGATTCAACACTCAAAAATTATTACGACAGTACAAAAAAGCAGTACGAGCTGATCGAAGAAGAAATCACCTTCACACTAGAAGATATTCAAAACAATAATGCAGCTAATACGAATGCTCAAGCTCATGCATTTATGCTGTCCTATGTTATGAATTCAAGTAGAGTAGCTAGCCAAGAGTATCAAAGAATTGAAAGAGCAATTTCTTTGACATATAACAACAATACTGCAGAAGAGTTTGTGGTATTTGATGAACAATCTCCTGATTACGAAGGACTCACTCGCTCAGTCACTAACTATCTTACAAGCATCGCAGAAGACGGGACAATAGTAGGATGGGGCTCTGCACCTTTTAAAAAGATAACTTTTACTCCTGAGGGTGAAACAGAAGAAGAAACTTATTTTGTACGTGATTGGCGAAATAAAGGTATTTTAGTTACACCTGCTGGAGAGAAAATTAGGTTAGAGCCTGCCTTTACAGAATATGGCGGCCTTTCTCTTGCCACTGATATTAAACAAACCGCTGATGGCGGCTATATTGTTGTGGGACAAAGTTCAACTTCGTTATCGCAAAGAGCAACAGAAAATATAGAAGACAGTTGTGATGGTGTGGATGAACCAGTCGATGTGTGTATTCAAAGATTGACCTCGCCATATCATACTCGAGCCTACAAGTGGACGTTTGATAACGATTTTAACTTAGTCAGTTCAACCGATCTTGGACTTGGTTTTACACCAGATGAAGATGATGATCGAGCCTATTCAAGCTTGGCTTTGGCAACTAATGTGGACGGTCTGACTGTTGGTGACTCTTATGCTCGTAGGAAAAGCGATGATAAAGTACTTCCTTATCAGCAAGCCGTCTACTTTACTAACAATGAAATTAAGCGCATCAAAGAAGTTGAGAGTTATATCGAATACAGCCAAGCGGTTGATGTAAATGATAATGGGATTATTGTTGGTATGTTTGGTCGTTCATCGAATGGCTCAAGAGATTATGACTCAACAGGTTTTTATTTTAATGCGAATACCGCTGAGTTCAAAGAAATGCCTGCATACTTTGAGGGTTCGGCGACAGCAATCACAGATATCAACAATAATGGCTTTGTTGTAGGCCAAGGTGTTACAGAAAAGAGTGGCTCTAACCGTCGTCGCGAAGCGTTTTTATATGAAATTGGTGCAGAAAAACTAGTGAATATAAACTCACTTCTTCCTTGTAAGAACGATTCTTTCCCTTACACCATTGCAGAAGCTGTGAAGATCACTGATGACAACAAGATATATGCGATTGCGACCAAAACGGTTGAAAGACGCAATACATTGGGTGAAATTGAGAAGGACAGTAAGGGCGAGACTGAGTATGAATCGGTAAGCTTACCTGTTCTACTTACCCCAATTTCTGGTGAGCCTGAAAACTGTACACCACCTGAAGCAGAGACATATGAGCGTCAATCTGCAAGCTGGTCTTGGCTTAGTTTACTCGCGTTACCACTAGTGGCGCTGAGAAGACGTCGTAAAGCCTAAAGTACAATTTAGACGATAAAAAAGCCCGGAAGGGCTTTTTTTGTGTTCGAAAAGAAATATTCGCAAATTCAATTCGATATTTAATTCAACCAGTACAAATCTTAACTATACTGGTATTAGCCTTGGCCGCGACTTTGCCACGCTTTATTCACTGAACGTCGCCATAGGTAATCGATACCGAAAAAGCCGATAATAGCGGCAAGTGTTGCGCAGATCAAAGAGCCGACGATAAATGCAGGCCCAATCGTTGTTAGGCTTTGTGCAAGCCATTCCCAACTCGCCTCAAAATGGAATGGCTGTTGTTCTTGGCCAAGGGCAAATACACCGACTAAGTATGAGCAATAAAATATCGGCGGCATCGTGAGTGGATTGGTGATCCACACGAGAGCAATAGACAAAGGCAAGTTAACGCGAAATGGAATCGCTAGTGCTGCTGCCAATACCATTTGAAAAGGAACAGGGATGAATGCGAAAAATAGCCCCACCGAGAATGCGCCACGTGCTGAGCGCCGGTTTAAATGCCAGAGGTTGGCATCATGCAGTAACTTACCAAAGATTTTTAATGATTTCTGTTGTTTGATTTTATTATGATCAGGTAAAAAGCGTTGAATCGTTTTTTTCGCCATTTGCAGCTGCCATCTACTTGGATTCTGATATGTTTTGGAATAATTCTGGGTTGCTTCAGTGCGGTATTTCTTCTCGACAATTGGCGATTAGCCGCAATAAGCATATTCCTCTACTTCATGGGCCGCTATTCTAAGCTTTTTTGTCCTATATTGGCAGGATTTATTTTAGGGATTTCCATTGTTCTTAGTCATTACTTTGTTTTTTATCAGCTAAAAATACCAGAAATTTGGCAATCGCAGCTTGTTACTGCTTCGGGTAAAGTTATTGACGTTGATAATTCTGTGATTGGTGAAGCGTTAAAGGTACAGCTAGAGCAAGTTGACGGCTACCAGTTTGCGCGTTGGCGTACTGTAAATGCAAAACTCTATCGTAACTCATCAACGCCTATGTTGCGTGTCGGTGACCACATTAAATTTACGGTAAAACTTAAACGTTATCGTAGCCGAGTTAATATCGGACTTTTTAACGCTGAATTGCACGCGTTTAGAAAACATATGTATTTCAAGGGCAGCATCAAAACAATCAATTCGCTAGTGAAGGACACTACGTGGCGAGATAATTACCGCTTATTCATAGATAAAAAGTTCAATGGGCTCAACTATGCTTGGCTGTATTATATTTTATTAACAGGCGATACAAGCAAAGTCGACTTCGAAAACAAAACACAATTTAGAAGTCTTGGTTTGAGCCATCTGCTAGCGATTTCAGGGCTTCATATCGGAATGGTATTTGCCATCGCGTTTTTGCTGATAAAAGTCGTGCTGTATTGTATCCCGGTAATAATTTCCCAAGCAGCTAACTTACATCAATGGTGTTTGGTTTTTGCGTTACTCTTGTGTTTTGGTTACGTTATTCTCTGCGGCTACAGTGTATCGGCGACTCGAGCTTTGATCATGGCAATGGTATGGGTTGCATGTTACCTCTTTGCCGTGCGCCTTAAAGCACTTCAGGTGTTAACGGCTGCGTTGACAATCGTCTTAGTGGTAGACCCGTTTTCACTACTCAATCCTGGTTTATATTATTCCTTTTTTGCGGTAGCTATTATCGTAACGTTAGTGACAAAAGTTGGCCGAGGTTTAGGTGCGAAACTGCTTGCGTTAATTAAGTTGCAGCTTGCGTTATTTATCTGTCTGTTGCCACTCAACCTCTATTTCTTTTCCGGTGCGAGCATCATTTCATTGGTTGCAAATATCATAGTGATCCCATTGATTTCTGTTGTGGTATTTCCGCTACTACTGCTTCATGTTACTGCGTTGCACGCTATTGATTGGCAACTTCCACTTCATCTAGTTGATAGTGGGTTAGTGGTTCTGTTTGAGCTGTTGCAAAGCGCTCCACTAACTTGGGTGGATATACCCAGCGTTTCGTCCATGTTTCTAATAACCAGCTACTTAAGTGCTTTGCTGCTGTTTTTATTCAGAAATTATTTTGGTTTATTACCTATATTAATTTTCCTCGTTCAGTATCTATTTCGAGCCTCTCCGCTATGGCAAGTCGATGTTTTTGACGTCGGTCACGGAACCGCTGTGTTAGTTTCTCGTAATAACAAAGGGCTGCTCTATGATGTGGGGGCCAAGTATTTTGGCTATTTTTCGATGTTTGAGTTTGTGATCAAACCCTATCTTTTGAATAATCGAATTACGCTACAAGATACCATCATTAGTCATAACGATGGTGACCATAATGGTGGCGTTGACGACCTCATAGCTTTTGACGGCGGGAAATCGTTACAGCGTTTTCACCGAGCAAGTGCTGCTGATAGCTGTGTGCTTGGAACACATCAATTTCAAGGGCTAGACATATCAGTGATCTGGCCTCAAGAAATGTCGAACAATGACAACAATAATTCTTGTGTAGTTAGTATCTCTGATGGGCAGTTTACGCTTTTATTACCAGGAGATATTGAGAAAGTCACTGAAACTAAGTTACTTAACCTCGAAAAAGATGCACTCAAGGCCGATATATTACTGGTTCCACACCATGGTAGTGGCAGCTCTTCGAGCGAGCAGTTTATTCAAGCGGTTGACCCAGATATTGCGATATTTTCTCGTGCCTTTTATTCGCCTTGGAAAATTCCCAATGAGAAAGTGATTGAAAGATACCAAAGAGTAGGGAGCACACTATTGGATACCGCCTTAGATGGCCATATAAAGATCTCAATTTTTGCTCAAGAAATTACAGTTGAACGAGCTCGGGAAGTGGAAAATTACTGGTTTCTCAGATAATCCATTCAGTTTTAACGATTTGAAAGTTACAATAATGCCATATAGAAAAGTAGAGGCTGGCAATGCAACCAACCGACAAGCAGATTTACGCTAGATTATTTAGCTATGTAAAAGACTTTAAACTCGCTGCCATATTTTCAGTAATTGGCATGATAGGGTACGCTGCGATGGACGCTTCGTTCGTTGCGCTAATGGATCCGTTTATCGATGAGGGCCTTACTGCAGGGAATCGCGATGTACTAAAACTGGCTCCCTTTGTTGTCATCGCGTTAGTTATTGGACGCGGTATCTTTAACTATATGGCATCGTATTGCTTGTCTTATGTTGGGTCTCAGGTTGTGCGTGCTTTGCGTCAGCAACTATTTGAACATATGTTGTATCTACCAGTGTCGTTTCATGATCAACATTCTAATGGAGAATTGATATCAAAAATCACTTTTGATACTGAGCAGGTACAGCAAGCCGTCACTAAGGCGCTTCAAGTGCTGATCCGTGAAGGTGCATTTGTATTTTTCTTACTTATCACGATGTTTTATGCAAGTTGGCAGCTATCGCTCATTTTCTTAGTTGTGGTACCAATCGTGGCGGTGATAGTTACTGTGGTGTCTAAGCGTTTTAAGAAAATCTCCAAGAATATTCAAGATGCGATGGGAGAAGTGACGAAAAGCTCTGAGCAAATGATGGCGGGTCATAAAGTTATTCATGGCTTTGGTGGTCAAGATAAAACCATCTCTCACTTTGCTAAAGTTAATAATCATAATCGCCAGCAACGCGTAAAAATGGACGCGACTAAAGCGCTGAGCGTGTCTATCATCCAAATTATAGCGGCGAGCGCAATGGCGGTGATACTCGCGATTGTCGCAATGCCTTCTATGGTAGATAAAATTTCATCGGGCACCTTTGTCACTTTGATCACCTCTATGATGATGATGCTGCGTCCTTTAAAACAACTTGCCAATGTGAATAGTGACCTGCAACGCGGGATCTCTGCGGCGAAAAGTGTGTTTGCGGTGATTGATCTTGAAAAAGAAAAGGACACTGGCACTCAGTCTTTATCTCGTGCTCAAGGTAACCTACAAGTCAAAGACTTAACCTTTACTTATCCATCTAAAAACGATCCGGTAATTGAGTCATTAAACCTTGAAATCAAAGCCGGGCAGAGTATTGCGTTGGTTGGTAGAAGTGGCTCAGGAAAATCAACGATTTCTAATCTATTACCGCGTTACTATGATATTGAAGCGGGCAGTATTGAGTTAGACGGCACGAACATAAATGATTACCAGCTTGCGGATTTACGCGCGCAGTTTTCCATCGTGTCGCAGCAAGTGGTGCTGTTTAATGACACCATTGCAAACAATATAATGTACTCGTTAAAGCAGCCATTATCGCAAGAAGCCTTAGAAAAAGTCGTAAAACAAGCTCACGTCTGGGAGTTTGTTAAAGATCTTCCTGAGGGCCTAAATACTGTTGTTGGTGAAAATGGTGTGATGCTTTCTGGCGGACAACGGCAACGTATCGCCATCGCGCGTGCTATTGTGAAAGATGCACCTATCCTTATTTTAGATGAAGCCACATCAGCGTTAGACACAGAATCTGAGCGTTTGATCCAACAAGCGTTAGAAGAGCTGATGGCCGACAAAACAACCATAGTAATTGCCCATCGGTTATCGACAATCGAGCGTTGCGACTGCATCTATGTGCTAGATAAAGGCAAGATCATTGAACAAGGCAAGCATGCTGAATTGGTCGCGCAGGAAGGGGTTTATCATGCACTTTGCAAAATGCAGTTTGGTGAGCAATAAATGGCATCAAAAATAGAGCAAAGTTGGTATAAGAAGCCGGGCGTACTGACGTTATTATTGCTTCCGTTAAGCCTGCTATTTGGACTTATTAGCTCGGTGAGAAAGGGGCTTTATAAACTCGGTATATGCCCCGCGTACCGCTCGCCTGTTCCGGTTATTATTGTCGGTAACATCAGTGTGGGCGGTAATGGCAAAACGCCATTTGTGCTTTGGTTAGTCCCTTTTCTTGAAAAGCTTGGTTTTAAGGTTGGTGTGATCAGTCGAGGCTACGGTGCAAAACCTAGCTCAACCCCGTTTTTGGTCACTGCAGCGACTTCAACGGAAGAGGGCGGTGATGAACCTTGTTTACTCGCTAAACGATTGAAATGCCCAGTGATGATTGGTGCTGATAGACAAGCCAGTATTGAAAAATTATTAGGTAATAGCGATGTAAACATCATCGTCAGCGACGATGGGCTACAGCACTATAAATTGGCACGAGATATTGAGTTCTGTATTGTTGATGCTGAGCGACGCTTTGGTAATGGCTTGTGGATGCCTTCAGGGCCGCTTAGGGAATCACCTAAGCGTATTCAGAGTGTCGATCTTACCGTATACAATGGTGGAAGCGAAAGTTACTCCTACACGTTAGAGACGGTTGGTTTTTTTCGTGTTACAGATGATAGTCCAGCATCCAACATAGAAATGGCTGGCGCTTCAGTCTGTGCTATCGGCAATCCAGCGCGATTTGAAAATACGCTACGAGATAGAGGGATTGTTCTGGGTGAAACTCTACATTTTGCGGACCATCATCCATACCAAGCGTCCGACTTCTCGCAAATTGAAAGCGGCGCTATTTTTATGACAGAGAAAGATGCGGTAAAGTGTCGCACATTTGCAAAAGATAATTGGTATTACCTCAAAGTAGATGCCAAACCTACATCAGCGCTTGAAAAAGCGGTATTAAATTTACTTAAAAAGAAAGAGATTTATCATGGCCTTTGATACCAAATTACTAGAAATAATTGCCTGCCCAGTATGTAAAGGCAAATTAAGATATGACAAAGAAAACAAAGAGTTGATCAGCACAGCAGCCAAGCTTGCGTATCCAATTAAAGACGATATTCCTGTGTTATTGGAAAACGAAGCGCGCGAGCTGAGCAGTGATGAGGTTGAGCAGTGGAATTCGTAGTCGTTATTCCGGCGCGTTATGCTTCAAGCCGGCTGCCTGGTAAACCACTTGCCGATATCGGCGGTAAACCAATGATCCAGCGTGTTTACGAACAGGCTATTCAATCTGGCGCTGCAGCGGTTTATATTGCTACCGATCACAGTGCGGTATTTGAGGCTGCGCAACACTTCACTGATAATGTGCTCATGACGCGTGAAGATCACCAATCAGGTACTGAGCGACTCGCCGAAGTTGTTGAACAACTGGAGCTGAACGAACAAACCTTGGTGGTTAATGTACAAGGTGATGAGCCACTGCTAGAGCCTGATAACATCGCACAAGTGGCAGCACTACTGCATCATTCTGATGCACCGATGGCGACTTTGTGCGTTGATGTGGAAGATGTAGAAGAGGTGTTAAATCCGAATGCCGTAAAAGTGGTGTCTGATATTCAAGACAACGCACTGTATTTCTCTCGCTCGTCTATTCCGTTTCAGCGTGACAGTATGTTAACGCTCGACAAAAATAGCATTCCAGTGAGCCATTTTAAACGTCATGTTGGCATATATGCCTATCGTGCGGGCTTTATTCAAACCTATTTATCGCTAAGTGTTTCACCGCTAGAAGTGCAAGAGTCGCTAGAGCAGCTACGCGTGCTGTATCATGGATACAAAATTAAGGTCGCTAAAGCGGCTAAGCCGGTGCATGCTGGAGTGGATACTCCTGAAGATTTGGCACGGGTTCAAGAGATACTGAATGGAAAAGTTTAAGCTCATTGCGGACGAGGTAGACTATGTGGTTGCATACAAACCACATAGTATGAGCTTCCATAGTGAGGACGGTGCAGGTTTTGTTGCCTTACTGACGGATCAACTAGGCTATCCCTTATTTCCAGTTCACCGCCTCGATAAAGTCACATCGGGACTCATCCTTTTAGCGAAGTCTAGCGAGGCTGCAAAGCAGCTGACGAGCTTGTTTTCCGCTCGGAAAATAGACAAATTTTACCTGGCGTTAGTTAGTGCTAAACCGAAGAAAAAGCAAGGCTGGATAAAAGGTGATATGGCTAAGTCGCGTAGAGGCACCTATAAACTGGTTAAAACTAAGCTAAATCCTGCGGTGACTCGATTTTATTCATGCTCTGTTGCGACCAACCTACGCGCTTGTATCGTTAAACCGTTTAGCGGCAAAACACACCAAATTCGGGTGGCACTAAAAAGCATCGGTGCGCCAATTTTAGGCGATTTAGCCTATAGTGGAGAGCCTGCAGATAGAACGTATCTTCACGCATTTTGCCTTGAATTTGAGTGGCAAGGTAACCATCAACACTATCAAGCGGCGCCTGAAGGTGATGGTGCATTTGGCCATTTATTGGCACATGAAATCTTTGCAAGTTGGCAAAATCCAAGTCAATTAGAGTGGTAACATGACTGATTCGAGTAGAGAACTAAGATTTGGCGGCATTGGTCGGTTATACGGTAACGCCGAGTTAGAAGCATTAAGTAAAGCACACTTTTGTGTCATTGGTATTGGTGGCGTTGGCAGTTGGGCTATAGAAGCGCTAGTGAGAACGGGTATAGGTAAAATAACGCTTATCGATATGGACGATATTTGTGTAACCAACATTAACCGTCAGTTACATGCTCATAGCGAAAGTATCGGGATGCAAAAAATAGAGGCAATGCGAGATCGCTGTCTTGCGATTAACCCAGATTGTGAAGTTACCCTGATCGATGATTTTTTGATGTTAGATAACATTAAAAATTATATTCAAGGCTTTGATTATGTTATCGACTGTATCGACGCGGTTAAAGAGAAAGCAGGATTAATTGCGCATTGTAAGCGCAATAAAATACCGGTGATCACTACAGGTGGTGCAGGTGGTCAAACCGATCCGAGCCAGATCCAATTTGGGGATGTGGCAAAGACGACCCATGATCCGCTGCTGGCAAAAGTACGCTATATTCTCAGAAAACAATATAACTTTAGCGATAATCCAAAACGTAAATTTGGCGTAGATTGCGTGTATTCCACAGAGCAACTCGTTTACCCAAGTACCGACGGCACCGTGTGCAAAGCAAAGCAACAAGCTGAAGGTGGGAAAAACATGGACTGCGCCACCGGGTTCGGCTCTGCCACTATGGTAACCGGGAGTTTTGGTTTTTTTGCGGCGTCCAAAGCAATACGTAAGTACCTCGATAAACAAAGCAAAAGCAGCAAATAAGTGTGCTCGTTTGAGCACCTTATATCACTTTATTTTAATATCTCCGCCTGCACTTGGATCTGTTCAACAATCGCACGTATACCATTACCTCTTGATGGGCTCAGATGAGCAATTAATCCAAGCGACTCAAACAGCTCATAAGCATTAAATTGACTCGCCTGCTCAGGCGTTTTACCTGCGTACGCTGCAATGATGATTGCAAGTAAGCCTTTAACAATACGCGTATCTGAGTCGGCAATAAGTACGAGTTGCTGCGCACTTTCATCTAAGTCCAGATAGAGCCACACTTTACTATCACAGCCCGACACTAATGCTGAGTCGACTTTCAGTGCATCAGGAAGCTCAGGAAGTTGTTTTCCTAGCAGCATAATTTCACGGTATTTGGCTTGCCAGCCGTGACTTTCGGATAATTTTTTTGTGATATGTTCAATATTCATAAGTTTAATCTAATAAATCTATTGTGGCATTTAACGCATTAATAAAATGCTCAATATCGTCTTGGTTATTATAAAAAGCCAAACTTGCACGTACAGTCCCATTAACCTTGAGCATTTTCATTAGCGGTTGAGTACAATGGTGTCCGCTTCTCACTGCTACGCCGTATGTATTGAGTAGTGTGGCAAGATCGTAGTGGTGTTCGTTTTTATAGTTAAAACTGACGACGCCAACATTGTTTTGTGTATCGCCATAAACCGTGATGCCTTTAATCTGTCTTAGCTTCTCTAAAAGGGAGTGGTAGAGCGCTTGCTCGTATCGTTGAAGTGCACTGGGATCAATCTCGTTTACATAATCTATCGCTGCGGCAAATCCGATAACGCCAGAAATATTGGGAGTGCCGGGCTCAAACTTGCCAGGTGCCTCTCTATAGCTGGAACGCTCGAAGTTCACTTCTTTTATCATTTCGCCGCCGGTTTTGTATACGGGGAGCGCATTTAGTTGCTGGTATTTACCATAAAGTCCACCGACACCTGTTGGTCCAAGCGCTTTATGAGCTGAAAAAACATAAAAGTCGCAATCCAGTGCCTTCAGATCAGGTCTCAAATGCAGTAAAGACTGTGCGCCGTCGATAACCGTGATGGTACCTAAGGCGTTGCAAACTGAAATGAGCGACTCAACTGGATGAATATTCCCAAGTGCGTTTGAAACATGGCCCATGGCTAACACATCAGGTTTATGCTGCTTTAACAGCGCAATAGCGCCTTGCTCATCGAGGACGCCGTCTAACATAGGTAACACCAGTAAAGTTGCGCCGGTACGCTGACAAGCTTCTTGCCAAGGCACTATGTTAGCGTGATGTTCAAAGGGACTGATGGCAATGACGCTGTCTGAATTGAAGCGTGCACTCAGGCCATGAGCCAACAAGTTGAGTGATTCAGTTGCGCCGCTGGTCCATACGATTTCTCGTGTTTCTACATTTAAAAAATTGGCAATTGTTTCTCGGGCACTTTCGTAGCGAACCGTGGCGTTTTCACTAAGCGTGTGTAAACCTCTATGTACGTTTGAATTCTCATTTTGATAAAAAGTTTTTATGACATCGATGACTTTGTTCGGTTTTTGCGCAGTTGCAGCAGAGTCAAGATAGCAAAGCGGCTGCCCATCGAGTTGTTTGTTCAAAATTGGAAAGTCGTTGCGCAGAGATTGGATGTCAGTCATAACGTACCTGAGTTAATTGAGCAGCGCGATTCTAACGAATACGCGGCGATATTAAAACAAAAAAGGCCGCATTAAGCGGCCTTTTCAAACACAATAACGAGATTATCTGTCGTTTTGTGTTTTGTAGTCGCGAGACGTGTAGCCTTTGTATAGCTGACGCGGACGACCAATTTTGTGTCCTGGTTGAGAAAGCATTTCGTTCCAGTGTGAAATCCAGCCCACAGTACGAGACATCGCGAAGATAACCGTAAACATGCTTGTTGGAATACCGATTGCTTTAAGAATGATACCAGAATAGAAGTCTACATTCGGGTATAGTTTCTTCTCGATGAAGTAAGGGTCTTCTAGGGCGATCTGTTCAAGTTTCATTGCAACGTCAAGCAGTGGATCTTGAATGTTTAGCTCTTTAAGCACCTCGTGACACGTTTGACGCATTACTGTCGCACGTGGGTCAAAGTTCTTATAAACGCGGTGTCCAAAGCCCATTAGACGGAACGGATCGTTCTTGTCTTTTGCTTTTGCAACATACTCGTCAATACGATCAACAGAGCCGATTTCTTCAAGCATAGTCAAACATGCTTCGTTTGCGCCACCGTGTGCAGGACCCCAAAGTGATGCAATACCTGCCGCGATACACGCGTAAGGGTTTGCACCTGAAGAGCCAGCAAGACGAACTGTTGAAGTTGACGCGTTTTGCTCATGATCTGCGTGAAGCATGAAAATACGATCCATTGCTTTAGCAAGTACAGGGCTGACGTTGTAGTCTTCAGCTGGCACAGAGAACATCATGTGGAGGAAGTTTTCTGCGTAGCTCAAGTCGTTACGTGGATATACGAACGGTTGGCCAACGTTATATTTGTACGCCATTGCAGCAATTGTTGGTAGCTTAGCTACTAACTTGATTGCACAACGCATACGTTGATCTTCGTCAGAAATATCCAAATCTGAGTGGTAGAACGAAGATAACGCTCCAACTACACCACATAGCATTGCCATAGGGTGTGCATCGACACGGAAGCCTTGGAAAAACGCTGCAATTTTCTCGTGCATCATTGTGTTGCGAGTGATCTCATCTGAGAACTCAGCTAGTTGTTCTTCGCTTGGTAATTCACCATTTAATAGTAGGTAGCAAAGTTCAATATAGTTAGAATTTTCAGCAAGTTGCTCAATTGGATAACCGCGGTGAAGCAGTACACCTTTGGCACCGTCAATGTAAGTGATAGACGAGTCACAAGAGGCAGTCGACATAAATCCTGGGTCATACGTAAATAGGCCGTGAGCACCCAAAGAACGAACGTCAACTACGTCTTGTCCAGCTGTACCTTCGTAAATTGGTAACTCAATCGGATCGTGACCATCAATATGGACTGTGGCTTTTTTATCTGCCATCTATTTGTCTCCTATTTAATAACAATATTCTGATTGTTATGTTGTGATACTAATGTTAAGCAAATTCAGATCATTCTAACTTATAACCTAGGTTAAAAGTCAATTTTTCTGTGATTTATGCATAAATGTATAATAAATATTCTACGACGATTAAATATTAGACCATTCGCTAATTCGCAAGCGTCTCTATCTAAACAAGAATTGTAAAAGGGCGCATAGCCTTATATACTGTCAACGGTTTTATACCGTATCGTCTGTGGGTAAACCTATTTTTACATCAATTTTTACACTCGAGTGAACTTTTTGGTGTCCTAATTGGTTTATCTAGAGTGTGCCACTTACATTTGCAATATGTAGGTGGGTTTCATAAAAACAAGTAGATGAGCTCCTTTGTGGGCAAAGATGGGCAAGTAACTGTGAAAAAGCAAAGACCTGTAAATCTAGATCTTACGACTATATCTATGCCGCCAACGGCTAAAGCGTCGATTCTTCACCGTGTCACCGGTGTCGCTTTCTTCTTCGCTTTGACCTTTGTGATTTGGGCTTGGTCTGAATCCCTTTCTTCTCCTGAAGGCTTCGAGTTTGTAAAAGAACTGATGTCTGGCTTTATCGCGAAATTCATCGCGTGGGGCACCCTAACTGTATTGTCTTACCACATCATCGGTGGTATCCGTCACATGATCCAGGATATGGGACATTGGGAAGAATTAGAATCAGGCAACAATAGCGCGAAGATTGCACTAGCACTTTGGGTTATCGTAGCAATTTTGGCTGGAGTATGGATATGGTCTTAAATCAAGCGACTCTAAAGCGTGATGGCGTACAAGACTACGTGTCACTACGTACAACTGCGTTAATTATCCTAGCTTACGCGGTATTCATCGTAGGCTATCTTCTAATTACTCCTGAACTGACTTATGAAGCTTGGTCAGGGTTGTTCTCAAACTTAGCTGTCAAAGCAGCAACGATGATCACACTAGTATGCATCATGGTACATACACGCATCGGTTTGTGGCAGGTTCTAACTGACTACGTTAAGAACTCAACAACTCGCACTATTCTTGGCTTTGTATTAAACCTTATGGCTTTAGCTTACGTAGCTATTGGTCTGTTTGTTCTGTGGGGTGTTTAAGTGAAATATAACGTACGTGAATTTGACGCAGTTGTAGTCGGTGCAGGCGGTGCGGGTATGCGCGCGGCACTTGCTATCTCGGAATCAGGCAAAACTTGTGCTCTTATTTCAAAAGTTTTCCCAACTCGTTCTCATACAGTATCAGCACAAGGCGGTATCACCGTTGCGCTAGGTAACTCTCACGAGGACAACTGGGAATGGCACATGTACGATACGGTTAAAGGTTCTGATTACATCGGTGACCAAGACGCTATCGAGTACATGTGTAAAACAGGTCCAGAAGCTATCACTGAACTTGAGAACATGGGTCTACCTTTTTCTCGTTTTGAGAACGGTCGCGTATATCAGCGTCCTTTCGGTGGTCAGTCGAAAAACTTTGGTGGCGAGCAAGCTGCACGTACAGCAGCCGCAGCGGACCGTACTGGTCACGCGTTGCTACACTGCCTATATCAGCAAAACGTTAAAAACAAAACAAACGTTTTCTCTGAGTGGTATGCACTAGACCTAGTAAAAAATGACAATGGCGATGTAGTGGGTGTCACCGCAATCGACATCGAGTCAGGTGAAATCACTTATTTCAAATCAAAAGCAGTTGTCCTTGCAACTGGTGGTGCGGGTCGTATTTTCGCATCAACAACGAACGCGCACATCAACACGGGTGACGGCGTTGGTATGGCGGTACGCGCTGGCATTTCAATGCAAGACATGGAAATGTGGCAGTTCCACCCGACAGGTATCGCAGGTGCGGGTGTACTAGTAACGGAAGGTTGTCGTGGTGAAGGTGGTTACCTTCTTAATAAAGATGGCGAGCGCTTCATGGAGCGTTATGCGCCAAACGCGAAAGACCTAGCGTCACGTGACGTTGTTGCACGTTCAATGATGACTGAGATCCGTGAAGGTCGTGGCTGTGATGGTCCTTGGGGTCCGCACATCAAGCTGAAGCTTGACCACCTAGGTGCTGAGACACTTAACTTACGTCTTCCTGGCGTTTGTGATCTAGCGAAGACATTCGCACACGTAGACCCAGCAGAAGAGCCAATTCCAGTAATCCCAACTTGTCACTACATGATGGGTGGTGTACCAACTAACGTAAACGGTCAAGTGCTAAACGTAGACGGTCAAGGTAATGAAAAGATCGTTGAAGGTCTATTTGCAGTAGGTGAGATTGCGTGTGTATCTGTACACGGTGCAAACCGTCTAGGTGGTAACTCACTGCTTGACCTTGTCGTATTCGGTCGTGCGGCGGGTAACTTCCTTGGTACTTACTTGAAAGATGCTGAAATCGCCAAAGAAGCAAGCAACGATAACGTAGACGCAGCACTTGCGCGTACTAATCGTTGGGAAACTTCTGCGAAAGGTCAGGGTGAAGATCCTGTACAAATCAAGAAAGATCTACAACGTTGTATGCAGCTTAACTTCTCGGTATTCCGTGAAGGTGATGCAATGGCTGAAGGTCTTAAAGAACTTAAAGAAATTCGTGAGCGTCTACAGTACGCACGTCTTGACGATAAGTCTGCTGAATTCAACACGCAACGTATTGAGTGTCTAGAGTTAGATAACTTGATGGAAACAGCGTACTCGACAGCGGTTGCTGCGAACTTCCGTACGGAAAGTCGTGGTGCACACTCTCGCTTCGACTACCCAGAGCGTGATGATGAAAACTGGTTGTGTCACTCGATTTACAACCCAGAGTCTGAGTCTATGAGTAAGCGTGAAGTTAACTACGCGCCTAAGACTCGTGAAGCATTCCCACCGAAAGCACGTACATACTAGGAGCTAAGCGATGGCAACTTTAGAATTATCTGTTTATCGTTATAATCCTGATGAAGATGCGGCACCACGCATGCAAGACTATTCTCTAGAAGTAGAGGAAGGTCGTGACATGATGGTATTAGATGCTCTTATGCAGTTAAAAGAGCAAGATCCATCTTTATCTTTCCGTCGTTCATGCCGTGAAGGGGTATGTGGTTCTGACGGTATTAATATGAATGGTAAAAACGGCCTTGCATGTATTACTCCAATTTCTGCTTTGCAGAATGGTGGTAAAGGCAAGATCGTCATTCGTCCATTACCAGGTCTTCCGGTGATCCGTGACTTGGTAATCGACATGAGCCAGTTCTATACGCAATACGAGAAGGTTAAGCCATTCTTGATCAACGACAAACCAACTGGTGGTGAAGAGCGTCTTCAGTCAATTGAAGAACGTGAAAAGCTAGATGGCCTGTACGAGTGTATTCTTTGTGCATGTTGTTCAACGTCTTGTCCTTCTTTCTGGTGGAACCCAGACAAGTTCATCGGTCCTGCGGGTCTTCTACATGCTTATCGTTTCTTGGCTGATAGCCGTGATACAGCGACAGAAGAACGTCTTGCTGGTCTTGATGACGCGTTCAGCGTATTCCGCTGTCACAGTATTATGAACTGTGTTAGCGTATGTCCAAAAGGCCTTAATCCAACTAAGGCAATTGGACAAATTAAATCAATGTTGTTAAACCGTTCGGTATAACACATACTACTAGCTAAGATGGCAAGCAAAAGCTTGCCATCTTGTTTTCGTTTGAGTTTCTGCGCTAGATAAAAGGGCTAATAGATGCACGAAGGTGTGATGAAGGCATGGCTAGAATCTTCGCATTTGTACGGCGGTAACGTTGCGTACGTAGAAGATCTATATGAGGCGTATCTAGATGATGCAGCTTCAGTGCCAGAAGAGTGGCGAGAGGTGTTTGATCAACTACCTAAAGTTGATGGAGTGGATGTTGACACTAAACATTCAGAAGTAAGAGCGCAATTTGCGGAGCTTGCTAAAAACAAACACAGAGAAGTCGTGGTTTCCGCAGAGGGTTCTGCTGATGCCAAGCAAGTTAAAGTTCTGCAGTTAATTAATGCATTCCGTTTCAGAGGTCATCAGAACGCAAACCTAGATCCGTTAGGGATTTGGGATAGAGAACGTGTTCGCGATCTTGACCCTGCTTTTCATGATTTAACCGATGCAGACTTAGATAAAGAATTTAACGTTGGCTCTTTTGCTTGTGGCAAAGAGACAATGAAACTCAAAGACTTGTACGCTGCGCTTAAAGCGACATACTGTGGCTCTATCGGTGCTGAGTACATGCACATCACCTCTACCGAAGAAAAACGTTGGTTACAACAGCGTTTGGAATCGTCCTTCTCGAAGCCACAATTCGACAAAGAAACCAAACTAAGAATCTACAAAGGTCTAACTGCTGCAGACGGCTTAGAAAAGTACTTGGGCGCAAAATTCCCAGGCGCTAAGCGTTTCTCTCTAGAAGGCGGTGACTCACTTGTGCCTATGCTGAAAGAGCTTATTCACCGTGCTGGTGAAAGCGGTCAGCAAGAAGCCGTAATTGGTATGGCCCACCGTGGTCGTCTAAATGTACTAGTGAACGTATTGGGTAAAAACCCACAAGAACTATTTGACGAGTTCGCTGGTAAATATGGCGAGCACGCAGGTTCTGGTGACGTTAAATACCACATGGGTTTCTCTTCTGACTTCGGTACGAAGGGTGGCAATGTTCATATGGCATTGGCATTTAACCCATCTCACCTTGAAATCGTAAACCCAGTAGTAATGGGTTCGGTACGTGCTCGTCTTGACCGTTTGAATTGCCAAAGTGGTTCTAAAGCATTACCAATCACAATTCATGGTGACTCTGCAATCGCAGGTCAAGGTGTCGTTCAAGAAACGTTTAACTTATCGCAAACACGTGCATACGGCGTTGGCGGTTCGATCCGTATCGTAGTTAATAACCAAGTTGGTTTCACTACGTCAAAACGCGAAGACACTCGTTCGACTGAATACTGTACTGATATCGCTAAAATGGTTCAGGCACCTATCTTCCACGTGAACGCAGATGATCCTGAAGCCGTTGCTTTTGTTACACAAGTTGCACTTGATTTCCGTAATAAGTTTAAACGTGATGTGGTGATTGACTTAGTATGTTACCGTCGTCACGGTCACAACGAAGCGGATGAGCCAAATGCAACGCAACCGCTGATGTATCAGAAGATCAAAAAGCACCCAGTACCTCGCCAATTGTATGCTGATCAACTTGTACGCGAAGGTGTGATTTCTGAAGACGATGCGAAACAAATTGCTGATGATTACCGAAATGGTCTTGATAAAGGCGTTTGTGTTGTAGAAGAAATTCAAAAAGAAACCAAACACTCATCAGATTGGTCTAAGTATGTTGGTCACGATTGGGACACGCCGTATGAGCCAAAAGTTGCGCTAGATAAACTCAAAGCGCTTGGCGAAAAGATTGCGAGCTACCCTGAGGCTCATAAAGCACAATCACGCGTTAAAAAGATTTACGATGACCGTAAACTTATGGCGCAAGGTGAGAAAATGCTTGATTGGGGTATGGCTGAGACATTGGCTTACGCGACCTTGGTTGATGAAGGCACTGATATTCGTCTTACTGGTCAGGATTCTGGTCGTGGTACATTCTTCCACCGCCATGCCGTAGTTCATAACCAAAAAGACGCGTCTACTTATCTTCCGCTGCAAAATATTCGCGAAGGTCAAGGCTTGTTCGAAGTGTACGATTCAGTACTATCAGAAGAAGCGGTACTTGCATTCGAATATGGTTACGCGACAGCAGAGCCAACGTCATTGGTATTATGGGAAGCGCAATTTGGTGACTTCGCTAACGGTGCGCAAGTCGTATTTGACCAATTCTTAAGTTCAGGTGAGCAGAAGTGGGGCCGTTTGTGTGGTCTAACACTACTACTTCCTCACGGCTATGAAGGTCAAGGTCCAGAGCACAGTTCTTCGCGTTTAGAGCGTTATTTACAGCTTTGTGCTGACCACAATATGCAAGTATGTGTGCCGTCAACACCAGCGCAAGTATACGCAATGCTGCGTCGTCAATCGGTTCGTCCGCTGCGTCGTCCTCTGATTGTAATGACGCCTAAGTCGCTATTACGTCATCCATTAGCTGTTTCTAGCCTAGAAGAGCTATCTGAAGGCGTATTCAATAACATGATCGATGAGATTGATGATATCAATCCTGAAAACGTTGAGCGTGTAGTGTTCTGTAGCGGTAAGGTTTATTACGAACTACTGCAAGAGCGTCGTAAGCAAGAGCTTAACAACGTGGCTATCGTTCGTGTTGAACAGCTATATCCATTCCCTCACAAAGAGATGGATGAGATCATGGCTCGCTATCAGCACGTAAAAGATTTTGTTTGGTGTCAAGAAGAACCACAAAACCAAGGTGCTTGGTACTGTTCACAGCATCATTTCTGGGAAGCTATCCCAGCTGGCGCAAATCTGACTTATGCAGGCCGTAAGGCTTCAGCTGCACCAGCATGTGGATACATGTCTACACATACTAAAGAACAAAACGCGTTAATTGCTGACGCTTTAACAATTAAGAAATAAGGAATAAGAGATGACAACCGAAATTAAGGTTCCTGTTCTTCCTGAGTCTGTTGCCGATGCAACGGTTGCTACATGGCATGTAAGCGTTGGCGATAAAGTGACTCGTGATCAAAACTTAGTTGACATCGAAACGGATAAGGTCGTTTTAGAAGTTGTAGCGCCAGAAGATGGTGTTATTGTTGCAATTTCTGAAGAGGAAGGCGCAACCGTTCTTGGCGAACAAGTTATTGCACAACTAGGTGCTGCTGATGAAGCAGCAGCGCCTGCTCAATCAAATGAAAAACCAGCAGCGTCAGAATCGGCGCCAGCAGCAGAAGGTAAAGAAGTGGACATTAAAGTACCTGTACTTCCTGAGTCAGTAGCAGACGCTACTATCGCAACTTGGCACGTTCAACCAGGTGAAGCGGTTAGCCGCGACCAGAATCTAGTTGATATTGAAACAGATAAAGTGGTTCTTGAAGTTGTTGCACCTGAAGACGGTGTGATGGGTGAGCACATCCACGCTGAAGGTGAGACAGTACTAGGTGATCAAGTTATCGGTAAAATCGTTGCCGGTGGCGCACCAGCTGCATCATCAAGTGCGAAGAAAGAAGAAGCACCAGCTGCTGCTTCTGACGAAAACTCAGATGTACTAACACCATCTGTTCGTCGTCTTATCGCGGAGAAAGGCCTTGATGCTTCTAAGATCAAAGGTTCTGGTAAAGGCGGTCGCATTACTAAAGAAGATGTGGATGCTTTCCTTAAAGCACCAGCAAAATCAGAGTCTAAGGCTGCAGCTTCTGCACCAGCTGCCCCGGTAGGTGAGCGCACTCAGAAACGTGTACCTATGACTCGTCTACGTAAGACAATCGCTAACCGCTTATTAGAAGCGAAAAACTCAACAGCAATGCTTACAACGTTCAACGAAGTAAACATGAAGCCAATCATGGACCTTCGTAAGCAGTACCAAGAGGTATTTGAGAAGCGTCACGGTATTCGTTTAGGTTTCATGTCTTTCTACGTGAAAGCGGTAACTGAAGCACTTAAGCGTTTCCCTGAAGTTAACGCGTCAATCGACGGTGACGATATCGTTTACCACAACTACTTTGACATCAGCATCGCGGTATCAACACCTCGTGGTCTAGTGACTCCAGTACTACGTGATTGCGATAAGCTTTCTGTTGCTGAAATCGAGAAGAATATTCGTGAATTGGCTATCAAAGGTCGTGATGGCAAACTAACTGTTGACGATATGACTGGCGGTAACTTCACTATTACCAATGGTGGTGTATTCGGTTCACTACTATCTACGCCTATCATCAATTTGCCACAGTCTTCAATCTTGGGCATGCACAAAATCCAAGAGCGTCCTATGGCAGTAAACGGTAAAGTTGAAATTTTACCTATGATGTACCTAGCACTATCTTATGACCACCGTCAAATCGATGGTAAAGAGTCAGTTGGTTTCCTAGTAACAATTAAAGAGTTGCTTGAAGATCCAACACGTCTACTACTAGACGTTTAATATTTGTTTAAAGAATAAGCTGTATGCTCGCATACAGCTTTTTTTTTGCGCCTTTGGTCTAAGTGGGGTTTTCATCAGAAGCCTTGGGATCTATACTATGTGCGCAATTTGGGATAGCTGACTATTTGCATAAATATTCAGCTTTTTTAGTATAAAAAATTGGATAAAGCATCATGAATTTGCATGAGTATCAGGCAAAACAACTTTTTGCCGAATATGGTTTACCTGTATCAGAAGGCTTTGCTTGTGATACACCTCAAGAAGCAGTTGAAGCTGCTGGTAAAATCGGTGGAGACAAGTGGGTTGTTAAGTGTCAAGTACACGCTGGCGGCCGTGGTAAAGCTGGCGGTGTTAAACTTGCAGACAGCAAAGACGAAATCCGCGCATTCGCTGAAAACTGGTTAGGTAAAAACCTAGTTACTTACCAAACAGACGAGAAAGGTCAGCCTGTTGCTAAAATCTTAGTAGAAAGCTGCACTGATATTGCAAATGAACTATACCTAGGTGCTGTTGTTGACCGTGGCTCACGTAAAATCGTGTTCATGGCATCAACTGAAGGTGGTGTAGAAATTGAACAAGTTGCAGAAGAAACGCCTGAACTAATTCATAAAGCTGAGATCGACCCACTAGTAGGTCCTCAAGCTTACCAAGGTCGTGAGCTAGCGTTCAAACTAGGTTTGAACCCAACTCAAGTTAAGCAATTCACTAAGATCTTCATGGGTCTAGCGCAAATGTTTATCAACCACGACTTTGCTCTACTAGAAATCAACCCTCTAGTGATCACAGACGCTGGTAACCTACACTGCCTAGACGGCAAAATCGGTGTAGACGGCAACGCATTGTTCCGCCAGCCTAAGATCCGTGAATTCCACGATCCTTCACAAGAAGACGCTCGTGAAGCACACGCAGCAAGCTTTGAACTTAACTATGTAGCACTAGACGGTAACGTTGGTTGTATGGTTAACGGTGCAGGCCTTGCGATGGGTACTATGGACATCGTAAACCTACACGGCGGCAAGCCAGCTAACTTCTTAGACGTTGGTGGTGGTGCGACTAAAGAGCGTGTATCTGAAGCATTCAAGATCATCCTTTCTGACGACAATGTTAAAGCAGTACTAGTTAACATCTTCGGTGGTATCGTACGTTGTGACATGATCGCTGAAGGTATTATCGGTGCGGTTAAAGAAGTTGGCGTAAACGTACCAGTAGTTGTACGTCTTGAAGGTACTAACGCTGAAGCTGGTCGTGAAGTACTAGCTAACTCTGGCCTTGACATCATTGCAGCTGAGTCACTAACTGACGCTGCTGAGAAAGTAGTTGCTGCTGCGGAGGGCAAATAATGTCTGTACTAATTAACAAAGATACTAAAGTAATCTGTCAAGGTTTCACTGGTGGTCAGGGTACTTTCCACTCTGAGCAAGCTATCCAGTACGGTACACAAATGGTTGGTGGTGTTTCTCCTGGTAAAGGCGGCACAACTCACCTAGGTCTACCTGTATTTAACACAGTACGTGAAGCGGTAGAGTCAACTGGTGCAACTGCATCTGTTATCTACGTACCAGCTGCATTCTGTAAAGACGCTATCCTTGAAGCGATCAGCGCAGGTATCGAACTAATCGTATGTATCACTGAAGGCATCCCTACACTAGATATGGTTGATGTTAAAGTGAAGCTAGAAGAAACTGGCGTTCGCATGATTGGTCCTAACTGCCCAGGTGTTATCACTCCAGGTGAAACTAAGATCGGTATCATGCCAGGTCATATCCACTTGCCTGGTAAAGTAGGTATCGTGTCACGTTCTGGTACTTTGACTTATGAAGCAGTTAAGCAAACAACTGACGCTGGCTTCGGTCAATCTACTTGTGTTGGTATCGGTGGTGATCCAATCCCAGGCACTAACTTCATCGACGTACTAGAGATGTTCCAAAACGATCCGCAAACTGAAGCTATCGTAATGATCGGTGAGATCGGCGGTACAGCTGAAGAAGAAGCGGCTGAGTACATCAAGCACAACGTAACTAAGCCTGTTGTTTCTTACATCGCAGGTGTTACAGCTCCTCCAGGTAAGCGTATGGGTCACGCTGGTGCAATTATCGCAGGCGGTAAAGGTACAGCTGACGAGAAATTCGCAGCACTTGAAGCAGCGGGTGTTAAAACAGTTCGCTCTCTTGCAGAAATCGGTTCTGCACTAAAAGAGAAAGCGGGTTGGTAAGTTAATACCACACGTTAAAAAGGCTCCTTATGGAGCCTTTTTTGATCTATTTAAGCAGATTATAAAATTGGTATTATCAGCGCGAGTGTAATTAAATCGACTTCGGTGAGAGGACTGTACATGCCTTATCAAACTTTAGGTCAGCTCTGTGAAACAATGAAAGCTGAACTCTTAGCGTTCACTGATGAACATCCTGAACTTATTAGGACGAATCATACTCGAGGTGAAATAGTGTTGTCACAAGGTGCTAAACAGGACATAGGCTATTTTATCGAAAAGGGGAAGCTAGTTTCCTCAGCTATCAGCGAGGGTGGAGAGATAAGGCATAAGGAGTTTTATTTTCCAGGTGAGCTATGTATTTTGTATGCCGAATGGATAAGGGACTTACCCAGCCACTTTCAACTAGCTGTAATTGAAGATGCGATGTTAGTGCACGTTCCCTTGAGCCTATTCAAGCAGCAGACAACAACAGAGCTTAAATTAAAGTTGTTTCAGCAACAGTTATTGTTTAAAGAGGCAAAGGAAGCTTTTTTACTTTTAAACACGGTTGAAGAACGCTACCGATTTTTACTTGAGTATAGAACTGATTGGGTAATGAAGATTACTAATCAAGATTTGGCAAACTATCTAGGATGCACGGCACAAGGGTTATCAAGAATTAAAAATAGAATAAAGAAAATTAATTGATTTATTTTAATAATAAACCACTATTATAAATATAGGAATTATAGTGGTTTATTATAATCTAGGATTACTCGTTAACGGTTTTAGTATTTAATTTACTACTTTGCAGTGGAGTATATACATCTCTATACATTACTGAAGAACCAAAAAAGCTCCTGTAAGTGCCAAGTATCACCTTACCACCTTCACATGTGGCTTCTTCTTCAGTCAAATACCAAGGCGTATTTGAACGCTCCGAAGCTGAATAACTATAGAGTACGCCATTAACGCTTGTTATCCCATTAGCTGCATAATAGCACTCACTTGAATAATAAGTAACTTCTTGGGCAGATACTACCGATGCTCCTAATACCATAGATAACGCAATGAGTGATTTCATTCTATTTTCCTTTAAAATGTTAACTTACGTTGATTTGAGAATTTATCATAGAAGAGTTTTTAAAATATGCCACCAGTAATTTATGAAATTTTTTATTTAAAAGTTGCAATTTTTATATTAGTTGTTATTTGAAGGGTTTTTGTCGTAATTTGAAGTTGTCTTGCTAGAGATAAAAACAGCTAGAGCAAGACAATTTTGTCGGTGGTGGTAATCGTTAGTAGCCTTATAAGCTATATTCTCGCTCTACCTTAGCAATACGAGTTGTATAGCTTTGATACCATTTTTTGTTGCCGTTTTTTTGTGCCTCAATATGCTCAGCATTGGCTTTCCATGCTTTGATTGATTCTAGGTCGCGCCAATAAGAAACGGTGATCCCAACCTCTTCACGCGCAGATTCTAACCCTAAAAACCCGGGTTGTAGCTGTGCAAGCTCGACCATTCGCGAAGCGGTTTGCGCATAGCCTTCATCGTCTTTATTTTTAATATTGGTAAAAATTACAGCGTAATAGGGTGGTGGAGGAGTAGTTGCTATCATAAGTTGTGACGCAGTAAATTGCAGGTGTTAAGTTTATACCAATTAACCCCTGCTTAAATCAATCACGATAAATGGTGAATTGCTTATCAGAGCATCTCACCATGTAGCTATCGCTAGGGTTATTCAACCCCAAAAGGATTTTCTATGCTATGTGCAGGTTCAGTAAACCAACGTGGACCTTCGTCGGTCATATAGAAATGGTCTTCCAAGCGAATGCCAAATTCATCAGGAATAACCAGCATAGGTTCGTTTGAAAAACACATTCCGGCTGCAAGCGGTTCTGGGTTGTCTTTGACTAAATAAGGCCATTCGTGGATATCTAAGCCGATGCCATGCCCAGTGCGATGCGGGCAACCTGGTAGTTGATAATCAGGACCGAGCCCATTGCTGGCAATATATTCTCTCGCGGCCTTATCAACAGCGCCACAGGGCGCACCAATTTTGGCTGCATTAAATGCTGCAATTTGCGCTTGCTTCTCGATTTGCCAAACGGACTTTTGCTTTTCACTGGGGTCGCCAAAAACATAAGTACGGGTAATATCACTAAGGTAGCCGTGTAACTTACAGCCAGTGTCGACGAGAACCACATCGCCTTTTTTCAGCGTTTGTGGATTTTTTACACCATGTGGGAATGACGACGCCACACCAAATAGCACAATACAAAAATAATTGCCCGGCGCCCCCACTTTTTTGTGCGCTTCATTAATAAAGGCTTCAACTTCGGTTGTCGTGATCCCTTCATACAGCATAGATGCCGTTGCTTTATGTACGGCAAGTGTCATGTCCATTGCACGTTGAATAAGGGCAATTTCATTGGCCGATTTATGCATTCTACAATGCGCGGTTACTGCCTTTGCATTGATAAGCGAAAGCTCAGGTGCCGCGAGTCTGATCCCATCAGCAACAAAAAACGCAGTGCTTTCGTCAATGGCGAGTGTGCCTGTGCTATCAATATTGAGTGTGTTAAGTACGTTTGCGACGAGCTGGTAAGGAGATTCTTCTTCTTGCCAAGCATGAATAGGACCTTCAATCAGCCAATAATCCTTGATTGAGCCGATCTCGAAAAATGGGACGATAAACTGAACTTGTCCATTGGCGGGTAAAATAGCACCGACCAAACGCTCACTGGCGTACCACTGCAAACCAGTAAAGTATTTTAAATTTGTACCAGCATTTAAATAGAGTGCATCAATGTTGTTCTGCTGCATATATTGTTGAGCTTTCTCTATTCTTGCTAAATACTCGCTTTCGCCAATTGGCGCTACGCCTTTGGTCATATCTTCTAAGTTATCTAGCGCCTGTTGCGCGCTCTGGTATGCAATACCTTTCATTTTTGTGATCCTATATATCAATTTGACTTGATACTTGCTCAATTTGAAGGAGTAAATTTTACGCTAACTGCGTTAAAAATTTCTTATTTAGCGTAACTAAATCACAAAATTTTTGCCTTGCTATCGGTAAAATTTTCTTGCTTCAAATAGACCTCTTAATCAAGCAAATTGCTATTACTAATTAAATCGAGCAATACTAAAGGGAGTAAGATCGATGTCGTTGGGCTTGTTGTCAATAAGATCTGCGATACATTCACTTGAAATTGCGGCTTGGGTCAGTCCTAAATGCTGATGACCCAGTGCAAAATACAGGTTGTGATGATTTGGCGCTTGTCCGATGACAGGTAAATAATCTGGGAGTGAGGGACGGCAGCCAACCCAAAGCGCTTCACTATGTTGTGGCAGAGGTTGCCTTAATAGAATACTTGCGTGATGTAATAATACGCGAGCACGGCTGTAGTTGGGTTTACTCTCCAGTGCGGCAAACTCTACCGTTCCGGCCAGTCGTAAACCTCGTGACATGGGCGTCATGATAAACCCTCGTTCACTCGATGCGACAGGTCGTGTAAGCGTATTATTCATTGCCAACATGTTGTGATAACCACGCTCGGCAATAATGGGCAGTGAATACCCTAAAGACGCACAGAGCGTTTTACTTGCAGCTCCGGTTGCCACAACGACTTTGTTAAAGGTCATCTTGTGGCTTTTGGAGTGAAGTGTGTAGCCATGCTCTGTGTGGGTAATATCGTCGATAGAGCCTTGTTGGAATGCTCCCCCTAGCTGAATAAACTGCTCATATAACGTCAAACAGAGAGCGTAGGGATCTGTGCTATGCGCGACTTTATCAAAATACAGTGCCGAGGTAATGGTATTTGATAGGATCGGCTCCATTTCTCGGGCTTGATCACCTGTAAGTAAGCTCACTGAGATGTTTTGTTCGGCGTATTTTTTATAGCTTTGACGCGCAGAGCTTTCGTCACCTTCAAATACCAGTAAACTGCCGTTGCTAGATATAAGTGTATGATACTTATCACCAAGTAAACGCTGGTATGCGGGTAGTGCGCGTTCATTTAAACTTCTAAGTGCGATTGTACCTTTGTGGAAACAGCTACTTTTCATTTGCTTTAAGAATCGTAGAAACCAAGGAATATTTTTGAGTAAAGAGGTGGTCTCTATTCGCAAAGGCCCCACCGGATTGACTAACATGGCAGGCACTTTTGTTAGTAAAGCTGCATCAGCCATGGGGAATACCTGTTCTGTGGCAAAATGCCCAGCGTTACCCTTAGAGCATCCCTCCGCGGGCCGGTTTTTATCGAACAAGGTAACAGCGTGGCCTCGTCGAGCTAATTGCAGCGCGGTGGTGATCCCAATGATCCCTGCGCCGATCACTGCAATTTTATTATTACTTTCCACAATTCACCTCACCATCCTAAATTGTATTTCCACATAGACATCAATCAGGCCTCGTTTAAATACCTACAAGAAAAAATTTACCACTTATAAGTCATAAGATTACAGACATTTAGGCCAGTCATTTGAGTTGATGACTAAAAAATCTCTCTTTTGAATATTGATTATTGTATACAATATACCTATGATGGCAAGCACAATAACTAAACAACCTAATGAAAGGCGAGAACCATGAACGTAAATTGGCAGGGTGTATATCCAGCAGTAACCACTCAATTCCATGATGATGAAAGCATCAACTTTGATACTACCAAAGAGATGATAGATAACCTGATTAACGAAGGGGTTCATGGCATCATAGTATTAGGCACCGTCGGTGAAAACTGCTCACTCACGGCTGACGAGAAACGCCAAGTGTTAAAAGCTGCAACAGAAGTGGTAGGTGATAGAGTGCCACTACTTAGTGGTGTGGCTGAAACTACAACTGCACTTGCTGTCGAGTTTGCCAAGGATGCAGAAGCGCTCGGCATAGATGGACTAATGGTATTGCCGGGGATGGTCTACCGCTCAACCGAGCGCGAAGCGATTCATCATTACCAACAGGTAGCGCGAAGCACAGCATTACCTATTATGATTTACAACAATCCGGTGACCTACGGTGTCGATGTGTCTATTGAGGGCATGAAAACCTTAGCTGAAGAGCCCAATATTGTTTCTGTAAAAGAGGCGACGGAAGATACCCGCCGTATTAGTGAGCTGTTTAGCGCATTTGGCGATCGCTACGTTGTATTTGGTGGTGTTGATGATATCGCACTGGAAAGCCTAATGCTTGGCGCGACAGGTTGGATCTCGGGATTGACCAATGTATTCCCACGCGAGTCAGTGGCTATTTATAAGCTTGCTGAACAAGGTCGCTATGAGGAAGTGCGCGCGCTGTGGCGTTGGTTTTTACCTTTGCTACGCTTAGATACTATTCCGACACTGGTGCAGTGCATCAAATATGCAGAACATTTGGCTGGACGTGGTAGTGAAGTGACTCGTTCTCCAAGATTGCCACTCACCCAAGAACAAAAGGCTTACGTGAGTCGTTTGTACGATGAAGCGATGGCAAATCGAATTGACTTAAGCCAATATAACTTGGACTAAGCGTATGATTTTAGGCACCTACTATTGTATAGATGGCCACACCTGTGGCAATCCCGTGCGCTTGGTCACAAGCGGTCATCCAACGCTTTTGGGCGAGAGCATGAGTGAAAAGCGCCAACATTTTTTACGTGACTACGATTGGATAAGGCGCGCACTGATGTTTGAGCCCAGAGGCCATGACATGATGTCGGGTGCCTTTTTATATCCACCGACTACCGCAGATGGGGATGTGGCAATCCTATTTATCGAAACCTCTGGGTGCTTGCCTATGTGTGGGCACGGCACTATCGGGACAGTCACTTTTGGCCTTGAAAGCGGCCTTATTACTCCAAAGGAACAGGGTGTACTCAAGCTTGACACCCCTGCGGGGCGTGTGAATGCCTATTATGAGATGAAGGCTGGTAAAGTGACTTGGGTAAAGCTCTACAATGTGCCGGCATTTTTGGCATACCAAGCGGTGCCTGTCCACGTTGATGGGCTAGGGGAGCTCATCGTTGATATTGCCTATGGCGGTAACTTTTACATTATTGTTGAGCCTCAAAGTCTATTTGCTGGTGTGGATCAAAGCTGTGCTGCCGAATTACTGGCGTGGAGCCCCAAAGTGCGCGCGGCAGTTAACGCACAAATAAACCCAATTCATCCTGAAGACTCCACCGTGTGTGGCGCCTCCCATGTGTTATGGACAGGCAAGCCACAACATCCAGATAGTCATGCGGCCAACGCGGTATTTTATGGCGATAAAGCGATTGATAGATCGCCTTGTGGCACAGGCACAAGTGCACGAATGGCACAGCTGTTTGCAAAAGGACAGCTAAAAGAGGGCGATACGTTTGTTCACGAGAGCATCATAGGCAGCCAATTTATCGGTAAGGTCGAAGGCACAACTGAAGTGGCGGGAAAAGCCGCAATTCTGCCAAGTATTCAAGGTTGGGCACGTCAAACGGGGAGTAATTGTATCACTGTAGATGGCGAAGATCCGTATGCATTTGGTTTTCAGGTGCTCTAGGGCTTGTTGGCCTTTGCTGCAAAAACAAACTTGAAAGATCAACAGGCCCTAGCCATTAAGACTGAAAGAAAACAGGAGCTAACAATGAATTTATCAGGAAAGAGTTACATTAACGGTGCGTGGCAAGCCGCACAAGCGGCAACAACGTTTTACGCGTTTTGCCCGGCAACCAATGAAGCGTTAACGCAAGCATTTTTTAACGCCAGTGAAGCACAAGTAGAGGAAGCCGTTAATGCAGCAGAGCAGGCTTTTAAGGCTTATCGTAAAACGTCGATGACTGCTAGAGCAGAGTTTTTAGAGACCATAGCACAAGAAATTCTCGCCTTAGGTGATGAGCTAATAACCACCACGATGGCAGAAACTAACCTGCCAAGGCCAAGACTCGAGGGCGAGCGCGGCCGCACGGTAAACCAATTAAACGCATTTGCCGCAGCGCTGAGAGATAACCTAACAGAGCTCAGTCTAGATAAAGAAGAGCAAGCAGACCCAAATCGGACGCCGCTGCCTAAGCCGAAATCACAGCTTAAGCATATTCCAATTGGCACTGTTGCGGTGTTTGGCGCGTCAAACTTCCCGTATGCCTTCTCTACGCTCGGAGGCGATACCGCAGCTGCGTTAGCCGCTGGCTGCCCTGTGGTATATAAAGGTCACCCAGCACATCCGGCAACGTGTGAGCTAATGACTAAGGCCATCGCCACAGCAATAAGCAAGTGCGATATGCCAAGCGGGGTGTTTTCAATGCTGCAAGCCACAGCGTATGATGTTGCACATTGGCTGGTGGAAGCTAAGCCTATCAAAGCTGTTGGGTTTACAGGCTCCTTTGGCGTTGCAAAAGCATTGCAAGACACCATTGCGAAGCGCCATGAGCCTATCCCGCTCTACGGTGAGCTTGGCAGCGTGAACCCGCAAATTGTCTTACCTGAAAAAGTACAGGCAAAAGGCGCAGAGCTTGGTGCACAATTTGTCCAGTCTTTACTTATGGGTAATGGTCAATTTTGTACTAGCCCCGGCATTTGGTTGGTGCCAAGGAATAGTTCGCAAACATTTATCGAGACAACTAAGCGACATATTAGTGAAGCGCCTTCAGATACCTTATTGACTCCGGGCATTTTAAAAGCTTATCAAAACAGCATCGCGGCGCTAAAAGCACACCCTCAAGTAACGTTGTTGAGCGCTGGTGAGCAAGCACAGCCGTTTCACGCAAGCGCTCACTTGTTCCTGACGGATAGCGAAAGCTTTGCAACCGATGCAAGGCTTAAAGAAGAAGTCTTTGGGCCAAGTGCTTTAGTGGTGAGCTATGACAACTTAGCGCAGCTTGAAGACTTAATCGCAGACTTAGATGGACAACTCACCGCCAGTATTCATGGGACTGAGTCTGACCTATATCAAGCCGAAGGCATCATAGAGGCGCTACAATACCGTGTAGGTCGACTGATTTACGGGCAAATGCCAACAGGCGTTGAAGTGTGCGCCACCATGAACCATGGTGGGCCGTTTCCGTCATCAACCGATGTACGCTCAACATCGGTAGGGCTAGAAGCGCTAAAGCGATTCGTAAGACCAATTTGTATACAAAGTTAAGCAAACCAAGTTAAGCAAACCAAGCCCATAGTATTGCTATGGGCTTTTTACTAAATTTTACTTTAGGCGGTGTTCATACTTATGGCGAGGTTGAATTACGGTAGGAACTTAAAATATTTTCGCTTGAGCGGATATGTATAGAGTGATAAGTTACCGCTTTTCATAACAATAATCGGAACAGTCATAGCGTCCATGGTTTGTAAAGACACAGATAAAAAGCCTAATTCACCAATCAACTCAAACAAGTACAAGTTCAAGCTAGCGCTGGTTTTAGGGGTCATAGCGCTAGTCGGTACTGTTGTATTTTTTGTCCTGACCAGTAATTTTATTGCGGTTGACAATTGTTTAGATGCTGGGGGAAGCTTTGATTACGCACTAGAGACTTGTGTTCATTAATAAAGCGGCCGTTATACGTGTAGTGCTTTATACGATGCTACTGATGCGATTTAATAACAAGGAACAAATATGTTTCTTCTTCTACAAGTAAACTATAAGACGAAGCTCAGTACAATAAACATAAACCTAAGTTTGCGCAGCCACTTATAACTCAATACATGACTCTGTAATTAATTAAGACAAACATGCAATTTGAACTCAGATACGTTTATAATGAGTTCATAAAACAATAATTACTAAATACTATGGCGATTGTACATAAAACTCGAACTCAATTAGTTGCTGAAGCAATTCGTGAAAAAATCCTCACTGGCGAAATCAAAGCGGGCGAGCCGCTAAGGTAAGCCGCGCTGGCAGATGAGTTAAATGTAAGCCGTATTCCTGTTAGAGAAGCCCTTCTGCAACTAGAAGCTGAAGGCTTAGTTAACTTTGAAGCGCACAAAGGTGCGACAGTCACGCGTTTAAGTGCCGAACAAATCGATGAAATATTTGATCTACGCGCATTGTTAGAAGCCGAGCTATTACGTCACTCAATCAACAAGTTAACCGCACGCGACCTATTAGAAGCCGAAGCCATTTTAGCCGAGCTTGAAGAAGCAATGGCCGCTGGCGATACACAACTGGCAACGGGCAAACTCAACGCCGAATTTCACAGCAAACTCTACAGCAAAGCACAGCGCCCACAAACACGTGAGCTGGTGGATGTGTACAGTAAAAACTCTGAGCGTTACGTGCGCATGCACATCTTACTCGCCGGCGGCATTAAAACCGCACCAGAGGAACACCGCCAGCTATTAGAGCTATGCCGCGATAAAAATACCAAAGGGGCCTGTGACTTTTTGAAAAAACATATCACCGGCGCAAAAGATGATATCAAAGCGTTGCTGCTAAAGCTTGAAAGCGAGCAGTAGGTAACCTTGGTGGGGTAGGCTTCGGAGGATCTCTGAACAATCGTCACGTATATTCCAATGGCGGCTCGATTGTTCAGGGTGCTGTGATTATATTTGTTTGCAAGAGCAAGTGCTCATTTAAGGTTATCTTTTAACTTATGCTAACTCTTTTGAGTAAAGGCAGCACATACTGCAACCCCAATGCTACAACCAAAAGCCGCACCTATTGCCACACTAAAGGAAAGAATGTTAAATGTGACGCCAACCATAACACCTACTGTAGTTCCAATACCTGCGCCAACTGCAATACTTTTTCCAAGAAACTGACTGTCTAGCTTTTTAGGGGGAGATATAGAAATAATCCTTTATTTTTTAATAACTTTAGGCGTGCAGAACAAACTAACAGTAAACTGTAACTCCTGCAATCACCTCATTCTACTTCATATTAGTACCAGATTAATCGAACATCCACCAACTTTTTTGTTAAAAAGTAGGGCTAGTTGTTCGTAGTGAGTAGATGACGCTCATAGGCATTTTCTTGACTATAAAAGAAAGTAAGCTTAGCTCCGGAAATGTACATTAGCTAAGTTATTGTATCCCCATACAAACCATAATCATATCTAACGCCCCCAACATTGATCCACATCATCCTCGCAAGACTAAAGTCTCATCAAAACTTGGCGGTTTTTTATCTATCTTTACTAAGTTCCAGCGAAACTGAGTAACTTATTATGACAACAACAACCTATCAACAGGCATATCAAACATTTTCCCAAGACCCAGAGGCATTTTGGCTTAAAGAAGCGGCACGGCTTGATTGGCATACGCCACCAAAAATCGGACATAACCAAGACCAAGAGGGACTGAGTCATTGGTTTAGTGATGGCTTGATGAATACTAGTTATTTGGCACTCGACCATCATGTAAACCAAGGGAGAGCAGAGCAAACCGCGCTAATTTATGATTCGCCTGTGACGAATACAAAACGCAAAATTAGCTATCGAGAGTTGCTCTCTCAGGTGAGCCATTTTGCCGCTGGCTTAAATCAACTTGGTGTAAATGTAGGTGATAGGGTCGTAATTTATATGCCTATGGTGCCTGAAGCGGTCGTTGCTATGCTTGCTTGTGCGCGCGTGGGTGCTATTCATTCTGTGGTGTTTGGCGGCTTTGCACCTCATGAGCTTTTGGTGAGAATAGATGATGCTAAGCCAAAGCTAGTGATCAGCGCTTCTTGCGGAATTGAAATAGACCGCATCATTGAATACAAACCTATGCTGGATGAAGCGCTCTCGTTGGCAAAGCATCAAGTGGAACATTGCATTGTGTTACAGCGTGAGGAGTACCAAGCGCAGATTTCGTCGCCAAGGGACCTAGATTGGGCTGTGGTGGCAAACACGCCAGAATCCTTTGATGCCGTGCCGTTACCAAGCACCCATCCGCTTTATATTTTGTATACCTCTGGCACCACAGGCACACCCAAAGGAGTAGTGCGAGAGCAGGGCGGTCACGCTGTGGCATTAAACTACAGTATGAAAACCGTTTACGGCATGGAGCCCGGTGAAGTGTTTTGGGCTGCATCCGACATTGGCTGGGTTGTGGGGCATTCTTATATTGTTTATGGCCCGCTGATTTATGGTTGCACCAGCGTATTATACGAAGGAAAACCGATTAAAACTCCAGATGCAGGGGCGTTTTGGCGAGTGGTCGAAGAATACCAAGTGGTTGCACTTTTTAGTGCTCCGACAGCATTTCGTGCCATAAAAAAAGAAGATCCGAGCGCAGCCCTCTTGGCTAACTACAACACCAGCAGTCTAAAAGCACTATTTTTAGCTGGTGAACGACTCGACCCTGCTACCTACGACTGGCTACAGTCCACCACAAAGCTGCCGGTAATCGACCACTGGTGGCAAACGGAAACGGGCTGGGCAATTGCATCTAACCCAGTTGGAATTGAATTGATGCCTACAAAGGCGGGCAGTGCCACAGTTCCTACACCGGGCTATCAAGTTGAGATCCTTGATGTGGACGGCAGTCCATGTGAAGCCAATCAACAAGGTGTTGTTGCGGTTAAATTGCCACTTCCCCCTGGTTGTTTAACCACCATTTGGAATAATACAGCACGCTTTAAAGGCAGTTACTTATCACAATACCCCGGTTATTATCTCTCTGGTGGCGGCGGCTATTTTGATGGAGACGGCTATTTGTTTATTATGGGCCGCACCGATGACGTAATAAACGTAGCCGGGCATAGACTGTCAACCGGTGAAATGGAAGAAATCGTCGCAGGTCACAATGCAATTGCAGAATGCGCCGTGTTTGGCGGTAAAGACGAGCTAAAAGGCCAAGTGCCTATTGCCATGGTGGTACTGAAAGATGGCGTAAACACCACTGAAACGGCCATTGCCGAGGAAATAAGAAGCCTGATCCGCGAAAAAATCGGCGCGATTGCCTGTCTTAAAACCATTAAAGTGGTTGAGCGTTTACCCAAAACCCGTTCAGGTAAAATTCTTAGAAAGAACCTACGCCAGCTGGTAGACGGAGAAGACATTGTCGTGCCATCTACCATTGACGACCCCGCCATTATAGAAGAGTTAAAGCAATTGTGGGATGTGAGCCAGCACCAATAGTTTTTGTGTGTTAGCCGGTTACCCCTAACGCTAAACGCGCATCAACATTAGTTAGGAGCGGGTTCACCCCGCGATTTTTTGGTGTGTCGTTCCTTCTAAAATCTGATGTCGCGATAAATCACAATCTACCAGTTTTAGTCGCGATCTAGCGGTGCTGCTGAGCTATTAGAGTAACTTGTGTTAAGCGTGCAGCAATATTAGGTGGGAGATGTATGGACTCCTCCCCCTTAACGGGAGAGTACGGTATAAAGATATTGCAAAACACTTTTACCAAATAAGGAATCCATACATGACACAGTCTAATTTAATTGCTATCGACTTGGCAAAAAACATTTTCCAAGTAGCGCAGCTGAAAGGCAATAAACTCAAGTTTAATAAGCCAATGAAACGCGAACCTATGCTTGAGTTGCTAGCAAAAGCCGAGGGTTCAAAGGTCGTGATGGAAGCTTGTGGTAGCGCCCAGCACATTGCTCGCAAAGCGCTGTCGCTGGGGCACGATGTCATGTTGCTTCCCCCTAAATTTGTTAAAGCGTTTAGGCAAGGCCAAAAAACTGATGCAAATGATGTCCTCGCCATTGCCAGTGCAAGCCAAGCATATAACGTGAAGCCCTGTAAAATCATGACAGTTGAAGAGCAAACGTTGCAGTCATTGAGCCAAGCGAGAACCTTAGTAGATAAACAAAAGACTCAGCTTTCAAATCAAATACGTGGCTTGCTATTAGAGTTTGGTGTTGTCATTAATCAAGGCGATGCAGCGTTAACACAAGCGGTTCCAGATATTTTAGAAGATGCTGAAAATGCGCTCCCTATCGCATTAAAACAAGCACTCGCGGTGAGTTACGAGCTATATAAAACACAATGTGCCGCTAAAGCACAACTACATAAACAAGTTGAAGCGATAACCAAGCAAAATGACAGTTGCCAGCGTTTAATGGCATTAGAAGGCGTTGGCCCAATTACCGCGATAGAGCTGTTATCATTTTTAGGCAATACTTCACAATTTAGTGATGCCAGAGGAGCGGCGGCATGTGCAGGTGTTACACCGACCCAGCACTCATCAGGCGGAAAAGCCAAGATAGGTCATATCCCCAAAAGACGAGGCAATACATTAAGGAAAAACCTGTTTCTCGGTGCAAGAACGGTAGTCAGCAGGCTAAAACATAAAGAAGCGACCACAGAGAAAGAACGCTGGATAAAAAATCTACTCGCCAAGAAAAGCGTGAAATGTGTTGCCATTGCATTGGCCAATAAAACGGTTAGAACCGCCTATGCCTTACTTAAAAACGGTTCAACATACGAGCCAAAAATCTTAGCGGCGTAGCACTGAGTAACAGAAGAACAAATCAAGATAAACAGAACGTAAAAGCAGAAAGCATACTGAGATTACCCCCAGTATTGAACAAGCCAAGATAGAGCATTAAGCGGTGAGACCCACCCTTGAGAGCCTGTTAAACCGCAGGTGTATACAAATACCGCGTGGGAGAGAAGGCACAAGGGCGCGAATACATCAAAGAGGCCGAGGTAGCACCTCATCAAGAGCCCGGATATAAGCACGCAATCACACTAATAATGCTAAAAGTGGCTTGTACAATTGGAGGAGTCCATATAAGCGGGTTCACCCCGCGATCTTTTAATTGTGGTTAACGTGAAGCCCTGTAAAATCATGACGGTTGAAGAGCAAACGTTGCAGTCATTGAACCAAGCGAGAACCTTAGTAGATAAACAAAAGACTCAGCTTTCAAATCAAATACGTGGCTTGCTATTAGAGTTTGGTGTTGTCATTAATCAAGGCGATGCAGCGTTAACACAAGCGGTTCCAGATATTTTAGAAGATGCTGAAAATGCGCTCCCTATCGCATTAAAACAAGCACTCGCGGTGAGTTACGAGCTATATAAAACACAATGTGCCGCTAAAGCACAACTACATAAACAAGTTGAAGCGATAACCAAGCAAAATGACAGTTGCCAGCGTTTAATGGCATTAGAAGGCGTTGGCCCAATTACCGCGATAGAGCTGTTATCATTTTTAGGCAATACTTCACAATTTAGTGATGCCAGAGGAGCGGCGGCATGTGCAGGTGTTACACCGACCCAGCACTCATCAGGCGGAAAAGCCAAGATAGGTCATATCCCCAAAAGACGAGGCAATACATTAAGGAAAAACCTGTTTCTCGGTGCAAGAACGGTAGTCAGCAGGCTAAAACATAAAGAAGCGACCACAGAGAAAGAACGCTGGATAAAAAACCTACTCGCCAAGAAAAGCGTGAAATGTGTTGCCATTGCATTGGCCAATAAAACGGTTAGAACCGCCTATGCCTTACTTAAAAACGGTTCAACATACGAGCCAAAAATCTTAGCGGCGTAGCACTGAGTAACAGAAGAACAAATCAAGATAAACAGAACGTAAAAGCAGAAAGCATACTGAGATTACCCCCAGTATTGAACAAGCCAAGATAGAGCATTAAGCGGTGAGACCCACCCTTGAGAGCCTGTTAAACCGCAGGTGTATACAAATACCGCGTGGGAGAGAAGGCACAAGGGCGCGAATACATCAAAGAGGCCGAGGTAGCACCTCATCAAGAGCCCGGATATAAGCACGCAATCACACTAATAATGCTAAAAGTGGCTTGTACAATTGGAGGAGTCCATATAAGCGGGTTCACCCCGCGATCTTTTAATTGTGGTTCCCACTAAAATTTGATGTTGCGGTAAGTCACGAACAGCCAGTTTTAGTTACGTTCAGCTATTGTCCGCAAACTGTCCGGTGTCCGTCCAATCCCCTTGAATAAAGCCGTTAAATATAATAAATGCTATATAAAACAGTAGTATAAATTCTGGCACACTACTTGTAATTAGTTACTCATGATAATCGCGGACACCCACTTGTCCGCAAGGAGGTAGCATGATTAAAGATACAAGTGTGCAAGACAAACAAATCGCAAAAAAGCGAACCATAAAAAAGCCGGTGATTGCGTTGTTGGCCGTTGGCATCACCTTAGCTGGATTAACCAGTACTTGGCCAAGCATTAACACGATTCTGTCAGCAGAGCAGACCGTATCGCGCGAGCAAGTACGTCTCGCCACAGTAGTGAGAGGAGATATCAGCGAAGATATTCGCGTTGAAGGGCGTACGCTCGCTGCGAATAATCCAGACTTATACGCCATCGCATCGGGCACAGTAACACTCAATGTTAAACCCGGTGATGCCATCAAAGCGGGGCAAGCGTTGCTTAATATCGACAGTCCAGAGCTAACCAACCGTTTACTACAAGAAGAGGCGACATTTGAACGTTTACAAACGGAAGTTGAGCGCCAAAGGATCTCGATTAAACAGCAGCTACTCGATACTGAACAACGCATGGAAATGGCGAAAGTAGACTTAGAAGCGGCAGAGCGGGAAATGGCACGCTCAAAACAAAGCATCGAAAAGCAAATTATCTCAAAACTAGAGCTTGAACAGTCAATGGTTGAACTTAAGCGCGCGCAGCTACAAGAGCGTCACGCCATCGATTCGCTAAAGCTTGAGCAAGAGCGACTTGCGTTTGAGCTAAAAAGTAGTGAGCTGAGCCTAACCAGACAACAGCATATTTTAGAAGAAGTGCAGCGTCAGGTAGCCGCTCTTAACATTATTTCGCCGTTGTCAGGTATTGTTGGTACAGTGCATGTCCAGCAAAAGCAGTTTGTACAGCGAGATGCGGCATTAATCTCCTTGGTTGACCTTTCTGAGCTTGAGGTTGAAGCGCAAATACCAGAAATTTACGCCGACAATCTAGGTGTCGGCATGGCCGCTGAAGTATTTATCAATCAATACCAATATCACGCAAAGCTGGTCGCTATTTCCCCTGAAATCGAAGCAGGCCGTGTCAGTGCGCGAGTACGTTTTGATGAACAACCAAGCGGTCTTCGCCAAAACCAAAAGGTATCTACAAGAATTATCCTGTCGCAAAAGCAAGACGTGCTCAAAGTAAGGCGTGGTGCATTTGTTGAAACCGGCGCTGGGCGTTTTACCTATGCGGTTGTCGGTGAGCAGGCTGATCAAACACCCATTCAGCTCGGTGTAAAAAGTATTTCTGAAGTTGAGATTATCGAGGGCCTGAATGAAGGACAAGAAATCGTGATCTCAAGTTTAGATCCGTTCAATAACAAAGCGCGAGTGTTACTCGGGAAGTAGCTTCATCTTGCGTACCGAATAAGAATGAGAAGGAATAGACAATGTTAAAAATGAATGAAGTAAGCAAAATCTATCGCACAGATATGATTGAGACCCATGCACTCAGCAATGTCAATTTAACCATTGAAGAAGGGGAGTTTATTGCGGTCACAGGCCCGTCAGGATCAGGCAAAACGACCTTTTTGAACATTGCCGGTTTGTTAGAGCGTTTTGAGCGCGGTGACTATTTTCTAGATGGTGAAAACGTTGCCAATCTTAACGATAAAAAGCTATCACAACTACGAAACGAAAAAATTGGCTTTATCTTCCAAGGCTTTAATCTTATCAGCGACTTATCTTTATATGACAACGTTGAAGTTCCCCTTATTTTTAGGGGAATAAAAGCCAGTGAGCGTAAAAAGCGCATTGAGGAAGCGCTTGAACTCGTTGGGCTTGCAAGCCGAATGAAGCACTATCCGGCACAGTTGAGTGGTGGGCAGCAGCAGCGTGTGGCTATTGCCAGAGCGCTGGCGGGGAAACCGCGCTTCCTTTTAGCGGATGAACCAACGGGTAATTTAGACAGCTTAATGGCAAGGCAAGTGATGGATTTATTACAAGAAGTGAATCAGGCGGGCACCACATTGATTATGGTAACCCATGACAATGAGCTGGCTCGAAGAGCGGGTCGTAATATCCAAATTCTTGATGGTGAGTTAACCGACATCACTAAATCTCAGTTAACCGAATTGGCAGTGTAGGAGCAAGCAATGAAAGAGCTAATACTGTTAGCTTGGCAGGGATTAAAGCAAAAACCCAAGCTAAGTGCATTGATGGTGATCAACCTTGCAGTTGGGATCACGTTAATGTTGACGATGTCAGCCATTGTAAAACAAAGCAGTAGTGAGGTGATTGGTCATAAGGGGGATTACTTGTACACCGCGGGCCTGAATTTTTTTGATGGCGACCAAGACGTTGTCGATTTCAACCAATTTCCTCGCTGGACATATCAAGATGCAGAGGCGCTTAAGCAAGCAGATATACCATACGAGCATCTATCATTTAACTACACCACAGAGTTTATTGTGGGGCTGGCGGATAACTCAGTTAGGCCTATTAGTGTAGAAGCTTCTGGCACAGATAGAGAGATGTTTAGTGTACTAGATGCGCCGTTTATCCACGGAGCTTCTTGGAGTGAACAAAGCCAGCAAAGTGGTGAAGCGGTCGCTGTGATCAGTAAAAATGCTAATGATCATCTTTTTGGTGGGGCGAATTCTGTCGGGCAGTTTATTCAAGTTCAAGGCGAACAAATACAAGTCGTGGGCGTGGTTGATTTAAGCAATTATAAACGTCGTTTCCAAGATTTGAGCTTTAGTAATAATTACAATCACGATGCTTTTATCCCGCTAAATTATGCCTATGTGCAAAGCTTTCCACGAACAGGGCAAGTATCGTGTAGAACCGACGATTTATACACCGAAACTAACCCGCGTAGCGGCAATATCGACATGCTGAAAAGTGCTGAATGTGGTTATTTGACGGTTTGGTTCCAATACCAAAATGATATGGGAACAGCACACCTCGCGGAATTAAAAACGTGGTTGAATAGCTATATTGCAAATCAGCAAGCGGTCGGTCGCTTTCAACATAAAAATCTTACCGACTTTTATAGCATGGGCGAGCTCTATATTTTGATCCAGCGTTTTATGGCATGGGAAGCCATTTACCTGACGTTTGCGTATTTACTATTTGGCATTTGTTTAGTGAATACCGTTGGCATTCTGCTCGCCAAATTCCAAGCTAATCGCAAGCTTATTTCCCTCTATCGAGCGCTCGGCGCAAACCGTGGGGTCATAATGCAAATTCACTTTTTAGAGATTTTGATGCTCACAGTTGCCTCTGTCGTGCTTGGTTTTGTACTAGCATTTGCAGGACTCGAGTTGATGTTCCATTTGCGTATGTATCAGACGGATTATATGGCGTTTGCCGAGCAAGTTCGTCAAATCTATCAGTTCGATGGTGAGCTGGCACTTTGGACGACGACAGGTATTTTCTTGGCGGTTGGGATATCTGGATTATATCCGGTATACCGTAGTAGCCGTATATCACCAGCTGCAGAGTTAAGGGGGTAAGTATGGCGATTAAACATATTTTGAAACTGATCTTAAAGCAAAAAAGTATTGCACTGTTAATCATTCTACAAATCGCGATCACCGTGATGATAGTCAGCAATACGGCGTTTATCAGCTATGCAACGCTACAAAACTGGCTAATTCCTTCAAAGTTGGAAGAGCAACAAATTCTCAACGTAACGACGCGAGTATTTGATACCTCGGTAGACATGCAGTCGCTTATAGAAAAGGATATTCAAGCGATTGAAAATGTGCCTGGGGTCGTTGCCGCATCTTATGCTGGTAGAGAGCTGGTATTAAACAGCTTAGGCCCTGGATGGACTATTTTTAAAGATACCCAACCAGAAACAGACTACAGCGTGTTCGGCTACTTTGGCTTAGATGAAAAAGGGGTAGATGTACTTGGGCTTGAACTCGTTGAGGGGCGTAGATTTTATGCCAGCGAATTTATCAAAGGTGATGAGGCAACAAAAAATGCAGGCGTTATTATGATAAGTGACGACCTTGCCACGTCCTTATTTGGTGATGACTCTGCTCTTGGACAGACGGTGTATATTTCAAGACAACGCATTCCACATCAAGTAGTTGGTGTTTATAAAGGTAAAATGCTTGGAGAAGGCGCAACATACAATCAACAACCCTACAATTCGGGGGTTGTACCTGAAGTCATTTGGGGTAACCGTCAACGGGCAAATTATTTAGTCAGAGTTGAAAAAGGCGTGTCTGAGCGAGTGCTAGAAGAAGTTGAAACGGCACTTTATCACACCAACGGACGAATGGTTGAGCGAGTAGAGTTTGTTGCCAGAGCAAAAAAACGTTTGTGGGATGGCCGTAGCACCTTTGCACTCACCATGGCAGGTATAAGCATCATAGCATGCGTGGTCACCGCGCTTGGTATTGTCGCACTTGTCAGTTTTTCTGTTAGCCTAAGAAAGAAAGATCATGGTGTACTTCGTGCGTTAGGTGCATCTAAAGGCAAAGTGATGTGGTCTTTAATTAAAGAAAATACAATTTTAGTCTTTATCGGTTTAGTGCTAGGCTTTGGTCTCTCGATTTTGCTTTACTATTTTTTGATGAATAATGTTCGCGTGCAAAGTGTGGTAGAGATCCCGTTGTTGGTTGGGGTAGCTATTTTTACTTGGCTTGTGAGTACATTGGCGGTGTACCTGCCAGCCAAGGAAGCTGCGAAAGTGTCGCCGGCACAAGTAACGAAATCCAGTTAAGAATAAAAACAACAAAGCCCCGAAAGGGGCTAAATCTACAAATTAGGATAAAAAGCGTTCATGAGTGTATTGGTAATTGACGATAATCCGGATGTAATTCAAGCCATTAAAGTCCTTTTGTTGCTCAATGATATTCCGTGTGAAGGTGTTACCTCTCCGCAGCTGGGCCTAGAGAAGGTTCGTAGCAAACAGTTCGACTTAGTTATTCAAGATATGAACTTTACCCGAGACACCACCAGCGGTGCGGAAGGTAAAGCCCTGTATAAAGCCATTCGAGATTTAGAGCCTGATTTGCCAATCATTTTATTGACGGCTTGGACAAACCTTGAAATGGCGGTAGAGCTAATAAAAGATGGTGCGGCAGACTACTTAGCCAAACCTTGGAAAGACCATAAACTCGTCACCTCAGTGAAAAATTTGCTCGAAATGCGTGAATTGCAAGAGCAGGTGAGTAGTGCTGCTAATCAGCGTAATGTCAGATTACAAAAGCTAAAAGCGCAATACGACCTGTGTGGTGTGGTGGTTGCCGATCCGGCCATGTTGAGCTTGCTTGAAATGGCGACGCAGGTTGCGCACTCCGACGCGCCAATTCTGATCACAGGACCAAACGGCGCTGGTAAAGAGAAAATTGCAGAAATCGTGCAAGCCAATAGCAGCTATAAACATAAACCCTTTATTAAAGTGAATGCGGGGGCTATTCCGGCGGACCTCATTGAGGCCGAGTTATTTGGGGTTGAAAGTGGTGCTTATACAGGCGCACAAAAATCGAGGGCTGGACGTTTTGAAGCCGCCGATGGTGGCACTTTGTTTTTGGATGAAATCGGCAACTTGTCTTTGACAGGGCAACAAAAATTACTGAGGGTTTTACAAAGCGGTGAGTTTGAGCGCGTTGGCAGTAACGTGACCAAAAAGGTGAGCGTTAGGGTGATCAGTGCCACCAACAGTAATTTACCAGAGGCCATTCGCGCGGGTAGTTTTAGAGAAGACTTGTATTACCGAATTAACATGATTGAGCTGAAGCTAGCGCCATTATCTGAACGCAAAGAAGATATTACGGTGTTGGTGGAGAATTTTTTACCGAGCAATAAAACGATAAGCAACGCGGCAATGAAGCAGTTAAAGCATCATACTTGGCCTGGAAACGTTAGGGAGCTTGAAAACACCATAGGTCGTGCTGTGCTATTGAGCCCCGGGCAAGAAATTGAGTGTGAGCATTTAGCAATTCAAACACCACAACATGAAGAGCCGCTTGAATATACACAAGCAGATATCGAAGCCGCATTAGACAGCGCTGATGGCGTAGTCAGTAAAGCCGCAAGAAAGCTTGGGTTAAGTCGGCAAGCACTATACCGGAGAATGGAGAAGTTTGGCTTAAAATGATGGTGTCTCTTCAAGCAGCGGTGTCTGCATGCCTATTTGTATCACTATTAGTGTTTGCGGCTATTCTATGGCTGGCAGCTTTATTTGCAATACCATTTACTCTGGCAATTCCACTGGGGCTACTTGTTGCGGCGGTAGTAGGCGTTATCGGTATCAGTTACTTTTTCTCTCGCCAACAACGGATCATAGATTGCTTAACGGACGGGATCCGCAGTTTTAAAGATCAAGACTTTTCAGTTCAAATTACGCATTTTGAAAGCATAGAAATGTCTGATCTAATTTTGGAATATAATCGTTTATCGACAACACTAAAAAAGCAGCGCCACGCTACTAGCCAAAGGGAGTTACTACTCGATACCATTTTGCAGGTGTCGCCGGTGTCGATTATATTACTCAATCAGTTTGATCAGGTTGTATATGCCAACGACAAAGCTGGGAAATTACTCAATAACAAAAAATCTTTAAGTGGCCTTGTACTTCATCATGCCATCGCGAATGCAGATCCTAAGCTGCAAACAATTTTGCTACAAAAAGAATCCGGGTTTGTGACTTTTCAAGCCAATGATGAAAAGCAGAGCTATTACTTTTCAAGGCAGAGTATCACACTCAACCACCAGCCGCATGTGTTGCTTATGTGTCAAAACCTATCTAGCGAAATGAGCCGCCAAGAGGTAGGGCTTTGGAAAAACGCCATTCGGCTGATAAGTCATGAGCTCAATAATTCATTAGCGCCCATTTCTTCGTTGACGAACTCCGCAAATACAATTGTAGAGCGAAGCGCCAAAGAGCAAAACCACGCCCTTATTCAACTATTGCCCGAAATGCTTTCGACGATTAACCGCCGCACCGAAAACTTGAGTGAATTTGTGGCTAAATATAGCGAATTTGCAAGATTACCTGCGCCACATATTACAGAGCAACCCTTGCAGCCCTTACTTGATACCGTTGGTAAGCTTTATGATTTTACTTTGCTGGCAGCACTTCCTTTGGAGCGCGCTTTTTTTGATCCCATACAGGTAGAGCAGGTGATGATAAACTTAATAAAGAATGCACACGAATCAGGCTCAGAGGTGAGCGAAATAGGTGTGAAGCTGCTGGTTGACTACCAACGACTAATCGTTGTAGTTGTTGACAGAGGCGCAGGGATGGAAGAAGAAAAGCTAGCAAACGCAGTACTGCCATTCTTTTCTACTAAACCCAGTGGCACAGGCATAGGACTTAGTATTTGTAATGAAGTTGCCATTGCCCACGGTGGACAACTTAAGCTATTTAATCGCGAAAAGGGCGGACTAATGGTGCAGTTTGATCTGCCTCTCGTTGCACCTAAAGCATAGCGTTGTCATTGCACCAACCCATATCGGGTGGGAGCGGATTCACTCCGCGATATTTGGGTTTTAATGGCGTATCTTAAGCAGCGAAAATCTCTTTGTCGTGATAAATCACAATCTACCAGTCAGCTGCGCTGCTAAAGCAAATATTGTCCTAAAAGCTCAATTTCTGGTAGGAGCGGGTTCACCCCGCGATCTTTTTGGTTTTAATGCCGTATTTCAGGCGGCGGAAATCTCTTTGTCGTGATAAATCACGACCTACAAATAATAAGCTTCACAGGTTTATTTTATTGACTTCACTTTTTACTAAACGTATGTAGGGTGGGAGCGGGTTCACCCCGCGATCTTTGGGTTTTAATGCCGTATCTTAGGCGGCAGAAATCCTTTGGTCAGATAAATCACGACCTACAAATAAAACCGGTTGAGCGCATATCTATCGACAGGCAAAGGCAGAACAGCGATACTCAAGCAAGTTGACAATATAGGGAAATGAATTTGAACGCGCAAACTCAAACGACCAACCATTTTTTACTCTTCGCGGGTGTGTGTACAGTCATTGCAGCAGTGGCGCACATTGGCTGCATCATCTTCGGTGCACCTTGGTATCGCTTTTTTGGTGCCGGTGAGGAAATGGCTACTATGGCGGAGCAAGGGTTTATTTATCCTCACCTTATCACTGCCGTTATCGCTACGATTTTACTGCTCTGGTCATGCTACGCGTTTTCAGGGGCGAAACGGATCCGACAATTACCTATGCTTAAAATCGCCCTGTGTATAATAAGTGCAATCTTTTTAATAAGGGGAATTGGCTTTGTTTTTATCATGCCAACGATCCCTGATAACAGCATGACGTTTTGGCTGGTGAGTTCCTCAATTTGTTTGGTAATAGGAGGGGCTTACGCGCTTGGAACCAAAAAGGCATGGTCACAAATCTAACAGCTTTAAAAGCTAGCACTCAGGTACTAGCTTTTTGTTCAGATTGGTTAGTTAATCTTATTTATTCAGTGCCGTTCTAACGCCGGCTTCAAGTTCTTCGTGAACAGATTTAAATAACCCAAGTTGGCGTTCTATGATATGTTCAGGTACACCCGCCATCGCGCGTGCTATGTTGCCGTACAAGCGCTGCTTTTGGGCATCATCAAATAAGCAATATAGAGCACGAGGCTGTGAAAAATCATCATTGTCTTTGCGGTGGTCGTATCTATCCGCCATTCCCTCAAGTTCAAGAGCAGGGCGTTTATACTCTGGATTCTCTTTTGGGCCTCCCATCGAGTTAGGCTCGTAGTAAGCATCTTCGTTACCACCGGGTTCATTGTTAAAGAATCGCATTGCACCGTCTTTGTGATAATGATGCACAGGGCATTTTGGGCGATTAACAGGTAATGCCTCATAATGCGTACCGAGTCGGTAGCGGTGAGCATCTGCATAGGAGAAAATGCGTGCTTGCAACATTTTATCCGGAGAAAATCCAATGCCAGATACCACGTTAGACGGACTAAATGCGGCTTGTTCTATCTCTGCAAAATAATTGTCTGGTACGCGATTTAATTCGAGTGTGCCAACATCGATGAGTGGAAAGTCGCCATGCGGCCAGACTTTGGTTAAATCAAACGGATTGTGTTGGAACTGTTTTGCTTGCGCTTCAGTCATCACCTGAATTTTCATATCCCATTTCGGATAATTTCCGCGCTCTATGGCTTCAAGCAAGTCCTCTTGAAAGCTCTCTCTGCTTTCGCCAATTACTGATTTTGACTCTTCATCGGTATGATGCTGGTGGCCTTGTTGGGTTTTCATATGAAACTTCACCCAAACTCTTTGGTTTTCGTCGTTAATCAAACTAAAGGTGTGAGAGCCATAACCGTTCATGTGTCTCACATCTGTTGGCAAGCCACGGTCAGACATTAAAATTAATACTTGATGCAGGCTTTCTGGCGACAGTGACCAAAAATCCCATTGCGCAGTGTTGGAACGCAAGTTGGTTTTTGGGTGGCGCTTTTGGGTGTGAATAAAATCAGGGAATTTATACGGATCACGGACAAAAAATACGGGGGTATTATTACCAACTAAATCCCAATTTCCTTCTTCAGTGTAAAACTTTATCGAGAAACCTCTTACGTCACGCTCCGCATCCGCAGCCCCTTTTTCTCCGGCTACCGTTGAAAAGCGCATCAGAATGTCGGTTTGCTTACCAACCTCAGCAAATAGCTTTGCCTTGGTATATCGGCTTATGTCGTTTGTTACCGTAAATGTTCCAAACGCACCCCATCCTTTAGCATGCACGGTACGCTCTGGTATACGCTCTCTATTTTGATGCGCCAGTTTTTCGATTAACTGGTAATCTTCAACCAATAAGGGGCCTCTAGAACCTGCGGTCAAACTATTTTGATTATCGGCGATTGGATTACCAGCTGTGGTGGTTAATGGACACTTGGTCATTGCTCGTTTCCTTCATATAAAATTTAGAAATTAACAGCAATAAATGAACCAAAATAAAAGTGAAATAAAAACAATTGGTTATAGATCTTGTCGGCGGGGGTTGTGAGTTTTACTGAGCAAAGTTTTCAGAGTGATGTAAGCGCTACATGAAATATGTAGGCGGTTGAAATGCAGCGGTTTTATCCGCTGCATTTTTAGAAATTAATCGTAGCTAAAGTTTTAGAAAAACCTCGTTGAATTCCATAAACGAGTTTTACCACTATCTAACCCAACAAACTGCACTGTACCTGTCGTTACGTTACTTGGTAATGTATAGCTAATCGTTTTAGCTTGAGTACCATACGCAAATGCAGAAATACGTTTTACTTTAGTACCATCAATGTAAACGTCTACGTACTCTGTATTGGTTACATCAAAATTATACACGCCGTTAGTTTCAGCAACCGACGCAAATCTATCTGAATTAAATGCTACCGTTGCTCGCGCCGTGGGTTTTGCGAGTAACTTACGAGCGATCGTATTGAAATCTTGAGCATCACCATCGAATATGTCTTCAACGTTATAACTGACAACTTCATTGGCAACACAGCCGTAGTCCTCAATGAGCGCATTGATGTGATGACCTTGACGTACCGACTGACGCCAAGACACCCGCATACTTTGATCATAAGGTAGCGCTTGATATGGTGCACCCACGTACTGTACAAATAAACCATGCTCAATTACGTTTGCGCCACCTGCACCTGTACGTTCGTGCTGTCCAAATACGGTTGCAATACCATTATCTTGCATACCACATGTGAACATATCACCTGCAGAGTAGGTGTTAGCGTTTGCCCAAACCCCCACGTTACCATAATATGCCTGACCAATCTGGTTTGCTGCATCTTTTGTCATGAATGAGGTTGCAGCAGAGTATTGTTCATTGGTGCCTTGTACGTCGGCCAATACTTGGTGCCAATTATCACTTAGGTAAGTACCGAACAGCGAATTATTTAGAATATGGTGGTTCTCAGGTGTGTTGATAAAACGTACATGAGATGGAGTAACACGTTTTGGTGTAAACAGTTGTAGCAAATAGTCGTTGTATAGAATATTGCCGCCAGGGTTACTTCTAACATCAATAATAAGTGCTTTCGTGTCACTTAGCTGGTTATCTAAGATATCTATGATGGCAACAAGGGCGGTGTTAGTTCCATTTTTAGGTGAAAAAGAGGCAATCTTAATGTAGCCGACGGATTCGCCGTCTACTTGCACCTTATTCCATGTTACCGTCGGCTCAGCTGTGGCATTCGCTGCTAGGGCTAAAGCACCATCTTGTGCGGCCGCTTCTAACTCTTTAAATGTAGCAAATTCATAGTTAATACTTTGCGTAAACTGCGCTGTATCATCTTCTGTATTCGCTTGTGTACTCGGATTTCCGTTATAAACCAACCAAGGCAAGTTAACGCTATATATTTCGCCCGTTTCGTAAGATTCCAAAGTAAGCGCTAGCGCGTCATTTTGTGGCGGCATCTGTTTATTATGTGATTTGATAGTCAAGTTGTTTAACGCACCAACAAACCCGCCATCTGGGTTAGCCCCACCGCCTTGGAATAGTGTGTTGTTTACCACATCAGACACTGCTTGGCCGTTGTATGCAATGACTTTATCGCCTAAAGAAACCGTTGATGTATCTGGTGCAAGTACGGTGTAGTTTTGCCAGATGCGGTTTACGCGTACTTCCTTGCTGCCATCTGCATTAACGGTTTGTGCAAAATGAACTGGCACAAAAGAAACAAAGTTTTTCATTGGTGCCGGGTAGTTATAGTCCAAATGAAAATCTCGCTGAGATAAGAAGATCTTTTGCAGCTGCTGATGAAATTGAGAAGAACTTAGATTTCCCATGTTATTGATTAAGTCGTCTACTGCAACTACTGGGTCTAAGTGTCCGGCCGGAGAAAGTCCGTAGTACAGGTTTTTTGCGTATTTATTGACGTATAAACCGTCAAGCAATAGTTTCGCTTGCTCAGCTACAAGCGCTTTTTGTTCATAACTATAATCTTGAATACTAATTTGGTCGCGTGTGTCCTCAAGATAGGATATTTGTGCCATAGCACCCGATGTAAAGCTTAATGCCAAAAGACTGGCAACTGTTGATAATTTAAACATATTGTTATTGTCCTGTATATAGAAACAAAACTGTTTTATATCTTTTGGGTACAAAAGTCGATAGGTGTTAAACAAAATGATAATAATTCATTGCTTTTATGTGTGTTAATTAAACCGAACTTCTTACTCGTTGCAGGCTAACTAAAGAGATTATTGGCAGGATTTTGCTTTAGAGGATTATTTTAGTTGCCACGCAAAACCCTTTTGCGTGGCAACAAAGATGTCGAACGCAAATTACGCTGTTTGATGTAACTCTTGCTCCATTTGATCTCTCATTTTAAACTTTTGTAGCTTACCCGTTACCGTCATCGGATAGGCGTCAACCAATTTGATGTATTTTGGTACTTTGAAATAGGCCAGTTTATCTTTTAAAAATACACGAATATCTTCTTCCGAAATATAGTGTCCGGGCTTAAGTTGAACCCAAACACATACTTCCTCACCATACTTTTCGTCTTTGATCCCAAATACAGCGGCATCCTGAATATCATCATGATGATAAAGCACCTCCTCAATTTCTCTGGGGTAAATATTCTCGCCACCGCGAATGATCATGTCTTTTATGCGGCCGACGATGCTAACGAAACCTTCGTCGTCCATTACCCCTAAATCACCAGAGTGTAGCCAGCCGTCGTCATCTATGGTCGCCGCCGTTTTTTCTGGGTCTTGCCAATAGCCTTTCATTACACAATATCCTCTGGCACATACTTCACCAGGCGTACCAATTGGGGCAATATGTCCTAGCTCGTCAATAATTTTGACCTCGGTATGTGGCATCGCGCGACCAACAGTCTGCACGCGTTTTTCTACAGGCGAATCGATCTCGGTAATATTGTTGATTGGGCTGCACTCGGTTTGCCCGTAACCAATGAGTACATCGGTCATATGCATTTGGGTTTGTACTTGGCGCATGACCTTTTCTGGGCAGGTGGAACCTGCCATCACCCCAGTGCGCAGCGAAGATAAATCAAACTGCGTAAAGTCTGAGTGTTCTAATTGTGCGATAAACATTGTCGGTACACCATGAAGCCCGGTGCATTTTTCTCGTTCAACAACTTCTAAGGTGATAAGTGGATCAAAGCTATCGTTAGGGAATACAGCGCACGCCCCTTTACTGATACAAACGAGATTACCGAGCACCATGCCAAAACAATGATAAAGCGGCACAGGAATACAAAGCTTATCTTGCTCTGTGAGCTTCATGGCATTGGCGACGAGCAATCCATTATTGAGGATATTACTGTGGGTGAGGGTGGCGCCTTTTGGGTTGCCAGTAGTACCTGAAGTAAATTGAATATTGATAGCATCACAGGCACTGAGGTTGGCTGCAATCGCATTTGCCTCAAGATAGTGGGCATCATTAGCTTTAGATAACAAAGTGCTGAAATTCATTAGACCTGGTTCAATATCCTCGTCGATAAGCACAATCTGTTTGAGTGAGGGAAGGCGCTGTGAAGATAATTCGCCAAACATACAGTCATAAGATTCTGGTGCCAGCTCTCTTATCATGTCGACGTAATGGCTATGTTTAAAAGACTTCGCCATAACTAACATCTTACACTCAACGTTGTTTAGCACGTATTCAAGCTCACTTGGGCGATAGGCGGGGTTAATGCACACCATAATTGCACCAATTTTAGCGGTTGCGAATTGCACTAGACTCCATTCAAGATTGTTTGGAGACCAAATCCCAACTCTATCCCCTGGTTGTATGCCTACAGCTAAAAGACTTGCGGCAAGTTGATTTATTTTTGCCAGATACTCACGATAATTTAATCGAACTGATTGATGAGAGACAACAATGGCGTCTCTTTCTGGGTAATTGTCGACAATATCTTCTAGATATTGCCCTATAGTGAGGTGAGTCAGCGGTGCTACTTGGGGGCCTTTGAAGTAACTCTTTGTAAGTGTACTTGCATTTATTAATTGGCTCTCTGTTGTCATATCTTGTCCTTGCTGTTGATCTCTAGTTTTTATCATTATGCTTTATCAATGATAACCTAATTGTCGACAAAATCAAGTGCGATTGGACGAAAAGCATGAAATTACGACTAATGGATAGTGATAAAGTGCGTGATGGCAAGATAGTGGAAAGGCGGTTGTAACTTTATCAGACATATAAAAAAACGCCTGAAAGTTCAGGCGTTTTGTGGTTTAACTTAAGGGATGTTATTAAGCTAATCCTTCATCTGTATCGACATGTTCATCTTTATGATGCTTCGCGATTTCATCTGAAAGCTCTTGCTTAGAACGCTTCTCTGACATCCTTCTTGCCATTAGCCAATAGAAGAATAGTGGCAAGAAGAATACTGCGAGGAAGGTAGCCGAGAGCATACCACCCATTACGCCAGTACCGACACTGTGCCTTGCTCCTGCGCCAGCTCCAGAACTCATCACCAGTGGAACTACACCAAGTATGAAAGCAAGTGAAGTCATGATAATAGGTCTAAAACGCAGTCTTGCCGCTTCAAGGGCTGCGGTTGCTGGACTCCACCCTTCTTGATACTTCATTAGCGCGTACTCGACAATAAGAATGGCATTCTTACTGGCAAGGCCAAGCAGGGTAACCAAGCCGATTTGGAAGTAAACGTCGTTGGTCAGCCCTGCAATCCAGATTGAGACCAACGCACCAAAAGTACCAAACGGTAGCGCTAACATAACCGAGAATGGCAATGACCAGCGCTCATAAAGTGCTGCGAGGATCAAAAATACCATGATCACGGCCATACCGAGCGCAATACCGGTTGTGCCAGAGTTTTGCTTTTCTTGGAACGCGGAACCCGTCCACTCGTAAGTCATATCTGGTGGTAGCACTTTGTTGGCGATACGCTCAAACTCCGCGATAGCTTGACCTGAGCTGTAGCCAGGTGCTGCTTCGCCCATTAACTTAACTGCAGATAAGTTATTGTAACGATTCATGGTTTCCGGACCGCGACTATACTCAACATCCGTAAATGCAGAAATTGGTACCATTTCGCCACGATTGTTTTTCACATAAATGCGGCCAACATCTTCCGGTGTCATTCTAAACTCGGCTTCTGCGGACATAATCACCTGCCATGCACGACCAAACTTATTGAAGTCGTTGACGTAGTAATTACCTAAATTGGCTGCAAGTGCGTTAAACGCAGAATTGATATTAACCCCCATGGCACGCGCTTGTTCACGATCCATATGCACCTTTAGCTGCGGAGCATCAGGACGCCATAGCGTTTGAATGCCTGTAAGAATAGGGCTCTTCTGCGCCTCGGCCATGATCATCTGCATGCCTTGCTTCAATTTAGCGGGATCAGAGCCGCCTTTATTTTGCAAGAAGACTTCAAATCCGCCTGTTGTACCCAAGCCGAAAATTGGCGGTGGGTTAAACGCCAGCACTAATGCTTCGTTAATATGCGCGGTTTTCATAAATAGCTCACCAACAAGTTCCTTCGCCGACACATCGCGTTCATCCCAATGTGTTTGCGTCACGAACATAGTCGCCGCGCTGTTTTTGAAGCCACCACCGATGAAGTCCATCCCCGTAAACGCCACGACGTTTTCGTTAGCTGGGTTTGACTTCGCAGCAGCGATTACTTCATCAGCCACTTTAGCGGTGCGCTCTAATGAAGATCCATCAGGCAAGAACACAGCAATCATGTAGTAACCTTGGTCTTCGTCTGGTACCAAAGAGCTTGGTGTTTTTTGCCACAGGAATACTGTCGCACCAATCATCGCTACCATCAATGTTAGGCCTACAAAACCACGGCGAACCATAAAGCTAACCGCGCCAACATAGCGTCCGGTTACACGATGGAACCAGTCATTGAACCACAAGAAAAACTTGGCATCTTGTTTGTGCTCGTGCTTAAGCAGCAATACACAAAGTGCAGGTGTCATCGTCAGTGCAACCACACCGGATAAACTTACAGAGATAGAGATTGTGATCGCAAATTGGCGGAATAGTTCGCCTGTTAACCCACCTAGGAAAGCGATAGGTACAAACACCGAACACAATACCAATACAATCGCGACTACGGGGCCGCTTACTTCCTGCATCGCTTTAACTGCGGCTTCTCTAGCCTGCAAGCCTTGCTCATGCATAATACGCTCGACATTCTCAAGTACCACGATGGCGTCATCTACCACAATACCAATCGATAACACCATGCCGAACAGCGTTAGCGTGTTAATCGAGTAACCGAGCATATACAGACCTGCAAATGTACCAAGTAACGAGACCGGAACTGCAAGCGTTGGAATTAGCGTTGCGCGCCAGTTTTGCAAGAACAGGTAAACCACTAAGAATACCAAAATCATTGCTTCACCAAGCGTTTTTAACACCTCTCGAATTGAGACTTCTACAAAGCGTGTGGTGTCGTAAGAGTTAACGTGAGCGAGGCCAGTAGGGAACTGAGGTTTGATCTGTTCAATTTCAGCCTCTACTGCTTTAGCCACGTCAAGCGCATTCGCGCCCGGTTGCAAGAATACACCGAGTAATACCGCTTCCTTACCGTTAATAGTACCTTGGAAGTTATAGTCTTTAGAACCAAGCTCTACGCGAGCAACATCCTTAAGGCGCAGTGTTGAGCCATCAGGGTTTGCACGAACGATGATATTTTCGAACTCTTCAGCCGTCGATAAACGTCCTTTCGCGGTGACACTATAAACTAGCGATTGCGCGTCTTGAGAAGTCGGTGTTGCACCAATACTACCCGCTGCATACTGAGAGTTTTGCTCTCTAATTGCTCCCGCTATATCGTCTGCTGTGACTTGCAGTTGACTCATAATGTCCGGGCGCAACCAAATACGCATGGCATAGTCTTTAGCACCGAAGATCTGCACGTTAGTCGTACCAGGAATACGTTTGACGCGGTCAAGGATATTCATGGTGACGTAGTTAGATGTCCAGAGACTTTCTCGAGTACCATCTGGCGAATAGAATGCGTGTACTTGTAAGAAGTTAGAAGATGTCTTTTGAACTACCACGCCTTGGCGTCTAGTTTCTTCAGGGAGACGAGCCTCGACTTGCTTAACACGGTTGTTAACATCTACCGCGGCTTGATCAACATCCGTTCCAATCTCAAAAGTTACTGCAATAGTCGTTACACCGGAGTTGGTACTGGTTGATGTCATGTACATCATGCCTTCAACACCGGTAATCGCGTTTTCGATAGGAGTTGCTACGGTTTGTTCTAGTACATCCGCTGATGCACCAGGATATACTGCACGCACCTCAACTTGAGGTGGTGTAATTTCGGGATACTGTGCGACAGGCAAACTACGCATTGCAGCAAGCCCGGCAAGCACTATCACGATAGAGATAACAAAGGCAAAAATAGGCCTGTTTATGAAATATTTGGAGAACATCAGATTATTCTCCTTGCTCGCTCACAGATACTGGCATACCAGGGAAGAAGATCCTCGCCATACCTTCAACGATGACAGGTTGACCTTCTTTTAAGCCTTCGCGAATAACCCACATATTTTCATTATTAAGCTTGACCCATTCACCAACTTTGACCGGCGCAGGTAGGGCTACGGTTGCACCTTGTTCATTTTTGGTAGCAATGTACACAAATTTCCCCGTACCATTGTCTAGTACCGCTTTTTGCGGAAGCACAATAGCGTTATTGCGTACCGCACCAGAGAGCTTAACTCGCACAAATTGACCCGGTCTTAACTCGCCGTTTTCATTAGGAATACGAGCTTGTAACTCACTGGTACCCGTAAAGCGATTTACCCTAACGTCGCTAAAGTTTACTTTACCGGCTTGTCCATAGAGTGAACCGTCTTGCAGAATAATCGTGGTATCAAATTCATTATGAGCTGGTAATGACAATGAGCCATTTTCTACATCTTGGCGCATTGTTAGCTGCTCACGCTCTGAAAAGCCGAAGCGAGCACGAATAGTGCTGATGTCAGTAAGTTCAGTTAATAGTACACTCGGACCGGAAACATAACTGCCTTCTGACATTAGCTCACGACCCACGATACCAGAAACTGGCGCTTCAACTTTGGCGTATTCAAGGTCTAGCTTAGCTTCACTCAATGCGACTTTTGCAGATTCTAAATTCGCAACTGCAATATCGTAGGCCGATACTGAGTTATCAAAGTCGCGCTTTGATACCGAACGCTCATTCTTCAAACGCTCAAGCCTTTCGCTCTCGCGCTTAGTTTGATCAACGTTTGCTTTTGCTGCCTGAAGTGCTGCCTGCGCTTTGTCTACCGCTAATTCAAAAGGTTTAAGTTCGATGGTGAATAGTGAATGACCAGCTTTTACAAACTGACCTTCCTCAAAGTTGCGAGATTCGATTATCCCAGAAACTCGAGAGCGAATTTCTACTTCCTTATCACCCGCGAGGGTCGCTGGAAGTTCGATATCGAATGGCACTGATTGAGTAGTAACTTGTTGTACACTCACTTGCGCAGGCGGCATTGCGTGGCCCCCTTGCTGTGGTGCTTCTGAACACGCTGACAAAGTGCCTAACGTGAGCATTAAAAAAGATAGGTGTTTAACACGACTGCGTATTGATGCTGGATACATGAACACTCCAATTCCTATATTATCATTGTATGCTGCCCCCACTTTAGCGGGGAACTACCTTGCAATTTGCCTTTAATAACGCACACTCGACTGGATGCAATCAGACAAGTGACTTCATTTCATACCTTAACCACACCAAAGTAAAGGCTATTTGTTCGACAATTAAACAAGTAAACGGTAGTGTATACTTAAAGAAATAAAAGGTAAACGGTTGCGTGTACTTTTCTTCAATTTAGGTATACGATCATGTGTACTTTTTATTAACGACTTTATTGATTAAAATAAAGGGAATGTTGATTTATTACAAAGAAGGCTTATCTCTGTATAGAGAGGTGGTTCTTGGTATACAACTGACCATGTGAGTAGCAGCTATCAAAGGCTCGCTTTTCCCACTATTAATTAAAGACAGAATAAGTAAATGACGCAACTTTCACCAAAACAGCAGTCAATTTTATGTGCAGCGATAGAAGAGTTCGCTCAAAAAGGCTTGCAGGCGACGACGATGGAGTCGATCAGTCAATCAGCGGAAGTATCAAAGCGCACGTTATACAAACATTACTCGACCAAAGACGAGCTCTTTGATGCCGTTGTTGAGCTGTTAATTGAGCGGATAAAGCCGATAACTGCGATACAATTTATCCCAAACTATGATTTTTCAGTGCAATTGCAACATCTTGCGAAAAGCGCAATGACTTTGTTGAATGACGAGGATTATATGCGTTTGTCGCGTATTGTGATGATTGAATCGATGCGTAGCTTTGAGCAAGCACAGAATCTAAATGAAAAGTTTAGTCATTGTGAAGCCGCGATGATCCAATGGTTCGAAGATGCGGCGAATTCAGGGTGTCTTGGTAGTTTTGATGCGGACTTTGCCGCAGCGTACTTTTTGGGCGCACTGAAAAAGCTAGGCTATTGGGAACGCGCGATAAAATGGCAAGCTCCGCTTCCAGAAGCAGAGCTTGATATATTAGTTGAAAAGGCGGTCGCGCTATTTTGTAACGGCGTTACTCAACCCCAATAAATCCACCGGTTTGATGCGACCAAAGTTTGGCGTAAATACCACCTAAGGCTAGCAAGGATTGATGGCTTCCTTCTTCTACTATCCGACCTTCATCCATTACGATTAATCTGTCCATTTGTGCAATTGTGGATAATCTATGGGCAATTGCAATAACGGTTTTACCTTCCATCAGTGCATCTAAGCTCTCTTGGATGGCTTGCTCAACCTCAGAATCCAAAGCAGAAGTGGCTTCGTCTAAAATTAAAATTGGCGCATTTTTTAGTAATACACGAGCAATGGCGATACGTTGGCGTTGGCCACCTGATAGTTTCACACCACGTTCACCGACTTGTGCGTCAAAGCCGGTATTTCCGTGGCTGTCTTCTAAGTCTTGGATAAAATCATAAGCCTGCGCTTCTTTTGTTGCGGCTATTAATTCTTCCTCTGATGCATCAGGGCGACCATAAAGGATATTGTCGCGTACGCTGCGATGGAGCAAAGAAGTATCTTGCGTCACCATAGCGATATGACGTCGTAAGCTTTCCTGCTTTACTTTAGCAATATTTTGGCCATCAATTTCGATGCTGCCGCCGTCGGTATCGTAGAATCTCAGTAATAAGTTCACTAAGGTCGACTTCCCCGCACCTGAGCGGCCAACTACACCAATTTTCTCGCCGGGTTTGATATGTAGGTTCAGGTTATCGATGACGTTATGTTGTCTCGCTGCATCCTTACGCTTATAAGCGAAGGTAGTGTTACAAAAGTCGATTTTTCCGGCTTTAAAATCTAACTGCGGCGCTGTTTGTTGATCAACAATATCAAGCGGTCTTGAGAGCGTGTTCATGCCGTCTGCAACTGTACCAATATTTTCGAATAGGCCGCTAATTTCCCACATTATCCACTGCGCCATACCATTTAGTCGTAAGGCTAAGCCTACTGTAATTGCGATTGCACCAGCGGTTATCGCATTGAAAGACCATAAATAGATGGAAAGTGCCGCGACGGAAAATACCAAAAGATAATTTAAGGCCTGAATACTAACGTTTAAGCTAGTTGCTAAGCGCATTTGCTTATATACAGGTTGAATAAATACATCCATGCTATCTCTAGCATATTCTTCTTCTCGTTTGGTATAAGAGAAAAGCTTTACGGTTGAAATATTGGTGTAGCTATCAACTATCCTTCCTGTCATTTCTGAGCGCGCGTCAGCCTGTTCACTAGAAACACGTTTTAACTTAGGAACAAAATAAAATTGGAAACAGATATAGCAGCCAAGCCAAATAACCAGCGGGATCATCAAACGTATATCACTGCTTGCAACAAGCGCGAGCATTGCGGTGAAGTACACTAAAATATATACCAGCACATCGAGTAGTTTCATGACTGATTCGCGCACGGCTAGGGCAGTTTGCATCACTTTAGTTGCAATACGTCCTGCA